>CAYLIF010000006.1:0-75902 GCA_964383845.1 uncultured Oscillospiraceae bacterium
ATTTAATTTCCTTAAGCTTTCAACGTACTCTTTACCAGTTTTAATAGCCATTCTATATCCTCCTTATTAGCAACTTATGCTAAAATAATAATGGTACATAATTTATATACCTAAATAAGCTTGTAAAATGTTTATACCCAGCTTTAAGGGGAAATAATAACAATATCTTGTTTATAATTATTATATTTTCCATTGAAATGTAAAGCTTTTCCGACATTTGTCGATAATTCTAATGATATTGAAGGATTTGCTTGTATTTTTCATGGATTGCATCAATTAACCTTGACATAAACTGAATACTCTGAGAAAATTAGTAACATTTTTATAAAGGGAGGCAAAGAATGAAAAAAAATATTGTCATTGTTGGAGCTGGCTATGCAGGTATTCTTACAGCAAAAAAGTTAGCAAAAAAATTTAAAAGAAACGATGATGTCACCATTACCATAATTGATAAAAACCCATACCACGTAATGTTAACAGAATTACATGAAGTTGGTGGACATCGAGTAGAGGAAGACGCCATTAGAGTCAGCCTGAAAAAGATTTTTGCAGGAAGAAAAGCTAACGTGGTTTTAGACACAATAACCTCGTTTAATTTTGAAGAAAAAGAAGTTCAAGGAAAACTAAAAGCTTACCCTTATGATTATCTAGTTATTTCGGCAGGATCTAAGCCAACATTTTTCGGTGTAAAGGGTGCTGAGGAATATGCTAATACTCTTTGGTTCTATGATGATGCCATAGCTATTCGCCATAAAATGGAAGACTTGTTTATTGAAGCAAGTAGAACTCCTGATGAAATTGAAAGACGTAAGATGCTATCTTTCTATGTTGTAGGCGCAGGATTTACTGGAGTAGAAATGGCTGGTGAGTTAGCTGAATACATCCCATTTGCTTGCAGTAATTATGAAATAAACCCTGATGAAGTCTCTATTTCTATTATTGATATATTAGACCGAACTATACCTAACTTACCCGCCGCTCTTTCAAACAAAGTTGAGAAACGTTTGAAAAAAATGGGTGTAAATGTAATCCTTGAGACAAATGTTATTGCTATTGGCCCTGATTACATAGAGACCAAATGTCATGATCAGGTTTGCCGAAACCCCGCAGGCATCGTTATTTGGGGAGCAGGAATTGAAAGTGCTGACATAACTGGGGAAGCTGCTAAGGCCCTTGCATCAGCTAAAAGAGGAAGGCTTGAAACTGATCAGTACCTCCGCTCACTAGATGACGAAAGTATTTATGTTATAGGTGATAACCTTCTCTTCACACCTGAAGGAGAAGACACCCCGGTGCCTCAAGTAGTTGAAAACTGTGAACACAGCGCAGCAACCGCTGCTCATAACATGGAGGTAGCCATAACTGGTAAAGGTGAAATGAAGAAGTATAAGCCTTCCTTCCATGGATTCATGGTCTGCGTAGGTGGTAAGTACGGAGTAGCAAGAGTCGGACTTCCAAACTTTATGGTCAATTTACCTTCTTTCCTTGCTATGTTCGCCAAACACCTTATTAACATGATTTATTTCGTGCAAATTCTGGGTTGGAACAAAGTTTGGACTTATTTAAATCACGAATTTTTCACCATACGTAATAAAAGAAGCTTTGTGGGAGGACATCTTTCAAACCGAACTCCTAGCTTTATGTTAATGCCCATAAGGGTCTGGTTGGGTATGGTTTGGTTGTATGAAGGTATAGTAAAGGTTATGGAAGAATGGCTAAACGTACCTATGTTAAATGGATTCTTTGGTGGGGCCTCTGCTTGGTACAATAGTATTTTAAACGCTGCAGGAGAATGGGCCGAGGGTGGCACAGATGCTGCAACGACTGCCACAGATGCAGCAAGTGATGCAGTAAGCTCTGCAGGAACTGTTATTTTCAATTGGGATTTCCTTGGATTATTCCAAACAATATTTGTTAGTGGAAAAGAGTTGGCTGAATCTACCTTAACCGACCTAGCATTTAAGATAGATGTCCCCTTAATGAACTGGTTTATTGATACACAAGTTCTTACTAATGACGGCCTTCAAGTCTTCATGCAATCTGGTATTGTGGTGGCAGAAATTTTAATCGGAATAGCATTAATATTAGGTCTATTTACGCTGCCAGCTTCGTTATTATCACTCGTTCTACAGTTTATGTTTGTATGTACCACCGGATTATACTTATCGACATTCTGGATGATATTTGCAGCAATTGCAGTACTTATTAATGGCGGTAAAACTCTAGGGCTTGATTACTGGGTAATACCAGCTATAAGCAAACAATGGAAAAAACTCGGATTTGTAAGGAAGTTATATATTTACCATGACTAATGAAAACCTTAACTTAGATAAATTAAATGCACAAACAAAAATTAGCATAGATGATGCTTTCGAAATCTTGAAGAAGAACGTGGACATAACATTGTCCACGTCTCCTTTGATTGTAAGAGATTATACCAGTTATTTAGCGACATCTACAGGGAAAATGATTCGAGCCCAATCTTTGTTAACATGTGCTTTAGATAAAGATAATTTGGTTCACCCTGATGGAATTTCATTTGGATCAGCCATTGAAATACTTCATCTGGCCACTTTGGTCCATGATGATGTTATTGATAATGCTGACTTAAGAAGAGGCAAACACTCTCTTCAAAAAAAATATGGTAAGCGTACTGCTGTTATATGTGGTGATTATCTACTATGCATTGCTTTAAAAACAGCTTCATCGGTATCTGACAGAGATAATTATAAAGATCAAACTTTGCCAGACTACATGAGCAGAGTTTGTTTGGGAGAGCTAGGACAACATATTAATAATGGCAACTACAATTTATCAGTTTTTCGTTATCTTAAAATCATATCTGGAAAAACAGCGGCACTTTTTGAAGCTGCCTTTCATATTGGTGCAATTATTATGGAAAAAGAAGTCCCACATGAAATCCTAAGAGAATACTCAAAATTAGGTCGTTATATAGGAATGATTTTCCAGCTAACCGATGATTGCATGGATTTTGAAACAACTGAAGATGTTGCCCTAAAGCCTGTTCAGTCAGACTTTGAACAAAATGTGATTACGCTACCTTTAATACATGCTTTTGCTAAAAAAGAAGAACTAAAAAAATCTGCTATTGATGGTATGTTAACTCGAAAAGATATAAATAAGTTTGTTGAATCTACAGGGGGTATTCTTTATACAAGGATGATGGCTAAAAAATACTATGAAAAAGCCGTTAAAATAATAAAATCCCTTGATGCAACAGCAGAAAAAAAGGCTTTGCTCCAAGATATTTTAGATAAAGCTTACAGAGTATTTTAGAATGATTAAAAATTTTTTTGAATATGTAGAAATTAAAACGAAAATTACAAGTGTATTCGCATTTATCCTTAGCCTCTCTTATCTTTTTTCTTTTAAGGTTGATCTGAATTGGAAATTGACATGGATTTTTTTTGCTGGGATGTTCTTGTTCGATTTGACCACTACTAGTATTAATAACTATATCGATACTAAAAGTAATAATGTAAACTTAAAGTTTAAAAGATCTAGTGCTAAAGCCATTATTTTCATTCTTTTAGCAATCAGTATTTTTTTTGGCTTATGGTTGGTTATTTTGACCGATATTGTGGTATTAATAACAGGAGCTATTTGCTTCTTGATTGGAGTTTTTTATACCTATGGCCCAATTCCTATTTCTAGACAACCTTGGGGAGAAGTTTTTTCAGGAGTTCTGTACGGATTCTTTATCCCCTTCCTAGTTCTTTATATAAATATGCCTGATGGAACTTATATAAATTTAGGAATAGAATGGGATATAATTACTTTGCAGTTAAAAGTAGTACCTTTTATCTACTTGCTCTTGCTTTCAATAACACCAGTTTGCCTAACAGCAAACATAATGCTTGCAAACAACATTTGTGATTTAGAAAGAGATATTCGGGTAAAAAGATATACCTTGCCCTACTATATCGGGGATAAATCCCTTTACCTTTTCGCCGGTATATACTATGTAACTTATATAGCTCTTATAGTAATGGTTATTGCAAAAATGATTTCGCCCTTAGGTCTACTGTCACTATTGACAATTATTCCAGTTCAAAGGAACATCCAATTTTTTTTTAAAGTACAAAATAAAGAAATCACCTTTAACGGGGCAATAAAAAACTATGTTTGGATTATGAGTGGAACTATTTTGGGATTTGTTTTAACAGGACTAATAAGATAGATTTAAGAATGAAGTTGGTTATTTTATATTTAACAACGAATAACGTTGATAAATAGATTTTTAAGATGTATTTTTGTTTTAGATGTATATTTAAATGGAGGAGTATTATGAAGAAGAGATTAATATTGGTTTTAGTTCTATCCCTAATTCTTATGGCCTTTGCAGGCTGCGGTGGCCAAGCAGAACCACCAGCGGACGAAGGTACAACTGGAGTAATGACAGGTCTAGCAGTTATGACTACTGCAGAGAAATCCGTTGCTGCTGGTGCAGAAGAAGGAGTTGTTGAGGCCTATTCTGAAATAGTAGCTGTTACAGTAGATGAAGGTGGGGTTATTACCAACTGTGTCATCGATGCTGCACAAACAAAGATTATGTTTGATAATACAGGAAAAATAACTACACCTATGGATTCTGTATTCTTAGGAAAATTAGAACTTGGTTCGGATTATGGAATGGTTGTCAATTCAGCTATCGGAAAAGAATGGTTTGAGCAATCAGACGCATTATCCTCATATGTAATAGGCATGACAGCAGATGATGTTAAAGCCATTGCAGTTGATGATGAAGGATATCCAACAGATTCAGACCTAACAGCTTCTGTAACTATGGGAGTAGATGCTTACCTTGAAGCTATTGTAAAAGCAGTAGATAATGCTCAGGACTTAGGTGCTTCTGCAGAAGATATGATTGGTGTTGGCGTTATGACCACTATGGACAAATCTGTAGATGCTACAGCGGAAGAGGCAGGAAATGCTCAAGCTTATTCCATGTATGCTGCAGTAACTTTTGACGCTGATGGTGTTATCACTAGCTGTATCCTTGATGGTTCTCAAACGAATGTCGGATTTGATACTACTGGCGCATTCACAACTGATTTGGCTGGTCCTTTCCCAACCAAGAACGAGCTAGGTGACGATTATGGCATGAAAGAATACGGTCCTTCCAGCATAGGAAAAGAATGGAATGAGCAAGCAGCTTTCTTCGCTGATTATGTAGTTGGTAAAACTGTAGATGAAGTTAAAGGAATAGCAATGACTGATGATGGTCTAGCTGCAGATTCGGATCTTTCCGCTGGTGTTACTGTACATATTGGTCCATTCATAAATGTTATTGAAAAGGCATATGATACGGCAAAATAGCAGTTACTAAGATTTAGCACTATAATTCAAGGGATGAGAGGATGCTTTACGCCCTCCCATCCCTTTGTAAATTGAATGAGAGGTTTTAAATATGACTAAAAAAGGATTCCACAAGATTTCTATTTTGCTGCTAATGTGTTCTCTTATTATCTTTTTATCAGCTTGTTCCCAGGAAACATCAACCCTAGAGCGAAGGCAAGGCCAGTTTATTGATCTTTTTGATACTGCAACGGTACTGATACAATACACAGCAACAGAAGAGGAATTCAAGGAAACTTCTCAAATGATACATGATGAATTAGAAATCTATCATCAACTATACGACATTTATAATGATTACCCTGATTTAAATAATATGAAGACCATCAATGATGAGGCAGGAAAATCCCCTGTATTTGTAGACCAAAAAATTATAGATCTCTTATTGTTTTCCAAAGAAGCTTATTATAAAACCGATGGCAAGGTAAACGTTGCTTTTGGCTCAGTATTGAGCTTGTGGCACGATTATCGTGGACGAGGAGAGACTGACCCTCTGAAAGCAAAAATACCTCCTATGGACCTATTAGAAGCCGCTAATGAGCATTGTGACATTAAGGATGTAGTAATTGATGAAGATGCTGGAACTGTATTCTTAAAAGATCCAGATATGCTTCTAGATGTTGGTGCAATTGCCAAGGGATATTCTGTTGAGAGAATATCTGAATTCGCACGTAGTCTGGGTTTTAATGATGGTCTTATTAGTGTAGGCGGGAATATTAGAGTTCTTGGATATAAAGGAGAAGATCAAAAACTTTGGAGTATTGGAATCCAAAACCCTGATCGAGATAGTGACGTCAAAGATTTATTTGTTACCCATCTTACAGAGAAGTCTTTAGTAACTAGTGGAGACTATCTTCGATACTATACAGTGGATGGAAAGCGTTATCATCATATAATTGATCCGGAAACCCTTTTACCTGCTGCTTATTTCGCTTCTGTAACTATTATAACTCCAGACTCAGGTATGGGTGACGCTCTTTCTACAGCACTTTTTAATATGTCCTTTGAAGAAGGCATATCATATATTGAAAGCCGTTGTGATACTGAGGCTGTGTGGGTCTACTCCGACGGAACAATTAAATCAAGTTCTGGCTTTAACGCGCTTCTATAGTTCCGTCTAGGACTATATCTGCTACTTCTTTAATAGAGAGTTCTTGAAAATATAAGTTCTCGAGAGGAATCCAAAGATCCATAAAACGAAGGCCTACAGCTTCGCCATTTCTCAAGAATATTCTTTTTATTTGAACTTCAGGCTCTACTGTAAGAAATACTTTAAGGTCATAGGCATCTCTTAAATATGGATGAAGGCTATAGGAGCCTTCTATAACAGTTAATGGCCTTGGACCATCGACTTCCTTTATTTCCATAGTATTATTTTTGCAGTTATATTTAGAATAAGAAAAACTATTTTTGCTTTTAATGCCTTGTATCACTTCTCGAAAAAACCTTTCATAATCAACATTCCCTCCAGGCTCTTTTAATCTGGCATCGTTTCTTAATTCTGGTGTTAAAAAAAAGTCATCAAGTTGGAATATCTGAGTTTCATAATGTTCTGCTAGCCTTTTAGCTAAACTACTTTTACCTGATCCACAGGGCCCATCGATGGCAAGAATTATGGATTTTTTCTTTTTCATCATTTCATCGATTTTTTTACATAATGAAATAAAGTCATTTTCTTTGTTATTCATCTATAACCTTGCCTTTTTTAAGAAGCACTACAATTGGCGGGATTATTAGTAGTTGAATCAAAATACCAGGTAAAGCGTTAATAAAGCCTCCTGCCACAAATAATTCCACAGAGAAGGTAGAACCCCCAAGGCCAAATAAGATATAAGAAGCCAAGCCCCAGACTATTCGACCAGTTACCATAGCAATTACCAATGATAAGTAAATGTATAAGGTCTTCTTAGGGAATACTTTATACAGTAATCCAACAACTAAGCCGTATACTGCCAGCTCAAAAGCCATTGCTATTGCAATGGGATACATTGGCGGCATTCCGAAAACTACACTTCTGAAAACGGGAAGAATAAATCCTATTAAAAGTCCATATAGTGGGCCACAAATATATCCTGTTAAAAGAGCCGGTATATGCATTGGTAAAAGTCTACTTCCAATACTTGGGATTTGTCCCGTTAAAAAAGGGAGTACCATGCCTAAAGCAAGAAGCAGTCCCCCGTTAACCATTCTTCTAGTCGACTGTTTTTTCAACTACTACCTCCTCTGAAGTTATTACTGCAGGTTCTTGGGGAATTGTTTGTGTTGAGTGTTTCTTTTCATCCTCATTGAATTTTATTTGATTCCTCAATTTTTCATTTTCTTTTCTCAAAGAACGAACCTCCCCAGTTAATCTAAAGTGCCGAATAAGGCCCATAAATGTAACTACTATTGCTCCCAATGCCGCAGAAAAGAAAATAAGCAGGGCCTGTGAAGCTTCGAATTTAGTAAAAAGAAGATTAATGGCAACAGGTTTTGAGTTTGCCATGGCAAATACAGTTACGATGACGGCAAAAATTAATCCAATTACAAACAGCAGTTGATTTTTATGCATATGAACACCCTCTTTTCTGATTCAAGGTATTAGATTAGGTCAATTATACCTTCTAATTATATATTTGAAAACTAAACCATTCAAGTGCTTCTTTGTAGCCTTCGAAACCCTTTCCTTCAATTGTTTTAGTAGCAACTAAAGCTAGATAAGACATCTTCCTAAAGTCCTCACGCTCCTTGGGATTTGAAATGTGAACTTCTAGGGTAGGAATACCTGATGCTTTTACTGCATCCATAATGGAAATGCTAGTATGTGTATACCCTCCAGCATTTATTATCAAACCATCAATTTTACCAATCCCCTCATGAATCCAATCAATTATTGCCCCTTCATGATTGGATTGAAAACATTCTACATCTATTCCTAAGGAGTATGCTTCCTCTTCTATAAATTCTATTAAATTATCGTAAGTTTTATAACCATAGATTTCTGGCTCTCTTTGCCCCAGTAAATTAAGATTCGGACCATTAATAACCCATATCTTCATCCCACTACTCCCCATAACAACCTAAGAACTCAAAGTTTTCCAGTGACTCATCTAATTCCCCCATTAACTTTATCACAGATTCTTCATAGACGTTGGCCTCAAGATCGAAGTAGAACATAAATTCAAAATCGGTGCCAGCTATCGGTCTGCTTTCTATTTTCGAAACATTTATGTCATTAGCAGCGAATTTTGAGAGTAGATCGAATAGAGCACCAGGCTCATGGGGAACAGACAGCATTAAGCTAATTTTATCGCCATCTGGATAGATTTCCAAGTCCTTTGAAATACATATAAAACGAGTATAGTTGTTGCCATGATTTTCAATTTGAGTATGGATGGCTTTTAGCCCATAAAGAGGTCCACAATTTGCAGATGAAATTGCTCCAATATGGCTTTCTTGACTTTCTCCAACTGTTTTTGCTGCCATGGCAGTGTTTTCACTGATTTTCAGTTTTACATCTTTTAATGTTTTTAAAAACTCAGAACATTGATCTAAAGCTTGCTGGTGTGACAGTATTTCTTTAAGATCATTAAGGGATGTCCCCTCTTTTGCAAAAAGATTATGCTGTACTTTTAATTTCAAAGATTTAGCTATATGAAAATGGTTCTCTTTCATTAAGTCGTATACCTGTGGAACTGAACCTGAAGTACTATTCTCAATTGGAAGTAAGCCATAATTACAAAGGCCACTTTCCACCGCATTGAATACTCCCTCAAATGTATTAAAATATATGATGCTTGGCATAGAAAAAAGTTTATCTGCAGCCATTTGTGAATATGATCCCTCTATGCCTTGGCAAGCGACCACCGCATTTTTAGGAAAAACTTTAGGCGTTTCGTCTCGAGATTTTCTAATCATTTCAGTAAGTGGAGACGGTTGAGATAAATATGATTTTTGATATGCTCTGCTTAAGGAAAAAAGAGTTAAGTAAAGTGCTTTGCAGTATGTTTTTAAACCATCGCTACATTTATTAGTTACTCTGGCAAGTATTTCTCTTTCTCTTCCTTGATCTTTAACGGGTATATTATCTTTGCCTTTTTCTTCAGCAATATTTAATACAATTTTCATTCTTTTTTGGAACAAGTCTACCATTTTCTCGTCTAGCTCATTAAGATCCATTCTTTTTTCTTCAATACTCATAACATCTTCCCCTTTATCATCAAATCTGTAATGGCAATAGCTACTGCGGCTTCAACACAAACAACTCCTCGTGGTACAATACATGGATCATGTCTTCCCTTGATCTGTATTTTTACGTTTTCCCCAGTTTCTAAGTTTACTGTATCTTGTTCCATAGAAATTGAGGCAGTAGGTTTGAAAGCAACTCTAAAAAGTAATGGCATCCCCGTGCTCAATCCGCCTAATATCCCTCCGTGATTATTAGTGGAAGTTATAGGTTTACTCTTTTCATTATCAAATCTAAAAGAATCATTGTGTTGGCTTCCTCTCATGGTAGTTCCCTCAAAGCCTGAGCCAAACTCGATTGCTTTTACCCCTGGTATGGAAAAAACAACTTGAGAAATAAGACTTTCTAGCCCTTCAAAAAAAGGTTCCCCTAAACCAACTGGAAGTCCAACCACACCACATTCAACTATCCCGCCAATAGAATCTCCTTCTTTTTGAACATCCTCAATTACATTTCTCATAGCTATACCTTTTTCCTCTGATTCGACGGGAAAAATCTGTTCATTCATCAACTCCAGCTTGTCTCTTGAGAGGTTAATTGGATCCCAAGGAGTATCCCTAATATTTCCAATAGAATAAATGTGGGCTCCTATATTTACCCCTCTTTTTTCTAGGATGTCTGTGATAATTGCCCCTGCAAGAACTAATGGAGCGGTCATTCTTCCTGAGAAAAAACTTCCACCAGCCCCGGAATATCCATCTTTATACTTAATCGAAGCTGGATAGTCACCATGCATAGGTCTTGGGGTATAAAGAAGATTATCGTAATCCCCCGATCGAAAATCACGATTTCTTATTATGGCACTTATGGGTGCGCCATTTGTTATATCGTTGTTGATTCCAGACAGGACTTCATATGCATCAGTTTCTTTTCTCGCCGTGGTGTAGCTTTGAAGACCTGGTACTCTCCTCTGTGTTTTTTTATTAACAGTTTCCCAAGAGATCTTCTCCCCTGAAGGTAATCCATCAATTACTACACCCAATGCTTTTGCATGAGATTCACCGAACAGAGTAACTTTTAAGGCTGTTCCAATACTAAATGACATTAGCTTTTCCTCCTACTTTTTCAAAATCTCGGAAAAATCCTGGATATGATTTGTTAACTGCCTCATGATCTGTAATAAGAATGGGTCCTTTTGAAATTGCAGAAGCCACTGCCATAGCCATAACTATTCTATGATCATTCGCTCCCACAACAGGACCTCCTCTTAAACTTTCAACACCAATAATTTCCAGACCTTCATCTTTCTCTACCACATTGGCTCCTAAAGCTGTTAGGTTTCTTGCCATTACAGCAATACGATCGCTTTCCTTTAATCTAATTCTTTTGCCCCCAGTTATTTCTGACTTCCCTTTTGCAACTGATAACAAAACTGCAACAATTGGCATTAGATCTGGACACTGAGAGAGATTTACTCGAATACCATTTAAGGAGCTCTTCTTACAAATAAATTCATCCTCTTTTTCCCCTATGTCTGCTCCCATTGTCTTAAGAATTGATATGATTTCTCTATCAGGTTGCAATGAATCTTTATTAAGGCCTGTTATTTCTACAAGGCCTCCCAAAACTCCCATAGCAATGAAAAACGCAGCGTTTGACCAGTCCCCTTCAACGGTTTTTTCACCACTTGTATGGTAATTCTGGTTGCCAGGAATCTTATATCCCTCTTTTACTCTTTTTATCGATATCCCATATTCTTCAAGAACGGCTAAGGTTAATCCAAGATATCCTTCCGACTCTAATTCGCTTGTAAGGTTAACTAGACTATCTTTCTTTACTAGGGGTAGGGCCATAAAAAGTCCACTAATATATTGTGAAGAGACATCTCCTGGTAAAAAATATCTCCCACCTTCAAGCTTGCCTTCAACTTGAAAGGGCAGTTTTTGGGCAGAGAAATTACAACCTTTTTTCTTCATTTCTCTTATTAGGTCATCTAAAGGACGCTCTGGTAATCGCCCAGCCCCTTTGGCAGAAAATTCCTTTTTCAAAACCGCAGCTACAGGTAGAAGAAACCTCAGAGTTGAACCACTTTCTTTAAAGTCAAGCAGCGGTATTTCTTCCTTCACCATTATTGGCTGAACACTAAGAGCACCATTTTCTTCTTCAATTTTTGCTCCCATTGCTATAAGACATTCAATAGTAGCCTCTATATCTAAAGAACTTTCTCCAAGCTTTAATAATGTCTTATCTTGAGATAGTGCAGAAGCAATAAGTAAGCGATGGGCATGGGCTTTTGAAGGTATAGCCTTTACCCTTCCATCTATTTTATTAGGGAATACCATAACCGTCATTTTAATTCTCCCCTCGTTTTTTTACTTCAACTGTATCCTTCGAATTTTGCCTTGATGTAAAAGACCAGCAAGCTCGTCTTTATTCTCATTCTTCAATGCTTGGCTATATGCCTTTAGCCTGTCAACTAATCCGTCTACTTCGTCGATAAGATTCTCTCGATTGGCAAAAAAAAGTTGTGTCCACAAGGTTTCGTTAAGTTCGGCAACTCTTGTCATATCGTGAAAGCTTCCTGCAGAAAATCCCGAATGATCCAAAGCAGATGGGCTTTGGACATATGCGCTTGAAACAATATGGGCCAATTGGGAACTTAAAGCAATAATTTTGTCATGTTTTTCTGGTGTGGATAATTCTATATGAGAAAATCCAATAGATAGAAATAAATTTTTCAATAATTCTAACTGAGTGATCTTAATATCAGACAAGGGAGTGAAAATCATAGAAGCATTTTGGAACAAAGATGTTGTTGATGCATCAAAACCCGAAAATTCAAGGCCTGCCATTGGGTGGCCGCCGACAAAAGTAAAACCAAATTCCTTTGCCAATGGTAAAGCGCCCTTACATATTTCTTCTTTTACCCCACAGCAATCCATTACCAATCCTTTGCAGTTCAGCAATTCTCCGTTTTCCCTTAAAAAGCTTAAAAGATCTTCAGGGTATATGGCTAATATCAAAAGGTCACATTTAGCTAAGTCTTGGGGCTCTAATTCTTTGTCAATTGCCCCTAGCATTTTGGCTTTGGCTAATATTGTAGGGTCTTTATCCAACCCCCAAACACTATGTTCAGTGTTCTTCCTTATAGATTTTGCCAAAGATCCCCCAATAAGTCCTAAACCCACAATTCCAATTTTCATTGCTGGCCTCCTCTTTTCCAAGCCAATGGTAATATCGCTGCAAGTCTTTTCGAAAGTTCATCGAATTCCTTGGGTGTAAGAGATTGAGGGCCATCACAAAGAGCATGAGCAGGATCATTATGAACTTCTATCATCACACCATCAGCCCCTGCAATTGTGGCTGCCATAGACAAAGGTGGCACTAATTTCGCAATACCTGTGCCATGGCTGGGATCAACCATTACTGGCAAATGTGTTAATTCTTTTAGCAATGGAACTACAGAAACGTCTAGTGTGTTTCTTGTGGCAGTTTCAAATGTTCTTATGCCTCTTTCGCATAATACTATTTGATTGTTTCCTCCATCCATTATATATTCAGCACTCATCAAAAGCTCCTGTAATGTATTTGATAAGCCTCGTTTAAGTAGTATTGGCTTGTCTACTCTTCCTAAAGCCTTTAATAGTTCAAAATTCTGCATATTTCGTGCACCAACTTGTATCATATCTACGTTTTCAAAAAGTTCAAGGTGAGAAGCATCCATTATTTCTGTTACGATGGGAAGTCCTGTCTTTTCCTTTGCTAAAAGCATTAAATGCAACCCTTCTTCTTTTAAACCTTGGAAATCATAAGGAGATGTCCTTGGTTTGAAAGCTCCACCTCGAAGTATTGTAGC
The DNA here is from genome assembly GCA_964383845.1 of uncultured Oscillospiraceae bacterium. Lineage (GTDB taxonomy): Bacteria > Bacillota > Clostridia > Peptostreptococcales > Anaerovoracaceae > JAAZGD01. The sequence goes on from CAYLIF010000006.1 coordinate 13,401, forward strand.
TCCTGATGCTTTAACGGCTCTAGCAATCTCACAAATCTGATCTTCTGATTCTATAGAACATGGACCGGCGATCAATTGATAATTACCGCCCCCAATTTTAACTCCAGCAACATCTATAATAGTGTCTTCTGTGTGGAATTTACGATTTGCTTTCTTATATGGTTCTTGAACACGTTTAACATCAGAAACTATATCTAATGCTCGAATTAAATCAGGATCAATGGTTGAAGTATCACCTACCAGCCCAAGTATAGTGTGGTTTAAACCTTCACTAACATGAACCATTACATTTTTCGTACCTAGCCAATTCTTTAAATCTTCAAGTTGCCGCTTGTCATAATTCTCTCTTAAGATGACAATCATTATTTTTTCCCCCTATTTTCTTTTGAGAAACTAAAAAACCCTACAGTGTGTCTCACTGCAGGGTACGAATAGTAAAATTCTATGGTTCTAATTTTTCCCTATTGCAGCTCAACTAAAATTCACCTTACCAAAGGTAAAGTTAAAATAGTAAAAGTTGAAAACTGCATTAAGACTTTTCATGGTATTTGCTCCTTCGTTGTTTGTACGATTATGACATGGTCCTTTACCTCTTGTCAAGGAAATCAATTTTTTTAATTTTAAAAAAGTTGTTAGCTCATTAATCTCACACTATTTTTATAGAAGATTGCTTTGAATTACTTCATTTTACCACAAGTCGCTTTCATAGACATCATAAAAATTGTATAATAAATTATGGATACAATTATTTCAACTAAAACCCTGACCTATGGACCAGTTAGAATTTACCCCGATGTTGCAATTTCTAGGAATGAAACCACCTTTCTTTATGGTCCTAGTGGCTGCGGAAAATCAACATTAACTCGTCTTATGAATGCTACACTTTCTCCAGAACAAGGGGAGTTATTTTATAATGGGGTTCCTTATAATGACCTAGAAGTACTTGATCTAAGAAGAGAGATTATTCTTGTAAGCCAACATGTCTATCTATTTGATGGAACTATTAAAGATAATTTTATGAAGTTCTATGACTATCGTGAGGAGGCAGTCCCCACAGAAGAGGAGATGAGAGAATTCTTGGAGCTTTGTTGTGCGGATTTCCCTTTGAGTAGTATATGCCAAGTTCTTTCAGGGGGAGAGCGGCATCGAATTTATATTGCTATCTGTCTTTCTTTCATGCCAAAAGTATTGATTTTAGATGAACCCACATCTGCATTAGACAGCCAAACTGCCAACAAACTATTATCTAATCTTAAAGACTTTACTAGCGAAAAAGAGATAACAGCTATTATCGTTAGCCATGATTTGTCTTTGGTAGAGAAGTTTGGTGACAATATTATATCCTGTTTTCAAGATCTATTTGAGGTGTGTTATGAATAAAATCGTAGAACTTGAAATCACTAGCTTTGCCTTAGTATACGTATTGCTGTTATTAGTTCTTGTGCTTATGAAAAAAAGTAACATTCAGCAAAGCACACTACTTTTGTGGGCCAGTTTTCGTATGACAGTTCAACTTATTTTGGCTGGGTGGATACTTACTTATATATTTGAAAATCCTCATCCAGTTTTTGTTATAGCATATTTTTTGTCCATGAACATCTTTGCTATTCATAGGGTACTATCAAGAAACAAATCACTTAACGGAAAATTTAAGATATATATTGCTCTTTCATTATCCCTTTCCGGGCTTTTTGTAGTTGTTTTCTTTATTGCAATAGTTGTGGGGGAAAGCCTCCTTAATCCTCAATATGTAATTCCATTAAGCGGTATGATGATTGGGAACGCAATGACAGGCGTAACTCTTGGAGTTAAAACTTTTCGCGAAAGTTTCGAAGGCCAAGGCAATAAAATAAACGCCCTTTTAAATATAGGCGCTTCTCCTAAAAAAATCCTCTTACCTTTTGCCAATCAAGCTCTTGAAACTGCCCTTCTTCCAACTATGAACTCTATGCTGGGAATGGGGATTATCTCCTTGCCAGGGATGATGACTGGGCAAATACTATCTGGTACATCCCCCTCTACTGCTGTTCTTTATCAAATCGCAATAATGATAGCAGTAACCACTGTGGTATGTCTTTCTGTGTTTTTCTCTCTTTATTTGGGATATAGAACTCTTTATAATAAACGTTGCCAAATTAAAAGTTAAAAACTTCTCCATTTTATAAATTATATAACATACTCACTGTATTGTTTACATCTCAAGAAATTCTAGCCATTTAGGAACATCCCTCTTGCCTTGCTCATAGCCCATGTTGTAACTTTCTTGAAGTTTTTCTGGATTTACTTCTCTACTTGATACAGGCATCTGATCTGGATAAACAAGGAATGCTCGACCATCATTTTCCAACTCTCTTAACTCTTCCAAGGTTTGATTATATATCTTGTATCTATTAATCATTGCCTCTACCATTTCTGGGTATTTTCTGAAATAACCCCGAAGAATTTTAGGGTGTTTCAAAGGTGTCTTTGAATAACCTTTCTCACGGCTTAGTACTACAAAAAATTTTTTAAAGCCATCCTTCTGAGCAATATCCAAAGGAATGCCACCTGCTAAACCACCGTCAACGTAATATTCATCCCTATATAGTGTGGGGGGCATAAAAAAGGGCAAAGAGGATGATGCTCGAACAATTTTCATCATATCGTTCAAAGAGCATATATCTTGTCTTTTAAAATAGACAAGCTTTCCAGTATCTCTGTGAAGGGCGCCTATTCTAAGTTGTCCAGGATTCTTCTCAAAGGATTCCCAGTCAAAGGGCAACAATTCACCCTTCAATGGTGTTTTTTCATAGATATATTCGGCAGAAAAAAAACCCAGCCCTTTCATGAATTTATTCCAGCCACCAAAGTTTGGATCTTTTACCAAGTCAACAAAAGATCTTTTAGCTCTTTTTGTATCTCTAGATAGGTAGTTAACAGCGTTGCTTGAACCAGCAGATATTCCAGTAACATAGTTAAAATAAAGTTTTTCTTCAAGAAGATTATTCAAGATTCCTGAAGTATAGCTTGCCCTCATACCTCCACCTTCAAAAATCAAAGCCGTATCCATAATGTTATTCACCATTTTAATTATGCCTCTTTTCTTAAAAAATAGTTATCTATTCTTTTTGTATGCTGATTTTAGCCTTCTAGTCAACTTTATTTACAAATGTTTCTAAGTCTAATTCCATTTCATAGCGATCGTGACCTTCTCCGTACTCGTGCTGTTTGTAATGTACAGCTTTAAAGCCTATTTTGTCTTGATAAAGCCGGATAGCAGCTGTATTTTCAACATCTACTGTAAGACTCATTTTAGTGAAGTTTTGTGTCATAAGATCTTCAGCTATAATTTTTAAAAAGTGGTAGCCTAAATTCTGACCTCGAAATTCTGGAGCAATGGCATAGTCAAATAGATAGGCGGTTTGAAAATCTTCCCAGTCTCTCATAAGTATTGCAAGACCTATTAGCTTCTTTCCATGTCTTTCTTTGAGTAAATAAACGTTACCGTGACGGATTTGAGGAACCAATCCCCATTCGTCCATACCCAGATCTCCAAATATATCTAAGCCAAAACTTACCATTTGCTTCAGTAGTTTAAGGCCAAAATCTTGCACCATATACACAGTTAAATGATTAACGTCTACATCTAATTCCCTTACAATTTTGTGGGGTAATTTCTTGATTTCTTCTAACATAAAACCTCTCCCTTCAATAAAAACATTTGTTTAATTATAGGGGAAGATGAAAAAGCTGTCAAATCAGTGGATACAAATTCTCTGCTTTTAATCTTGTAAGAACACATTTAAATAAAAAACCCCAGGAAATCCCAGAGTTTTCTATTTTCATTTTCTATTAGACAAAATGCTAATCTTCCAGTTCACGGTCAATTTGTTCCATTCGTTGTTTTAGCAACTCACGTTCTTCATTTAGTATTTCTTTGTCATTCGATCCAAAACCTAAACCGCCAAAGCGATTTCCGAGTCCTGCTCTAGCTCGACCGCCAAAGCCCATACCGCAGCCTCTTCCAAAAGAAAATCGTGATTGTCTTGCTCCTGGGCAAACACCCATACCTCTACCTGTAAGAGGACCTTGTCCAACTGGACCTGTTCCATCTCTACCAGCCATATATAACACCTCCTTTAATATCTGTCATATGTTCTTTATGACTATATTCTACAGGAGTTAATGACATATGTCAACAACTATCAAGTAATTCACTTATATTCCCATGCAATTTTACTCTTTTAATTCCAGCTCCATGTAGCGCGTTCCTTCCATAGGATGATATATATAGGGCTCAATATCCTTGAATCCAAACTTTTCATACAGTCGTTGAGCAGCCTTCATAGTTGGCAAGGTATCTAAACGAAGCTTATCATAACCCAGCTTCTTCGCCTCTTCAATTATCTCTTTAACCAACAAACCACCAATTTTATGCTGTCTATATTCCTTTCTTACATAAAGCCTTTTCATTTCACAGATTTTGTCCATATTCTTTCTCAAGGCAACACACCCAGCTAATTGTCCGCCAATAAAGGCCAATAAAAAAGCTCCTTCTGACGGCCCATATTTTCCTGGCAAACCGCTAACCTCTTCTCGAAAGTTTTGAAAAGAGAGATCTACACCAACTGCTTCTTCATATTCAATTAAAAGTTCCTTTGCAAGATTAATTGTTTCCTGACTATTTAAATGTTTGATTTCTATTATTGGCTGTTTATTATCGGCTTCCAACATTCTATAACTCCCCCTATTTAGATGGTCTGATTTATTAATTATTATAGCATAACTTTTTTACTTAGTTACATGTTATTTCCATCCTGACTAGGGTATAATTGGTCTAATAGTTATAATGATTTCAGAATTATAATGAATCAATTCGATAATTACTTTTAATTACAAAAAAATAGGAGGCATTGCTCAATGATTTCAACTCTTTTTAAAAATAAACCTGCTTTACTAATGATTGTCTTAGCCCTAGTTATTCTGCTGGCAGCTATTGTTTTTTTTGCTACTAGAGATGAGCCCTTGCCTATTTTTTCAGTAAAGGAGGAACCTTATACAGAAAAAATAATCGCTGTAGGTCAATTAGGCCTCGAACAAGAAACAACTCTTGTTGCAGAAGTTAATGGAACCGTCGAAAAAATTATGGTAAACCCAGGAGAGCCTATTCTTTCGGGAGAATTATTGATAGAGATTGAAAATCAAGCCAGTTTAGAGTATGCATCTGCTAAAAGTGAATACGATAGGCTAGTCTCCCTACAATCAATTTCAAAAACCGATTATAATAATGCATCAACCCTATATAACGAGGGGGCAATTTCTAAAAGCGATATGCTTCTTAAAAAAACTGCCTACGAAACAACATTATCACAGCTTAAAGCAGCTCAATTAAACCTGCAAATATCTCAGGATAACAGAAATAAATACAAAATTACAGTACCATGGGATTCAATTCTACTTAAAGCCTATGTGGCTCCAGGAGATTATGTTAGAAACGGAGATTCTCTAGCAGAAATCGGCAGTGTTGGTGGTTATAAGATTTTAGCAGAGCTAGACGAAAAATATTTTCCTTATATAAAAAATGATATGCCTGTTATTATTTCAGTGGGAGATGGTAAGCAAGGCGAATCAAAGGGCTTGATTAATAGCATAACTCCTCAAATAGATGGCAATACAGGTACATTCGAGATCCGGATTGCCGTGCCTAATGATTTTCCTTATCAAGCATCCAACTTAACGGTTAATTTGGAAATTGTGTTATTAGAAAAAGATAAGGCCATAGTCATCCCTGAAATTTATTTAATTCAGGAGATCGGTGACCAAGGGGCAGTAAAGACCTATGTACTGGTTAATAATAATGGAAAAGCAGAAAAAACTCCCATTGACATTCAACCCACCCTTTCAGCAAAAATTCTGGTGCTTAAAGGGCTGAAACCAGGAGATATGCTGATCGCTCCTGAATCGGGAATAAAAGATGGGGACTCTGTAAAGAAATATAAGGAGAGTGATGCTGCTTGAATTTCGAATTAAAAATGGCTCTCCGTTTTATTGGTAGTGGTCGAAGCCAAACTATTTTTATAATTGTTGGAATTGCAATTGGAGTTGCAGTTCAAATTTTTCTTGGTTCCCTGATAACAAGTTTGCAAGATAGCTTGGTAAAGGAAACTATTGGAAACAGCTCACATATTACCATAAGAAGCGAAGAGGATTATATTACTCGAGCTTTGGCAGAAGACCCTTCAAATTCTACATTTTACAGGGGAAACCTTACAGATGGAGGGCAATTCCTAGATAATTGGGCGCCCTTAGTAGATGAAATAAAGAATGACCCTACTGTAACATCTGTTTCACCAACTTTACAAGGGACTGCCTTAATTAGAAGTGGAGGTATGGATAAATCGGTTCAGATAAAGGGAATATTTTTCCAGCAAGCAGATGCTATATATGATATTAGTCCAAGAATGATAGAAGGTAATCCTATGGTTGAAGGTAATACTATTCTAATGGGCAACACTTTATCTGAAAATCTTGGAGTACAAACAGGAGATAGTGTGAATCTGTTGTTACCAAATAGCGGTACTGTTCGCCTGATAGTTGGAGGAGTCTTTGACCTACAAAATGAAAATGTAAATGGTTCCTTGCTATTTATGGATTTACGAAGAACACAAAAGTTATTTAATACTGGAGATGCCGTATCTGCCATCGAAACACAAGTTACTGATCCATTTGATGTTGACACCATAGCTGAGAACTGGAGATCCCGATTGGGGAATGTAAAAATTGATGAGTGGAAGCAGCTAAACGCCCAACTTTTAAGCGCTCTTTCAAGCCAAAGCAGTTCATCTTACACAATACAGTTTTTCGTTATACTTTCAATAACTTTGGGAATTGCAAGCGTTCTTGCTGTATCGGTAATACAAAAGTCTAAAGAAATAGGAATTTTAAAAGCTATGGGCACAACTAAGAAGAGTGCTAGTCGTATCTTTGTCCTCCAAGGGCTAATTTTAGGCTTTTTAGGGTCAATGGTTGGGGTCATAGCAGGAATACTATTACTAAGTGCATTTAATTCGGCAGAGGGGCTTTCATTCAATATTTCATACAGATGGTCTAATGTACTTCTTCTTGCTGGCATTGCTACAGCAGCTGGAGCCATTGCGTCAGTAATCCCAGCCCGGCGGTCAGCAAACTTAAACCCTATGGAGGCAATAAAAAATGGATAAAATATTATTAAGAGGTGAAGGCCTTACTCGTGAATATGGAACTACCATTATCACAACCGCCTTAGACCAAGTTTCCATAACTTTAAATAATCGAGAATTTTCCAGTGTAATAGGCCAATCGGGATGTGGGAAAAGTACCTTGCTCAATATGTTAGGGGCCCTTGATGAACCAACTCGTGGAACTTTAATATTCAAAGATAAAAATTTATCTGAAATGAATGATGCAGAATTGGCTGCCTTCAGGAATAAGAATATTGGTTTTATCTTTCAGTTTCATCATTTACTGCCAGAGTTTACCGCCTTAGAAAATGTTTTGTTACCTACTTGGATTGAAACACGTATTGCAGACAGGAAAAAAGAAAATCGTGCTAAGGAACTTCTTGAGTTAGTTGGTTTGGCTGATAGAATGAGTAATATGGCTCCCAACCTATCAGGGGGGCAGCAACAAAGGGTATCAATTGCTCGAGCCCTTATTAATAATCCCAACCTTGTCCTTGCCGACGAACCCACTGGTAATTTGGATTCTGATTCTGCAGACCAGGTATATGAGCTTCTCAGAAACATAAACAAAGAATTTGATATGTCCTTTTTAATAGTAACACATGATCGTCATATCGCAGAAAAATCCGACCGCGTCATTGAAATGTCCGACGGCCGGATAATTAACGATTATAAAACTGCTGATAAACTCCCAGAAGAACTATGGGAGTGTCTTGCTCCTGAGAATTGTAAGCTAATTCATCCAGATGCCTAGTTTAATAATCTTTCCTTATACCAAACTCTGGTGCTTCTACCCACTCATCGCCTCTTCTTAGCATCTGAGACATTTCATCAAAAAGTTTATAATGCTCCTTTTCTTGCTCTATCAGGAAACGGAGTATTTTTTTGTCATCATCTTCCTCCGCCTTTTCTAAAAGCCCTTTATAGAAATCTATGCTTGCCTTTTCTTTTTCCATTGCTAATCTATAAAAATCAAATTGATCAGGTTGAGCTTTTATCTCAATCTCAAATTGCTCATCACCAGGATATATCTCTCTGATACACTTATCTAGATCTGTCTTCTTTAAGTCTGAAGGATTTCCCTGGATCTTTGATTCAATTATCTCCCTGTGTTTTGCTTCTTCTTTAGCAAGGAGCCTACAAACTGCTTTTATTCCAAAATTCTCATTATTAGCCTCTTGCTCTAAATAGAATCTTTCGCCTTCACGTTCCATTTCAATAGCTGTTCTTAAAACCTCCATTTTATTTCCTCCTCGTATTCAAAATAATAACTCAACTATAACCTACTTGTCTTGTCTAAAGTTTTTTATCCTTAATGCATTAGATACAACGGAAACAGAACTTAATGACATAGCTGCCGCTGCAAACATTGGGTTTAACAAAGGTCCTCCAAAAATATATAGTACACCAGCAGCAATGGGTATTCCTATTACATTATATCCAAACGCCCAAAAAAGATTTTGTTTTATGGTTCTTATTGTCCGCTTGCTAAGTTTTATAGCCGTAACTACACCATACAAATCATTTCCCATTAAAACAATATCTGCTGATTCAATGGCCACATCTGTTCCTGATCCAATGGCAATACCGATATCTCCTTGTACCAATGCAGGAGCGTCGTTTATCCCGTCCCCTACCATTGCTACTTTTTTCCCTGTTGATTGAATTCTTTTAACTTCTAGCGATTTACCTTCCGGCAATACACCTGCAAGAACATGATCTATCCCCACAGTTTTAGCAATTGCTTCCGCGGTTTTCTTATGGTCTCCCGTAATCATTATAACATCTAAGCCCATTTTCTTTAGCTCAGCTATTGCTTTTGCACTTCCAGGTTTAATAATATCAGCTACACCAATAATTCCTGATAGTCTTTCGTTTATACTAATATATACGGGAGTTTTTCCTTCTTGGGCTAGGTTTTCAAAATCACTTTCAAGCTCAATTACTGAGACTGCTTTTTCTTCCATTAATTTTGTGTTGCCCACAAAAACCTTGTCTCCATCTATGTGGGCTTCTAATCCTCTGCCAGGAAGAGCCATGAAATTCGAGATCTTTTTCAAAGAGATATTCTCATCCTCTGTCCTTTTGACAATAGCATCAGCCAATGGATGCTCAGACCCTTTCTCCGCTGAGGCAGAAAGTTGAAGAAGTTCATTTCTGTCTACACCTTTGGCAACTATAACATCTGTAACTACCGGATTACCTTCTGTAATAGTTCCTGTTTTATCAAGAATTATAGTTTCTACTTGATGTGCTCTTTCCAAAGCTTCTCCGCCTTTAAACAATATACCATATTCAGCAGCTTTGCCTGTACCCACCATAATTGAGGTCGGAGTAGCTAACCCCAAAGCACATGGGCAGGCGATAACTAATACTGCTATAAATATGGTCATTGAAAACACCAAACTTTCCCCACTTAACATCCATCCAATAAACGAAATCAAAGCAATAACAAAAACGATGGGAACAAAAATCCCAGAAACCACATCCGCCATTCTTGCAATAGGTGCTTTTGATCCCTGTGCATCTTCAACTAGCTTTATAATCTGGGCAAGAGCTGTTTCGGAGCCTATTTTCGTTGCCTCGAACTGGATAGTGCCGTTTTTATTTATTGTTGCTCCGAAGACATTGTCCCCTTGTACTTTTTCCACAGGGATACTCTCCCCCGTTAACATTGATTCATCTATACTTGTATTCCCCTCTAGAACGACTCCATCTACAGGAATCTTTTCTCCAGGTCTTACTATAATTCTATGTCCCAACTCAACTTCATTAATGGGGATTTCATATTCTTTTCCGTCTTTTATAATTCGTGCAGTTTTAGGGCTTAATCCCATTAGTTTTTTAATGGCCTCAGAGGTCTTCCCTTTGGATTTAGCTTCCAGAAATCTGCCGAGAAGGATTAGGGTGATAATTACTCCAGCAGTTTCGAAATATAGGTGAGGACTACCATCTAAGTTTCCTGTAAATATATTTATAACTTCATAAATACTGTATATAATAGCTGCTGTTGTACCCATGGCAACCAAAGAATCCATATTGGGGCTCCTGTTCCAAATACCTTTATAACCCACAACATAAAACTGATTACCTACAATCAAAATTGGAATCGTTAGCAACATAAGAAATATGGCATATCTTTCTGGATAAAAGATTGGGCTTAGGAAGTCAGGAAATGGGAATGAGATAACAGAGATCATTGGAACCATAGAAAAATATAAAAGTGGTAAAGCAAATATGGCCGAAATAATAAACTTTTTCCAAAGTGTTCGGGTCTCTTTTTCTCTATACTCCTGGTCTAGATCTACATTTATTTCCAGATTAATATCTTGAGGTTCATAGCCAGCATTAATTATTTCTTTTTTAATTTCTTCTAATGTAATCTCATTTTCATTAAATATTAATGTAGCCTTTCCAGTAGCTAAATTAACAGAGGCCTCAGAGACCCCCTGCATCTTTTCTATTACTTTCTCTACACGGGCAGAGCATGCAGCACAACTCATCCCGTTGACTTTTATAGTTTCTTTTTTCATAATCCCTCTCTTTCTCTCAAAGTCTATTATACCTCTTATCACTTATAAACTAACACTAGAAATTTTTTTCTCCTTTAACGATAATCAGAAAACATAGATTTTCGACTTGACAAGACTAAAAAATTATTGTAAAGTAGCAACAATAGAAATAAGAAAGAAGAAAAAATGAATACAAACTTTATGACTTTTGCAGATAAAAAACACGGTAAGCGATAACACCGCCTTCGATTAAATACATAATCCAGGGCAGTGAGTTTTCTCTTGCCCCAAGGATAAAGTCAGATGAACCATGCTGATCAACGTCTTTTGGGAATACCCCAGAAGACGTTTTTTTATTAGATCTATAGCTTTCTATAACTCTTTATAACTTTTATTACCTTGAAAGGAGAACGAAAATGATTGAAGGATCAATTGTAGCATTAATAACACCTTTTAACCCAGATGGAACGGTGAACTTCGATAAAATCGGAGAACTCTTGGAATGGCACATTGCAAATAAAACAGATGGTATCCTGATGTTGGGAACTACAAGCGAATCCCCAACTATGTCTCACGAGGAGGATGATGAGATATGCAAATTTGCTGTTGATGTTGTAAATAAGAGAGTTCCCATTATTGCTAGTAGTGGTTCCAACTGTACAAAAACTGTAATTCAAAAAAGCCAGAGCTTTAAAAACCTAGGTGCTGACGGGCTCTTGGCAATTTCACCATATTATAACAAAGCGAATAACCAAGGAATGTATCATCACTTTGCCGATGTGGCAGACGCTGTGGATCTTCCAATGATCTTATATAATGTACCTGGACGAACAGGTTGTAGTATCCCTGTAGATGTAGTAAAACGTTTATCTCTTCATAAAAACATCGTGGGGATAAAAGAAGCAAGTGGGGATATGAGCTATGCGGCCAAGCTTTCAACATTCATAACTCCAGATTTTGCTATTTGGAGTGGTAACGATGATATTATTCTTCCTATTCTTAGCCTTGGTGGCTCAGGAGTTATTTCAGTACTAGCTAATATTATGCCCTTAGAAACTCATCAAATGGTTAGAGATTATCTAGATGGTAATATTGAAAAAGCTAGGAAATTCCAAATCGATTATATGCATCTTATAAATGACCTATTTATTGAAGTAAACCCTATTCCTGTTAAGGAGGCTATGAACTTAATGGGCATGGGCGTAGGTGGCTATAGAATGCCACTATGTCCAATGGGTGATGACACTAGGGAGATTCTTAGATGTGAAATGGAAAGGATGGACTTAATATAGTGAAGATTATTGTATCTGGAAAAGGTAGAATGGGAAAAGCTATTGAAGAAACTGCAGCGGAAATGAAATCCCAAAACCCAAATAAACCATTGGAAATAGCTTCTTTTATCGGTAGAGATCAAATCTCAGAACCCATAGCTCAGGGAGATATAATTTTAGATTTTTCAAGTCCTGGTATGGCTCTTGCCATGGCTAAAGTGGCAAAGGATAGAGAAATCCCTTTTATCACTGGTACAACTGGTTTTAGTAAGGATGAAATGGATATTTTAAAAGATATAGCCCAAGAGATACCTTTAATGGTTAGTTTCAATTTTTCTTTGGGCATTGCACTTTTCGCAAGAATTATCAAAGAGATTCCAACGATTCTTGGGCCAACTTGGGATATAGAATTGTCAGAAACTCACCACAAGAATAAGGTCGACGCTCCAAGCGGCACAGCATTCAGGCTTTTGGAAGCTTTGGATCCTGATGAAAGCTTAAGAATTAGGGGAGCCTTAGGAGTGCATTCCTTAAGAGGTGGTACTGTTGTAGGGGAGCATACGGTAAATTTTTTCGGGCCTCATGAAACTCTATCGATAACCCATCGATCAGAGGATCGTAAAGTTTTTGCCCAAGGAGCTTTAGTAGCTTGCGAGAAGTTATTAAATAGACAACCCGGTTTTTATACCCTAGAAGAATTAATGTTTTAAGAAAGTTTGCTAGAAGATATATAGAGCCAAAGGATTATGCTTAAAAATTTATCCTTTGGCTTTTATTTTGTCGTTAAAATTTTACCTTATTAAATTAAAATGTTAAATCTAATTTCTCAAGCCTCGTTTTCATTTCTCTAATAATCTCCCTTTCTTCCTCGAGTGTATCCGCTTCAAATGTGGCGGAAAATCTCAAATATGCTCCCGCATCATCCCAAGGTACCACAGAAATAGAAGCATTCTCAATAAAGTATTTTGCCGCCTCTTCTGCTTTTTTAAAAGTAATTCTCTCCCCTGCACCCTTTGGTGATTTAACATATAGAAAGAATGACCCTTTAGGTTTTTTCGCAGAAAAACCAAGTTCTGAGAGGGCATCTACTAATAAATCCAACCTTCTTGAATATTTTTCTGCTAAAACATCCGTTAATTCAGGATGATTCATTGCATATATTCCAGCCTTTTGAATTGCTCTAAATTGGCCAGAATCAGTGTTATCCTTAACCGTAGCATATGCTTTTATTGCTAATGGATTTCCCACAGCAAAAGCCATACGCCAGCCTGTCATGTTGAATGCTTTTGAAAGGGAATGTAGTTCAATTCCTACATCCATAGCTCCTTCAACAGATAAAAAGCTAATCGGAGTCTCATTATCATATGTTAGATTTGCATAAGCTGAATCTGCAACCACTAATATGTTATTCTCTTTTGCAAAGCTAACCACATCTTGATAAAACTCTTTGCTTGCACTTTGTCCTGTAGGATTGTTGGGGTAGTTAATATATAAAAGTTTAGCCCTGGATAATATTTCACTAGGTATTTCGTCAAAATCCGGGTAGTAATTATTCCCTTCTGTCAGGGGCAAAGTGAAAACCTCTCCCCCCAAATACTTTGTCCAAGTTGATAGTACGGGATAGCCTGGAACAGTGGCCAACGTTATATCTCCCGGATTAATGAAACATGCAGGTAACATAGCTAAGATTGGTTTACTGCCAATTCCATGAAGGATATTTTTGTCAGGATCAAGGTCTTTTACTCCAAAGACTTTTTCCATATAAGAAACAGCAGCTTTACTAAACTCAGGAATACCATTATCTGCATAAAAACGATTCTCTGATTTTCCAGCTTCTTCATTTAAAACTTTTACTATAGAGTGATCCGCAGGTTCATCTGGCTCACCTACTCCCATATCTATCATAGAGACATGTGGATTTCTTTTTTTTGCCTCATCCTTAGCCATCTTAATCATCGCAAACTTATATATCTTGGTTGCTTTCCCAAAATTATCTCCACCCAATCTTTCAGCAATCATTTTCTGTATGTCATATCCCATGTTTTCTTCCTTTCATTTATGTAAGCTCTAATCTAAAAGTATAATGTAGCGAAATAGTCTTCTGGAGTTTCTGCTCTTCGAATAAGTTCTGCAGACCCATCCTCTTTTAATAGCAACTCTTTTGAACGCAGTTTACCATTATAATTATATCCCATTGAAAATCCGTGAGCGCCAGTATCATGAATAAATATCAAATCCCCTATATCTATCTGGGGCAGCTTACGGTCTTTTGCAAATTTATCATTGTTCTCGCATAAGCCACCTGTTACATCATATGTATGGTCAAGAGCTTCATCTTCTTTGCCCATAACAGTTATATGGTGATAGGCTCCATACATCGCAGGTCTCATCAAATTGACGGCACAAGCATCTAAACCAACATACTCCTTGTGAATGCTCTTTTTATGAAGAACTTTAGCAACTAGGGCTCCATAAGGTCCTAAAACAAATCTACCTAGCTCTGAGTAAATTGCAACATCCCCCATACCATTTGGCACAAGTATATCCTCATAAGCTTTTCTAACACCTTCTCCAATAATCTTAATATCTGCCGGCATATCTTCTGGTTTATAGGGAATTCCTACCCCTCCAGAAAGATTGATAAAACTAATATTTACTCCAGTTTCATTCTTAAGCTCTACCGCTGTTTGGAATAATATTCTGGCCAATTTAGGGTAATATTCATTTGCTCTTGTATTACTTGCCAGAAACGAGTGGATACCAAAGTGCTCTGCGCCTTTTTCTTTTAGGGCCAGAAAACCTTGAGTCATTTGTTCTCTTGTAAAACCATACTTAGCTTCGCTGGGAGTATCCATTATCGCATTATTTAGAACAAAGTCTCCACCAGGATTGTATCGGCAGCTAATGGTTTTTGGAATGCCAGCCACTCTTTCCAAAAAATCAATGTGGGAAATATCGTCTAATGTTATTGTGGCTCCTAAATCCACGGCAAGCTTAAAGTCTTCTTCAGGAGTCACATTGCTTGTAAACATTATTTCGTCTCCTTTAAAACCACAATTCTTAGCCATAAGGAGTTCTGTATATGAAGCACAGTCTACTCCAAAACCTTCTTCTTTGAGAACTTTTAAAATTGCAGGGTTCGGAGTTGCTTTAACAGCAAAATATTCCTTGAATCCAGGGTTCCAGCTAAAGGCATCTATAAATCTTCGTGCGTTTTCACGTATACCTTTTTCATCATATATATGGAAGGGTGTGTCGAACTCGTCGATTATCTTTTCCAATTGTTTTTTATTAACAAATGGTTCTTTTTTCTTTCCAATATTATTGTCTTCTGTAGCTTTATTCATTGTTCCTTTGCACTCCTTTTCATTTCAATTATTTCAATTTCATTCCGTAAAGATTCCTTCATCAATTCAACAAGATTATTTTTATTTGAATATAAACAAGTAGAATCTTCTTGGTCTATATCGCCAGTCAAGGCATTTTGAGAATCAACAATAAGTCTAATAGAATTTTGAGGCTTAGCTGTTATATAAGTAGTGGCGCCTGGTATCTCAATGTTTTCTTGAGTTATAATAACTATCCTAATTCCTCTTTCAATAGCCTGTGCAATTTCAAAAGAAATTTTTCCCAACACATTGGCAGATGCAGAGATATATACCCTTTGTTCTGAATTCTTTATCATGGCTTTCATTTTGTCAGTAATCTGCGCCCTGCCTCGTATGGTTATATATCCTTTTGGATCTTCCCTTTTTTTAGGCATACTCTCTAGTAAAGTTTTTTTCTCTGCTTCAAGCTTTCGAATCTTGTTATCACAAAAATCTTCTAAATTTACTGGAGTGTATTGCAAGGAATCCCCTTCAATTAGATATGCCGCTCCTCTTTCTACTAATCTATCCAGAGTTGTATATGCATTGGATCTAGAAATCCCAGTTCGCTTTGCCAGCTCATAACCATTCATCGGTCCATGAATAAGAAGAGCCTCATAAATTGTCGCCTCTTGTCTAGTTAATCCAAAACTGACTAAGCCATCAATCGTATTCATATCATAGCCTTTCAAATAGTGTTCCTTATTGATACTACTATACACAGAAAGAAATTTAATGTCAAGAAATAAGCAGGCCATTCACACAATAAATGCCCTCTATGATTTATAGAAGGCATTAGAATACTTTGAATATTTTTTTAAAAGTTTTGGTTCCTAAATTGCAATAACAAATTGAACTAGTCCTTCGAACCTTGAAAATCTGTTGTAATATTTATAGAGCATAGATTAGGTCCAACTCTCTATCGAAGAGTTCTTCTGGCGTTTTGTACCCGAGGATTTTTCTGGGTAGACCATTGACCCAATCCCCTAAGAAGCTTATAGCCTCATGGCTATAGTGGGATATCCACTTTCCTTTAGGGATAAACCGTCTGAGCAGTCCATTGTGTCGTTCGTTGGTGCCTCGCTCAAAGGAGGAATATGGATGAGTAAAGTATACCTTCGTATCACCTGTTTGAAGAGTTGCAAGCTCAGAAAACTCGGAGCCGTTGTCGGAGGTAATACTCTTGAAGACTTGGGAGAATCCACTGCCAAAATCTTCTTTTAAACTCTCCAATTCAGCCATCACAGCTTCCGCTGTTTTGCCAGGGATTTTCCGTACCAACATGTTTCGAGTCTTTCGCTCCACCAGGGTCAACAGAGCTTCGTCTTTCTTAGACTTGGAGCCGATAACGGTGTCAATCTCCCAATGGCCGAATTCCTCGCGATTATTGACATAATCGGGGCGAGTACTGATGCTGTCTCCTAGGATTTTCTTGTTCTTTCGAATAACATTTCCCTTGACCTTACGGCGGAGTTTGAGCGGGAGATGGAAGTTCTTGATCCCGATGAGACCAAGGTCGATGTAGTTGTAGATGGTCTTGGTACAGAGAGTTTTGCTGAATGTCTCTGACTGGCGGGCTCTGCCCACCGCGGCATCCACCGACCAGGAATTTTCAAGCATAGTCGTTTCTATGTGCTTAACGAAATCCTCACATTCCAGTACTTGAAATTGTTTGCAGCAAGCCTTGCGATTTTCTACATATCTTGCCTGTCCAGCATCAGCAAGGTAAACCCTAATCGTATTGCCGACTTTTATCTGATCGACTGTACCGCGCCTAATCTCATTTAATACCGTGTTGATAGGGCGTTCTAGGACCTTGGAGATAGCATAGGCTGTCTTACCGTCCTTCAACATCAGCTCAATTTTTACACGCTCAGTCAAAGTCAGGTGTTTATTCTTTCGCGGATGTGGTGTAAACTGTGTAGTATCCATGGTGATCACCTTTCTGCATAAAATTTTTGTCGCAAAATTATTTTACAACAGAAAGGGTCACTATGGATTTTTTATTAGTTCAATTTGATTTTACAATGAGTCAAAAATGAATAAATTGAAATCAAGCAAAAAGGCCATTGCCTTCGTATTGACCATGCTGATGATTTTAGGAGTGGGCTTCCCTCGAGTTTCTTTTGCAGATACGCCGTCAAAAATTGTAGATCTAAATATCATGGTGAACAAAGAAACTGTAAAAGTTGGAGAAGAGTTTACCTACACAATTCGTTATTCATACTCTAGCAATGATGAAGCATTCGAAAACGAGCAAATAATATTCAGTCTACCTAAACCAATGAAATTCTTAAACATACTTGAATCTACAGATGTTGAAAGCTATGAAGTAACAACCTCCGCATTACCCGGGACAAGTGATGCAGGTATCATAGTATCAATGAAAAAATTAAACTCAGGAACAACGGGTTTTATAAAAATTACAGCTTACTTTGAGCCAGGAAGTATTTTAGGGCCAACATCTAAAGCGGGAATACTAACCAACCACCCTACAGCAAACCCAACAGCTTCTGCCATAGTTCCCACTGTAACTGCCGATGTTGATACTGAATTAACATGGTCTTTAACAAAAGAAAAGATCTTGCCAGCAGGAGAAACTTCTCCTGCATATGGAGGAGAAGCAGAATATAAAATTTCAGTTCGTGGCAACAATGCAATTGGGGGAATTCCTCTTGAAGATGTAAAAGTAATAGACGTTTTACCAGTAGGTACAGAATTTGTAGAGGCAACAACTGGATATACAGCCACCCCATCCACGAGCCCAAGCACATTAGAATGGAAAATAAATAAACTTATGCCTGGAGAGTTGAAAACATTTAATGTTACTGTCCGTTATCCTTCAGACTATCCTTCCACTACTGCAATAAATACAGCACAAATCTTCGTTACGAAGGCAGGTATAGTTTCAACAAAAGCGGCATTTAGCACGCATTCTGTTACTACGCCAGGTCCAGTCATTGGAACAATATCAAAATGGTCTCGTCAGCCAAATGATCGCTATTCGGTTGGACAGCAAGTGGTTTTTTACATAGGAGGCTATAATAATAAGGGAAATATCTCAATTGATGAAATGGAGATAGTAGACGAGATACCTGATGGCATTAATCTTCAGTCAGTTACTGTAGGAAACGCCAAAAATGTGAAAGTATTTTACAGCACATATATAGACCAAGAAACCTTCATTCCCTGGACAACACCTTCAACACTTCCAGATGGTCTTGGGATTAACCATATAAAAAAGGTGAAATGGGTGATGACCAATGTGCCTGTGGGTTTTGTTGGAGCGCCTCTTAGAATATCCGGTAAGCTGCTAGAAAATTATAGAGAAGAATTAAGCCCTTCAGCAGTTGTAACCGGAAACAGCATAACTAATACGGTTACTTTTAACGCTACAAAAGGTAGTGTGGCTCTAACAAGCAGCAAAGCCATCGAAACCATTACCGTGGGGTCATCGGATATAATGAGTATGCCTTGGCTATCGATAATGAAATTTTCTGACATACCCCCTAATGTTAATAAAAGAGTTGATAGAAAAAGCGAGGTAACTTATACAATTAGGATTAAAAACAATGATTATGCAACTGGTGATCTAAATATGGATAGTGGACAATCTATAATTATTAATGACTTGCCTAATCCTATTATGAAAAATTATAAATACATTTCCCTTACGGGGTCTGCAGGTGCCACTATAGGTGAAATAACCGGATCAGGAATAACTGATGGTGGAGTAAATATTACAGCCACTGCAGTGGAATGGACTTGGACAAAAGGAGAACTCAAACCTGGAGAATATATCGATATAACATACACCACCGAGGTAGACAAGGATGCCTTGGTTGGCCCTTACTTAAATACAGCTACTGTAACCACATCTGGTATATTTTTAGACCCTAGAAGCACTTCTCTAAGTGCAGTTGCAAAGGTTTTTGTCCGTTTTTCAGGATCCTTAAAATCAAGCAAGGGTATCAAAGGACATAATGATTCTAAATTTAAATACCCAAGCCCCACCGCCATTACCACAGAAACACTTCCTGGTGGTACTGTAAGATACCAATTAAAAGTCAATAATGGTGATTCAAATGGCCCTATAACTAATGTGGTGATGATTGATAAATTCCCACACGATGGAGATACAGGAGTAATCGTACCTTTTGGAAGAGAGTCTAAATGGTCACCATATTTGGTGAATATAGTTACCGGCAAGGATGGGAATCCCTTAACTGATGCCAAGGTTTATTATTCAACAAGCCCTACACCTGATACTTCCAAATTAAGCAACCCATTGGGGTCTGACACAGGATGGTCATTAACACCTCCTGCTCTTATCACCAGCGTGACAGCTATAAAAATTGAATTTGGGAACAAGGAATTTAAACCTAATGGAGAACCTATATATGTAGAATGGGACATGAGAGTTCCTGTAAGCTTCAATCCAGGAGATTATAATAAAATCGCAAATAATTCCTTCGCCTTTGGAGCCACTTATACAGATGAAAATGCAAGCGGCGACCCTATTCAATTGCCATTCCTTCCTTCTGAACCAACCAAAGTAGGAGCAAAACTTACATCCCCATCGGCGGGTACATTTGCCATCGGAGATTTCATCTGGGAGGATATTAACAAAGATGGAATTCAAGGCGCTTCGGAACCAGGAATAAATGGTATAACTGTAAATTTATATAAAGACGGAGAAACTTCTCCTTCAGCATTTACTATTACTGCAAATAATTTTGATGGAAAACCCGGATACTATAATTTCCCTAACTTGGATAATGGTAAATATCATGTGGAGTTCGTAATGCCTAAGGATTATTTTATTACTAACCTTAATGCCACAGGTGGTGCCTTGGATTCTGACTTTGAACTAAGTGGATCTGCGATGGATAGGAAGTATATAGCTACCGTGACTTTATCAGGTTCAGATTGCCTTGATATTGATGCAGGTATTTACAGGCTTGGATCTATAGGCGACATGGTTTTTAATGATAGGAACTTTAACGCTGTGTACAATAACTCCATAGATAAGGGAGTTTCTGGGGCTTCAGTAAAACTTTATAGAATTACTGGTGGAGGAGTTACAGAAGGAGCAACATATTGGAATGGAACAGGCTTTGTTTCTACTACTGCAATCATTACAGACAGTACTGGTAAATACAAATTTGATGGACTTGACCCTGGGGAATATATTGTTGAGTTTACAATGCCAAATGATAGTTTCAAGTTTGTTACTCCGGGAAGCATAGATAGAGCAGATAATGATAGTAATGTCCAAACCAACAGCACGGCATCAGGAACCACCGTGGGGCGGACAGAGAAGGTAGAATTGAAGTCAGGAGAAAACCGAGTAGATATTGATGCAGGGATATACTTGGGCCAAATTGGTGATCGTGTATGGCACGATAGAAATGGCAATGGAATTCAAGATGTTGGAGAACCAGGTATTAATGGTGTAACTGTGCAACTATATAATTCTGATGGAACTACACTAGCCAAAGATGCTTTTGGGAATACTGTTGCAGCTGTAACAACGTCTGCAACAGGAGGCTTAGATGGAATCTACTATTTCAATGACCTTGGTGCAGGCGATTATGTAGTAAAGTTTATAACTCCAGCAGGATATAATATCACTAAAAAGAACGCAACTACATCTGCCTTGGACAGCGATGCTGACCCAAAAACAGGGCTAACATCAAAGGTGACATTAACAGCGGGATCTCAGGATATTACAGTGGACTGTGGTCTATATAACTTTGTATCTATCGGAGACTTTGTTTTCAATGACCTGAATGCTAATGGCATTCAGGATGGCGGTGAAGGAGGGATTACTGGAGTAGCGGTAACGCTATATAGAGTTACTACTGGAGGAGTTACTATCCCAGCCACTTATTGGGATGGATCACCAGTGCAGGATATCATAACTACTGGATCGGGATTTTATCTATTCGACAGGATTGATCCAGGAGAGTATAGGGTTCAATTTAAGACAACTGATTCAGCATTTATGGCCACTAAAGCAAATGTAGGAGGTAACGACACTAAGGATTCAGATGGTATTCCGACTACCACTAACTATAGTGTAGTTTTAACCGATAGTTATAAACTGGATTCTGGAGACTCTAATCCTAACGTTGACCAGGGATTCTTCCTAATACAACCTGGAATAGAGATAGAGAAAACTGTTTATGCAAATACTGACGGTGGAATTGGAACTGGAACGCATTTAATTGCCAGGAAGGCTGGAACGCCCTTGACCTATATGTTCAAAATCACGAATACTGGAAACACTTATTTATCTGATATAGAGATAGATGATATCCAATTGGGAATAACATTGGGTGGAATGAAGATAAAAAGCGGAAGTCTTCCTTTAGCCCCTAATGCAACGTTAGTAGCTTATTACGAAACCACATTAACAAAGGACATAAAAAATACTGCAGTTACAACAGGGACAGCCGTATATGATGCAACAGGAACGGCAATCCCTGGCATGGTCAAACCTACAGACAGTGATATGGCAGAAGCAAGGGCCATAAATCCAGGAATAACAATCGAGAAATATGTTTACTCCGGCCATACAACAGGGGCTGGAATAGGAACAAAATTACTTACAGGTACTTCAGGGGAGGCCATAACCTACTTATTTAAGGTCACCAACGATAGCGACACGTTCCTGAAAGATATAATAGTAACAGACGAAAAGATAAGTATAGGTGGAGTTTACTTAACAAATGGCGGAATGGTATTAAGAGGCGACAGCTCTGCTGTGCCATTAGCAACTGGTAAAAGCATTATATACTATTATCAAACAACACTTGCAGGGGACCTTGAGAACACAGTTCGTGTTATTGCTACCCCTTGTGACGCCTCTGGAACAGAGTATGCAGAAGCAGTTAAACCAACTCATGTTGCTACTGCAAAGGTTGAAATTGAATCTTCAATCGGGGATTTCGTTTGGTATGATATTAATGGGGATGGTAAACAGGATGCATCTGAACCTGGAGTGGCTGGAGTAGTTGTGAATCTCTCATCAGGAGGAATTATCATTAGAACAACTACTACAGACTCTGTTGGTTGGTATACATTTAGTAAGTTGCCAAGTGGAACTTATGAGGTGATAGTAGCCCCTGGTAGCGAACTAGATGGCTATAAGCAAACTTATGATCTGGATGGAGGTAGTGATAATAGAGCAACAGTAAAGCTAGAAACCAATAAGAATCGTACTGATGTGGATTTTGGATATGAACCAATTCCTAGTTTGTCATTTACAAAAACCGTTGATAAAGCATATGTAAAACGAGGGGATACAGTTACTTATTCCTTAACTGTTTTAAATGACGGGAAAACTGACCTAGAGAATATAAAGATTAGTGATGCTGCTGTAGGAATCGATATAACAATACCAAAGTTAGTTAGTAATGCATCTATAACCACATCAGTTGCTTTTGTTATACCAGCCGGAGCCCCTATGGGTCCTTGGGTAAATATAGCTGAGGCTAAAAGTAGCACTACAGCTATTGTAACAGATGATGCGATAACTACTGTGTATAAGCCTTCAAGCCCACCACCAGTGGTTACGCCACCAGCGGTGGTTACGCCGCCAGTTATTACCCCACCAGTAGACCCTCCTGTTGGCCCTGGTGGTGGTACCGTTGACACAGAGGAGGACACCCCAATTGAAGGAACTGTTCCCGGGACAGGAGGCACTGTTGTTACTCCCCCTGGAGATGGAACAGTAACAGTTGATGAAGATGGAAAATGGACATATACTCCAGACCCTGGATTTACTGGTACAGATTCTTTCGTTATAATGACATTAGATGAAGACGGAATTCCATCAAGCTATGAATTTATAGTGAATGTTCTTGATAAAGGAAACTTAGGATTACCAAAGACAGGCGGCATTGATCAAGGTTTCTTGTATCTAACAGGATTACTCCTAATCTTGCTGGGCTTGATTATTTTAAGAAGGAGATATTCTCTCCATTCAAAGAGAAGGCGAGCATAAGAAAGGTGCATTTTAATTGAAACGAGCATTACCCTATATTTTAATAGTTACTGGTTTATTAATGATTCTTGTTCCCTTAACAGGCACCTTGTATTATCAAGCAAAGCAAGATAAAATATATCAAAATTACCTAGACCTACAAGACAATATGGACGTAGGGTCTCCAAGCCCTTCTGTAAATCCCGATTTAATTGAAAACGGGAATCAAGCAGAGGCAGATAAGGATAAATGGAGCCCTACAGTTATTGGGCGAATAAAGATTCCAGCAGTTGAAATAGACTTGCTTTTAATAGAGGGTACTTCCGCTGCAGAGCTTAACTGGGGAGCAGGCCATATTATTGGTAGTGCTTTACCTGGAGAAGTGGGAAATTGTTCTATTGCTGGTCACAGAAACTATGTTTTTGGATCATACTTTAGCCGTCTTGATGAAATAATCCTGGGTAATATAATTACCCTAAACTACAAAAAAACGGATTATGAATATGTAGTGGATGAAATATTTGTAGTAAAACCTGATGACGTCAGTGTATTAAGATCAAAGTCTGGCGAAGCTACTGTAACCTTGATTACCTGTACACCTAAAGGTTCAAATACTCATCGCTTAATAGTAAAAGGTCATTTAAAATAAAGGAGTAAAACTTTGAAAACACTGATAATCTATTATTCCTATTCGGGGAAAACCAAAGTTTTCGCTGAAGAGAAGGCACGTGAATTGAATGCCGAAACCCTTGAAGTTGTGGAGAAAAAGCCTAGGTCTAAGTTTAACGCTTATGTCTTGGGATCCTTCGCAGCTATGAAGCAAAAACAGTCTGAAATAGTCCCAATTAACGTAGATTTAATGGAATATGAAAAGATAATAATTGCAGGGCCTATATGGGCAGGCTCCCCGGCACCTGCCATCAATTCCATTATTTCCTTGCTGCCTGCTGGAAAAGAGGTTGAAGTATTCTTTACTTCGGGAAGCGGGAAATCCAATGGAGAAGAGAAGGTTAGGCAACTTGTGTTGCAAAAGGGTAGTAGTTTTTCTGGCTATCATGATATAAAGGAAAAGGATATAGAGATTTAGATAAACAAAAACAAAACCCATCCCATATGATTTTACGCATATATGATGGGCTTGTTTTTTGTTTGTAATCTTACTCGGTTTCCCTAGCAGGCACTTGGGGGTTGGTTTCTAAGAAGAAACCCCTTGTTTAAGAACCTTGTGGAATAGTCAATTTCTGTATTTAAGATATATTTTTCGTATTGTGTTTTGTAAACTATTTGTAAGCCGTCGTATTCTATTATAGTATCATTTTCGTCGGTTGATTCATCCAGAACCACCTGAAATCGAGGGCCCCCTCAACCAGCACCTCTAACTGTATCTATTCTTAAGAATACATCTTCGGAGTAATCTCCATCAGAAATCATTCCCCTTAGCGTATCTGCTGCCTCTTTGGATATGGTAACCAGAGATGCCTCAACATCTTCCCCAGGAAGGTCTGAGTCATCAGTAGGATTATCCGCCGAAATATTTGAATCCTGATTCTGATTGTTTGCTGTTTCACCAGTGCTACACCCTGCCATTCCAAGAACCAGAATCAATGTTAGTGCAATTGCAAGAAAAATCGTTAACACCTTTTTTGTCATCTAAATCACCTCCTAAATTTTATATTAACTTTATTATACCCAATAAAGGTCTATGGCAATCGAAAAACAGGCCCTAGTATATTAAGTTTTCCAACAAAAATGATTGACAAAATCAGGGTTTGCTTGTATTATTAAACAAATTGATAAATAAATGTGATGACCAGAAACAAGTAGGCGTTGATTTCCTTTTTAGAGAGCGATTGGGTGGTGCAAAATCGTAAGGACACTTCGGTTGAATACATTCTGCGAGCAGCGCACCGAAAGAATTAAATTCACTTCAAGTAGGCTGCGACGGATTCGCCCGTTATAGCGATAGGGTATAATCAAAATTTGTGTACCCGAAGAGGCCTTTTCTGTAAAGGATAGGTGAATTGAGGTGGTACCACGGGAGTCATTTCCGTCCTCTGTGTAATAGCAGAGGACGTTTTTTTATGTTTAGGAGGGACTAGGAATGTTTATAAAGATAGGAATGTTAGTGGTATTTTTCGGGATTATGATTACAGTGGGTATTTATTGTAGAAAACACACCACTGATGTAAACGGATTTGTTTTAGGTGGCAGATCTGTGGGTCCCTGGTTATCAGCTTTTGCCTATGGAACTTCATATTTTTCTGCGGTAATCTTTATTGGCTATGCTGGTCAATTCGGATGGAAATTTGGTGTAGCTTCTACATGGATTGGCATAGGAAATGCCCTAATTGGTTCACTACTAGCTTGGACCGTATTAGGCAGAAGAACTAGATTAATGACTCATCATTTGGACAGTGCAACAATGCCGGAATTTTTCGGAAAGAGATATCTTAGTGGATCACTAAAAGTCTCATCTTCAGCTATTATATTTATATTCTTAATTCCATACACTGCTTCACTTTTTAACGGCTTGTCCCGGCTATTTGGAATGGCTTTTAATATTGACTATACCATCTGTATAATTGGTATGGCGGTACTTACTGGGATCTACGTTGTGGTGGGAGGATATATGGCTACTGCAGTAAACGATTTTATCCAAGGTTGTATTATGCTTGTGGGAATTGTTTTAGTAATTCTCTCTATACTTAACGAAAACGGTGGATTCTTAGCATCAATTGACGGTTTGGCTAAGGTTTCAGACCCCGCTGTGAGCCAAAGTCCTGGTGTCTTTGCTTCATTTTTTGGGCCAGATCCAGTTAGTCTACTGGCTGTATTGATCTTAACATCCTTGGGAACCTGGGGGCTGCCACAAATGGTCCAAAAGTTCTATGCAATTAAGAATGAAACAGCTATAGATAAAGGCACTGTCATATCAACGGGATTTGCTTTAATAGTTGCTGGAGGATGCTATTTCCTGGGAGGATTTGGTCGACTCTTTGGAGATAAAATTAACCTTGCAGAGGTTGGATACGATGCAATAATTCCTTTGATGTTAGAGTCTCTTCCTGAAATACTTATTGCTGTGGTTGTTATCTTGGTCTTGTCAGCCTCCATGTCCACACTTTCATCTTTAGTTCTGGCATCCAGTTCGACTTTGACTTTGGATTTTCTTAAAGATAATTTTATAAAAAACATGACACAAAAAAGCCAGGTAACAACAATGCGTTTACTAATAGTTGTATTCATTGCTATTTCTTCAGGGATTGCCATAATGCAATATAAAAGCAGCGTAACTTTTATTGCTCAGTTAATGGGTATTTCATGGGGAGCTCTTGCAGGAGCATTCCTTGCACCCTTCTTATATGGGCTATATTGGAAAGGAGTTACCATAATAGCTGTGGCTTGTAATTTTGTATTTGGAGTAGGGCTTATGGTTATGAATTTACTCTTTAGAAGTTCTTTCCCTGTTTTATTACAATCCCCTATTAATTGTGGCGCTTTTGCTATGATTGCAGGGCTGATAATAGTTCCTGTAATAAGTATATTAACTCCGAAGTTCACCAAAGATCATACGGATAAAATGTTCGCTTGCTATGAAGATCATGTTGTTGTTTCAGTAAAGCAGGCCCTTGGAGACTAAGGCTCTATGAGATTTTAAAATCATAATCTCATCTTTATGAATGCTTTTGTATAGTCCCTTTATCTGCTTTTGTGATATAATAAAACCACTTAGCTATGGAACTAAGTGGGCAAAGGGGGCACAGACAAGAACATGAACAAACGAAAATACATTCACGAAGAATATCCAGTTACAGAAATTAGAGATCTAAGAGATTTGCTATATCTTGGTTACAAAAACTATAAAAACTGGCCATCCTACTTAGTTAAAGATATTCCAGGTGGAGAGTATCGATCTATACCATTTTGGAAATTGAGAGAAGATATTGATGCCATTGGGACAGAACTATTTTCCATGAACCTAGGCAAGAAAAAAATCGCCCTTTTAGGTGAAAATAGCTACAGCTGGGTAGTAACATATCTTGCTACAACAAATGGTGGTGGAGTAATAGTTCCACTTGATAAAGAGCTGTCAAGAAAGGAACTTCTTCACTTAATTCAGCGTTCAGGGGTTACCGCAATAGTTTACGGTGATAAGTATAGAGATTTAATCCAAGGAATGAAGGATGAAGCTCCAGAAATAGCCTACTTTATCAACATAGATGCTACAGAGGATGAAAAAACTATTGGGGAGTTGTCTTGGGAACTTTTAAGGCTTGCTGGAAAAGAGAAACTAGATAAAGGGAACACAACATTTCTGGATACTGAGATTGATCCAGAGAGTATGTGTGCCCTTCTTTTTACATCTGGGACCACAGGCATGGCAAAAGGCGTTATGTTGTCACATAAGAACATAGCATCCAATGTTTATAACATGTCTAAATATGTACATATTAAAGAGCCCGGAGTTGGTCTTTCAGTTTTACCAATGCACCATAGTTATGAGATGACTTGCCACATTTTGACTGCAATTTATCAAGGTGTTTGCGTGGCGATTTGCGAAGGGCTCAAACACATTGCAAAAAACCTTGTGGAGTCTCAAGCCACTGTTATGTTGGGAGTTCCCCTGGTATTTGAGGGCACCCACAAAAAAGTTCTCAAACAAGCCGCTTCTTCAGGAAAAGATAAATCTTTGAAGAGAGCCATGGCAGTTTCCAAGAAATTGAAATTATATAATAAAGGTAATATTACTCATAAAATATTTAAAGATGTTCACAAGGCTACAGGGGGACATGTTGATTTATTTATAGCTGGTGGAGCGGCAATGAATTCCAGGGTACTTGAAGACTTTCAAGCTATGGGCTTCCCTATGATACAGGGTTATGGAATGACTGAGAATTCACCAATCATTGCAGTTAACAAAGATCGGTTCAGTAAATCAGAAAGTGTTGGTTTTCCAATGCCGGGAACAGAGGTGAAAATTAAGGGCCCCGATGGTAAGGGGGTAGGAGAGATACTGTGCAAAGGCCCTAGTGTGATGTTAGGCTACTATGAAAATCCCGATGAGACAGCAAAAGTTTTGAAAGATGGATGGTTACACACAGGGGACTATGGTTACTTTGATAATGAAGGTTTCCTATATATTTCAGGTAGAAAAAAAAGCGTAATTGTAACAAAAAATGGGAAAAACATTTTTCCAGAAGAACTTGAATACTATTTGATGGAAAGCGAATTCATAGAAGAGGCATTTGTTTATGGAGAAGTTGATAAACAAGGAGATGCCGTTGTAAAAGCAATTATATATCCTAATTTTGAATCTATAAAAGAGCATTTAGAAAGTGATACCGACAAGGAACTAACAGAATTTATTAAAAAAGTTATTGACGACATCAATGAGGAAATGGCTATATATAAAAGAATTAAACGTTTTGCAGTGAGAAAAACGGAGTTTGAAAAAACCACCACTAAAAAGATTAAGAGATTCACACCGGAAAATTTTCAGTCAGATTGTTAGGGAAAGGATAAAAGGAGGATGTGTTATGAAGGAAAAAACGATTGAGGAGTATCAAGCGCAAAAGCAAAAAGACATGGAAAAGGCAGTAATTTTTTCCAACGAAATTCAAGCAAGTAAAGATCCCATGGTACGTTACAAAGATTCAAGGCCCATTATGGACCTCAAGCATATGATTGAGACCAGTGCTCAAATTTACAAAGATAGACCTGCTTTTTATGTGAAAAAAGAAAAGGGCGGTGAATACCAGCCAATAAGCTATCGTCAAATGATGGCAGATGTAAATGGACTAGGAACGGCACTTATTATAGGTGGTTTAAAAGGCAAAAATATTGGGATAATTGGTGAAAACAGCTATATGTGGGCCATTACATATTTGGCCTCCGTATCAGGTGTAGGACTTGTGGTTCCTTTAGATAAAGAGCTATCAGACAAGGAACTTAAAAGGTTAGTTAAAGAAGCTGAGCTTAGCTGCGTTGTATTTGATAAAAAATTTGAAGATCTTTTTAAAGCTGTAAAAGCCGATCCTGAAAATGACCTAGAGGTTCTTATTGGATTAGAAGCAGAAGAAAGCAATGAAGAAGTTTTTGCTTGGCGCGATCTTGTTGAAAAAGGTCGTAAAGCAGTTTCTGAAGGCAATAGGGATTTTATGGAAGCTCAAATCGATAGTCAAGAGATGAGTATTTTACTTTTCACGTCAGGAACCACTGGAACAAGTAAAGCGGTTATGCTTTCTCACGAAAACATTTGCGTTGACTTAATGAGCCTGCCTACATTATTAGAGGTTAAGCCAGAAGATATCTTTTTTTCGATGTTGCCAATTCACCATACTTATGAGTGTACAGCAGGATTCCTAATGCCATTATATAAAGGCGCGTCTATTGCTCACTGTGAAGGCTTAAAACATATCGTTAAAAACCTATCTGAGGCTAAGCCCACCATGTTCTTAACGGTTCCTTTAGTAATAGACAATATGCATAAAAAGATTTGGCAAAATGCTAAAAAATCCGGCAAAGCAGAAACCCTAAGAAAAATGATGAACATTAATCGTAAAACCAAGAAAATTGGTATCGATATTTCAGGTATCTATAATAAGCAAATTATGGCTCTATTTGGTGGTAGACTTAGAATGTTGATATCCGGTGGTGCAGCTATTTCCCCCGAAGTTTTAGATGATATCAACGACTGGGGCGTCACTGCCCTTCAAGGCTATGGCCTTACTGAATGTGCACCTATGTGTGCCTTGAACCCAGATAAGAATGCAAAAAGCGATAGCTTAGGTTATGTTCCACCAGGCATGGAATTCAAGGTTCATGAAGTGGATCCTGAAACAGGAATAGGCGAGCTCTGTGTCAAAGGTGGGAATGTGATGCTAGGTTACTACAAAAACCCAGAAGCCACTGCAGAGGCAATTCAAGATGGTTGGTTCCATACAGGGGACTTAGGCTATCTTGATAAAGACGGATATGTTCATTTAACAGGAAGAAAAAAGAATGTTATTATAACTGCAAACGGGAAAAATATATATCCAGAAGAACTTGAATTTATGTTGATTGCTTGCGATATCATTTCAGAATCTATGATTTGGGGAATGAATGAACATGGAAAAGACACCTCTGTAATTGCGACCATAAGAATTGATGAAGAGGAGCTAGCAGAAAGAACTGGTGGAAAGACTATGGCTGACTTTACAGATGAAGAGCTAGAGGCAATGGTATGGGAAGAGGTTGACATAATAAATGAAGATCTTCCCATATGGAAAAAAATTAAAAAAGTTGTAATAAAACGAGAAGAGTTTGAAAAGACAACTGGTAAAAAAATTAAAAGATTCGTAGATGCAAATAAAAAAAGCTAGACAAGCATTAAAAGGAGTAAAGCATGGAAAGATACCCTCAAGTAGAAATAAACCTTACCAAGCTTAGAAACAATGTAGAACAAATAGTAAAAAGAGCCAAAGTCAAAAATATTGAAATTGCAGGAGTTATCAAAGGTTTCACAGGTATTCCTGAAGCCAGCATGGAGTTTCAACATGGGGGTTGCTCAATTCTAGCATCTTCTAGATTAGAACAATTAAGAGGGGTAAAGGATTGTGGATGTAAATTACCACTTATGTTGATTCGTTTGCCAATGTTGTCAGAAATTGAAGAAGCTGTTGAACTAGCAGACTTAAGCCTTAATAGCGAAGGGGCAGTTTTGACAGCCTTAAACAAGGAAGCAGAAAGGCAAGGGAAAACCCATGGTATAATATTAATGGCAGACTTAGGAGACCTTAGAGAAGGCTACTGGGATAAAGATGAATTGATAGCTACTGCCATAAAAATTGAAAACCAAATGAAGAACCTAGTCTTAGAAGGTGTAGGAACAAATCTTGGTTGCTATGGCTCAGTTAGCGCAACAAGTGAGAAACTTCAGGAACTGGTGGACATAGCAGAGAGAATAGAAGGAGAGATTGGCCGCAAACTTCGATACATTTCGGGAGGTGCTACAACATCTATTCCAAGGATTCTTGAGGATAATATGCCTTCTCGAATAAATATGCTTCGAATAGGAGAGGGTATCATATTAGCCAAAGACCTTAGAGATCTCTGGGGTTACGATATGAGCTATATGTACCAAGATGCCTTTATTTTAAGGGCAGAAATTATCGAGGTTAAAGATAAGCCGAGCTACCCTCAAGGGGAGATTATGTTTGATGCCTTTGGGAAAAAGCCTGAATACCAAGACAGGGGAATGCGGAAGAAGGCCTTGCTCGCAATTGGCAAAGTTGATTATGCTTTTCCTGATAGTATTTTCCCTCAAACAAAAGGGGTGGAAGTTTTAGGCGCCTCAAGTGACCACACAATACTAGACATTGAAGAGGTAGAAGAAGCTATAAATGTTGGAGACATAATAACCTTCAACCTATGTTATGCCAGCATTGTTTATGTAACAAACTCTCCTAATGTAAGGATTGTAATAAAAGCCTAAATAGATTTACAACTAAAATATAAACACAAAACAGAATTAGTGTAGGGCAAGAAAAAAGCAGAGCCTCTTTTTTAAGAAGGAAATCTGCTTTTTTCTTGTGTAATTTTGCTGCTTTATTATGAAAAAGTTGAAGGTACTTCAATTTTTCTGTTGAAGCTA
The DNA here is from genome assembly GCA_964383845.1 of uncultured Oscillospiraceae bacterium. Taxonomy (GTDB): domain Bacteria; phylum Bacillota; class Clostridia; order Peptostreptococcales; family Anaerovoracaceae; genus JAAZGD01. Next base: position 45,376 of record CAYLIF010000006.1, read on the forward strand.
AAACCACTAGGTAAAACTGCATATAGAATGCCAAAAATTACGAATATGCTTCCCAGCATAAACTGGAATGTTATTACTTCTCCCAGCATTAAAACTCCAAGAAATGTTGAAACCACGGGTTGTACAGGCAAGAAAAGAGAACCTGTTCCAGCATCGAGAATTGCAAGACCTTTGTTCCAATACAGTAAGGCTGCTGCTGTACAGACCACCCCGATATAAAGAATCCAAAGCAGAGTCATAGGAGTTAAAGTAGCCCATTGAAAATTTGAAAAGGTTAATTCTATCATGGCAGTTGGTAGTGAAAAAATAAAGCCTATGGTCATGCTGTATATAGTTACGGATATAGGATCGTATTTGCAGCAAGCCTTTTTCATCATTATTGACCCAAAAGACCAGGCTGTTACAGAAGCCAAATTAATTAGGATACCCAAAAAATTGCCTGTTGTAATTCCACCAATTATGATAGCAGCTCCTAACACGGTTAGCAGAACAGACAAGACTTTTTTAAATGAAAGCCTTTCACCTAGCAAAGGAGCAGCCAGTAAAACCATGAAAATAGGATTAGTTGAGTTTAAAAGCGATGCCAAGGAAGCGTCACAGAGCTTTGTTCCAAGAAGCTGAAAAATTACTGCAAGATAATAGGCAATACCACCGATATAGAGGATATACTTCCTGTCAGCTTTTTCAATATAGTCTAAAGTTTTATTCTTAAAAACAAAAAACAGAACAGCAAGTCCTATAAAATAGCGAGAGGCAAGAAGTAAAGTAACAGGTACTGTAAGCAAAACAAACTTGCCAGCTACATACAGGCTGCCCCATGCAACTACTGCGAAAAGTATGTATAAATATCCTCGGTTTTTGGTGGACATAATAGTTGTTTCTCCTATAATGTTATATTTGTTGACTAGATTATATACTTTGATGTATCATTAGTAAAACGACAAAACAACATCAAATACATGAATTTAGTTCATGCCATGGAGGGGCTTATGGATGTACGTAAAATGCAGGTTTATTTAAGAGGCGTAGATCTTGGAAATCTTACGAAAGCAGGGGAAGAACTAGGGTACAGCCAATCTGGAGTATCACACATGATGAAAAGTTTAGAGGAAGAAGTGGGCTTTTCCCTACTTGTAAGAAGGCGTCAAGGTGTAGTGCCTACATCTGCGGGTGAAAAATTGATACCCGCTATAAGAGAATTAGTGCAAAGCAATGAAAAGTTAGAGCAACTAATATCGGGAATTAGAGGCCTTCAAACGGGTACACTTAACGTAGGATCCTTCTCTAGTATTTCCTTTCATTGGTTGCCACGTATGCTAAAAGAGTTTCAACTTGCATACCCCGGTGTAACACTAAACCTGATGGAAGGGGGAGAAGATGAAATCGAGGAGATGTTAAAAACAGGCGAAATAGACATGGCTTTTTTTTCGAGACAACCGGAACATACTTTCGACTGGATTCATTTAACTATAGATCCGCTGATGGCCGTTTTACCTAAAGGACACCCTCGAAGTGGGGAAAAGAATTTTCCCATTAAAGCTTTTGAAGAAGAACCTTTTGTAATAACTGCTATGGGATTTGATTACGATATCAATAGAACTATTACCAAGAATAATATTAACCCGGAAATCAACTTTTCATGTATGGATGATCTTACCGTAATTTCTATGGTTGCAAATGGCCTTGGGCTTTCCATTCTCCCAGAATTAGTACTAAATGGACATGAGGACAAGGTTGATAGGTTGCACTTGGACCCACCAGCAAACCGGAATTTGGGAATTGCTGTTTTCTCATTTAAAACAATTTCTCCAGCAGCAAAGGGATTTATTGAAATCGCCAAGAAAACTTGGGGTGAAGACAAAGGGTAAATGACTTGCAAATGAAGGGTTTAGGCCTTTGATAACCGGTGGTTTAAATTGACAAACTGACCTTTATACATTATAATATTTCGATATGACATACATCAATTCCACTTTTTCAAGTGAAAACAAATAACTAGCAGTAAATTATTTCTATAAATATAGTATACAAGGAGACAAGGAAATGGCAGAGGAAATTCTACTAACCCCAGAAGGATATGATAAGGTTGTTAATGAGCATGAAGAACTGGTAGCTGTAAAGCGTCAAGAAATAGCTGAAAGAATTAAAGAGGCGATTTCATATGGGGATATTTCAGAGAATGCGGAGTATGACTCAGCCAAAAATGAACAGGCTGAATTGGAAGAGCGAATTCTTAAGCTTGAATATATGCTGCGAATGGCTAAAATTATAGATGACAAACATATTTCTGATGACTTGGTAAATGTGGGCTTAATTGTTACTGTAAAAGAAGTCGGCGGTAAGGATAAAAGCGTAAAGGGAGAGCAAGAATACATTATCGTGGGCTCTACTGAAGCGGATCCTTTTGAAGGCAAGATTTCCAATGAGTCACCTATTGGTAAAGCCCTGCTATACAAAAAGAAAGGTGATACTGTAGAAGTAACTGTTCCAAATGGTAATATAAAAATCAAAGTGGTGGACATTAGAAAACAAGAAGAGTCTAGAGATGCCAAAGCCACAAAAGAATCTAAGAAAAATGCGAATTCCACAAAAAGAGTTACTTCAGCAGAAAAAGATAATTAGTATTATTGATAAGAAAAACAAGAGGTGCAAAATGTCTGACGAAATAAAGCAAGATAATTTGGATTTAGAAGAGGTTGAGGAAGAGATTTCGGAAGAAAAAATAACCGAGCAGAGAATGATTAGAAGAGAAAAACTGCAAACTCTTCAAAAGATGGGACGAAATCCTTTTTTAATTGAGTCATGGAATGTTGATAACCATAGCTTAAAGATTAAAGAAAACTTTGAAACAATGGAAGGCAGCCGAGTTAGTGTTGCTGGTCGTATTATGGCTTTTCGACATATGGGCAAAGCTTCTTTTATTGACATACAAGATAAAAGCGGTAGAATTCAGTGCTACGTTAGACAGGATATAATAACACCTGAAGAATACGAAATTTTCATTACCTATGATATTGGAGATATAGTAGGAATTGAAGGAGAAGTCTTTAAGACCAGACACGGAGAGGTTTCCGTGAAGGTTCAGCGTATAGTTCTTTTATCAAAATCACTTCAGGTACTTCCCAACAAGTTCAAAGGCCTTAAAGACCAAGACCTCCGTTATAGACAACGATATGTAGATTTAATAATGAACCCTGAGGTTCGAGAGACATTTTCTAATCGATCTAAGATAATTCATGAAGTTAAAAGAGTGCTAGAGGAAGAGTATGATTTCCTTGAAGTGGACACTCCTATCCTAACCACTATTGCTGGAGGGGCAAATGCAAGACCATTCGACACACATCACAACACACTAGACCTGGATATGAAACTTAGGATATCGAATGAGTTGTATTTAAAGCGACTAATCGTAGGGGGCTTAGATAGAGTTTACGAAATGGGCAAAATGTTCCGAAACGAAGGAATGGATAGGAATCATAATCCGGAGTTTACGTCTATGGAATGCTATATGGCCTATGGAGATATGGATAGTGTTATTGACGTAACAGAACAGGTTGTGTCAAAAGCTGCCTTAGCAGCAACAGGCTCTATGATAATAGAGTATCAAGGTAAAACATTTGACCTTACTCCTCCTTGGAGAAAGCTAAATATGGAAGACGCTGTTAAGGAAATTACGGGAGCAGATTTTTCTAAAATTGAAACCGACGAAGAAGCTAGAGCAGCAGCAATTAAAGCAGGTATGAAAGCAGAGGATGTAAAGAACGCATCTAGAGGACTGCTAATTGCAGAGCTTTTTGAAAATTTCTGTGAAGAAGTACCAGGCTACTTAGATGGTCCTGTATTTGTAGTTGGTCATCCAGTAGAGGTATCGCCTCTTGCTAAAAGAGATCCAGTAGATCCTCGAATTACAAGAAGATTTGAAGCTTACATAAATTGTTGGGAAATTGCAAATGCATTCTCAGAGCTTAATGACCCCATAGATCAGTATCAAAGATTCAAGGAGCAGCAAGCTGATCTTGATGCTGGAGATGATGAAGCGCATCCAATGGATGAAGACTTTGTTAATGCTCTAGAAGTTGGACTCCCGCCTACTGGAGGTTTGGGAATAGGTATTGATAGGGTTATCATGTTAATTACAGATTCACCGTCTATTCGTGATATTATACTATTTCCAACTATGAAGCCAATAGACAGATAATTGCGAGACCTTATAAAGCACAAGAAAGATTAATTGAAAGACAAATACGAAAACATATATGAAGGAGCATTTGATGAAAGAAGTAGAGCTAAAAGAGTTATTTGCTAATCCCCAAGAATTCTTGGATGACGAAGTGGTTATTAAGGGATGGGTTAGAACCAACAGAGATTCTAATCGTCTGGGTTTTATTGAACTAAATGATGGCACCACCTTTAAATCTGTTCAAATTGTTTATGAAAAAGGAACACTAGAAAACTTTGACGAAATCTCAAAGGTACCTATCGCTGCAGCTTTAAAAGTTGTTGGTAATCTTATAATGACTCCAGATGCCAAACAGGCTTTTGAAATCAATGCCAAAGATGTTGCTATAGAAGCTGGGGCAGATTCTGATTATCCCCTTCAAAAAAAACGTCACTCGCTGGAATTCTTAAGAGAAATCGCACATCTGAGACCTCGTAGCAATACTTTTTCTGCGGTTTTTAGAGTTCGTTCCATGCTATCTTTTGCAATTCATAAATATTTCCAAGAAAATGGATTTGTTTATGTACATACCCCCATAATAACTGGAAATGACTGTGAAGGCGCTGGAGAAATGTTCCGTATTACCACCTTGGACCCAACAAATCCCCCTCTAACAGAGAGCGGAGGGATTGATCACAGCGAAGACTTTTTCGGCAAAGAAACTAATCTCACAGTATCGGGGCAGCTAGAAGGCGAAGCCTTTGCTTTGGCATTTCGTAAAATATATACCTTTGGTCCTACATTTAGAGCTGAAAACTCAAACACGGCAAGACATGCCTCGGAATTTTGGATGGTAGAACCGGAGATTGCTTTTGCTGACCTTGAGGCAAATATGCAGATGGGAGAAAGTCTTATTAAGTACATCATTCAGTACATTTTGAATAACGCGCCAGACGAAATGGAGTTCTTTAATAATTTTGTCGACAAAGGCTTGATAGATCGCTTAGAGAGCATCGTAAATGCTGAATTTGGTAGGATAACATATACGGAAGCTGTAGAAATACTAATGAAATCAGGCAAAAAATTCCAATTTCCTGTTGAATGGGGTATTGATTTACAGACAGAACATGAGCGATATTTGACTGAAGAGGTATTTAAACGTCCACTTTTTGTGACGGATTATCCAAAAGACATAAAAGCTTTTTACATGAGAATGAATGATGATGGAAAAACCGTGGCAGCTTGTGATTTACTTGTACCAGGCGTGGGAGAAATCATTGGTGGATCTCAAAGAGAAGAAAGATACGATGTTCTTTTAGAAAGAATGAAAGCCATGGGAATCAACCCAGAAGAATATAAATGGTATTTAGATATTAGGAAGTATGGTGGGGTTAAGCACGCAGGCTTCGGACTAGGCTTTGAAAGAATCCTAATGTATATAACTGGTATAAGCAATATAAGAGATGTACTACCATTCCCAAGAACCCCAAAATCCGCAGAGTTTTAATGAAACATAAGGCGATTTATGAAAAAGTTTTTCACAGCGATTAAAGATGGCACTATTAAGGGATTAAAAACAGGAGTCTTTCTTTTAAAGATTATGATTCCTGTTTATTTAGTTGTTGTTTTAATTAAATATTCACCTATTATGCCCTGGTTGCAAAAACTTTTTACTCCTGCTATGGGCTTATTCAAACTTCCGGGAGACGCTGTAGTTCCCATTATAACCGGAGTCTTTACCGACGAATACGGAGTAGTAGCAGCCATGAGCGGTTTCGATTTTACAGCTGCTGGAATTACCACAATAGCTATGATCTCTTTGACATTCCATTCTATTCCTGTTGAAAGCGCCATTGCTCAAAAAATTGGATTTCCGGCCTTGCCCTTTGCCATATTCCGACTGGTTTCTGCGGTACTTATAGGGCTGTTAATTGGCTGGTTGGGAGGTGTTTTTTTGTAATGAGTGAATCCATAGATTTCATTGTAAAAGAAATGGTTACTGGTAGTTTAACTACAGTGCTCAACCTTTTAAAGGTTTTGATACCATTAATGATTGTTATTCAAATCCTAATGACTTACGGACTTATTGAAAAACTTGCCTCTAAGATGGAAGGTTTCGCGCGCCTTATGGGAGTGTCAAAGAATGCCATGTTTCCACTACTGGTAGGTTTTGTAATGGGGGTAAGCTACGGAGCAGGCACTTTACTGGAATTAAACAAAACCAATCCATTGTCAAAAAGAGATATGGCCTTAATTGGAATATTTATATTTCTTTGCCACGGAGTTATCGAGACAGGATTGCTTTTTGGGGTTGCAGGGGCTTCAGTACTGGTTATAACTTTAGGGAGAACCTTAATTGCATTAATAGTAACAATTATACTAGCTAGAACTCCCTTTATTAAAAAAATGGATGGCACTTTACCCATAACAAATGCTCCTCAGGCAGAAGAAGGATTGAAAGACCTTGCAACAAAGGAATAATCACGTTGCCAATGAAATGAGACAATGATATAATAAAAGGCGTTGTACGCCGTGAAAAAATATTTTTGGGAGGGCTTACTATGAAAGGCTATAATAGCAAAACAATAAGAAACGTAGCACTGCTTGGGCACGGAGGCTGTGGAAAAACTGTTTTTTTAGAGGCAGCCTTATTGGATACTGGAGTAATTAACAGACTTGGTAAAGTTGAAGACGGTAACACTGTTTCTGACTATGACAAGATGGAGATTGAAAAGGGTTACACTATTGGAGCTTCTTTAGTTCCCGTAGAATATAATAAATCCAAAATCAATTTCATAGACACTCCAGGCTTTTTCGATTTTGTTGGTGAAGTCTATTCGGCTTTTCGAGCAGTAGAAGCAGCCTTAATTTTAGTGGACGCATCCGCAGGCATTCAAGTTGGTACTGGAAAAGCTTGGAACCTATGTCGACAAAACAACATGCCTAGATTCTTTGTAATAACAAAAAGCGACAAAGAAAATGTGAATATCGATGAACTAACTGCAGCCTTAAAAGAAACATATGGAACGTCTGTTGTTACTCTTGGGGATAAAGAAGCAGTGAAAGAAGCAATAGCAGAAAACGATGAGGCTCTAATGGATAAATTCTTTGAGGGTGAGGAGTTTACAGAGGAAGAGTTTAATAATGGTCTTTTAAACGGGATCAAAGATGGTAACATTACCCCAGTACTGGTTACTTCTGCCCATGAAGGAAAGGGAATAAAAGAAGTGCTAGATGCGATCATTAAGTTTATACCCGAACCGGGTGATCATGCTCCATATCCAGCTAAAGATGTACATGGAGATGATATAGAGGTTCCCGTAGATCCTACTGGCAAACCTTCAGGCTTCGTCTTTAAAACTATTGCAGACCCATTCCTAGGGAAAATTAGCTTAATTAAAGTAATTTCAGGAGTTTTTCACCAAGGAATGGAATTATACAATCCAAGAACTCAAAAACCAGAAAAGATGGGAGCACTTTTCTTTCTTAGAGGTAAGAATCAAGGAGATGCTGGAGATGTAGTGGCTGGTGATATTGTTGCGGCAGCTAAATTGCAGCATACTCAAACAGGGGATACTCTTTGTTTGAAAGCTGATATTGTTGAGTTCCCACCTATCGATTTCCCACAACCATCACTATTTATCGCTGTAGAACCAAAAGAAAAAGGGGACGACGAAAAAGTTTCATCAGGACTCAACAAATTAATGGAAGAAGATCCTTCTTTTGTATTAGAAAGAAACACTGAAACTCATCAAACACTTTTGGGTGGACAAGGTGAGCAACAGCTAAACATTATTACCTCTAAATTAAAAGATAAATTTGGTGTTGAAGTAAACGTTCTTCCCCAAAAGATCGCTTATAGGGAAACTATTAAGGGTACTTCAGACGTACAGGGAAAACATAAAAAGCAATCAGGTGGAGCAGGACAATATGGAGATGTTCACATTCGATTCTCTCCTGGAACTGAAGAGTTTGAGTTTAGTGAAGAGCTTTTCGGAGGATCCGTTCCCAAGAATTATGTGCCTGCTGTTGAAAAGGGTCTAAGAGAATCTCTAGACAAAGGGCCATTAGCAGGATGTAAGGTTGTAAACATAAAGGCTGTTTTATATGACGGTTCTTACCATGATGTAGACTCTAATGAAATGGCATTTAAGCTAGCGGCAGCATTGGCTTTCCGAAAGGGTATAGTTGAAGCAAAGCCCTGCTTGTTGGAGCCAATAATGTACCTAGAGGTTTTAGTCCCTGACGAGAACATGGGAGATGTTATGGGAGATATGAATAAGAGAAGAGGTAAAATCCTTGGCATGGAGCCACAACTTAGTGGAGAGCAAAAACTAATGGCAGAGGCTCCTCAACAAGAGTTATTCGATTATTCCGTAACCCTTCGTTCAATGACCCAAGCTAGAGGATCATTTACAATGAGGTTTGAGCGATATGAAGAAGTACCTTCTCATTTAGCTGAAAAGATTATTGCTGAACACAAAAGCGAAGAAGAGGTATAATTAAATAAAGAAAAAATTTATTATGCCATAAAACCTGTATTTAGAAACTATAAAATCAAAGAACGGCGGTATTTTGGAGTATAGCCAACCGCCGTTTTCTTGTTTTACAACATAAAATCATAATATATGGGCGAATTGTTGTGAAAAATCACAAAAAATATTGACTTTATTTGTTAATTCTATATAATAAGCAATATATTTAGGAAGGAAGGGGATATAATTCATGAAAATAACTGGCGCAGAAATCGTAATGGAGGTGCTTCTTGATCAAGGAGTGGATACCGTCTTTGGATATCCTGGTGGAGCAGCCCTTTTTACTTACGATGCACTTTATAAATACCGAGAACAAATTCACCATGTTTTGACTGCTCACGAGCAAGGCGCTTCTCATGCCGCTGACGGATACGCAAGATCCACTGGCAAGACAGGAGTGGTTTTTGCAACAAGTGGACCTGGAGCAACTAACCTTGTAACAGGAATAGCCACAGCATATATGGATAGTGTCCCAATGGTTGCAATCACTGCAAATGCACCATCATCATTAATTGGACGAGATGCATTCCAGGAGATATACATTACTGGTATCACTATGTCCATAACAAAACACAATTTCTTGGTTAGTAAGATAGAAGATTTAGAAGACTCTTTACGTCAGGCATTTCGTATAGCGAATTCAGGACGAAAAGGACCTGTTTTAGTAGATATTACCAAAGACGTAACAGCAGCACTTTATGATTATGAAAGTAAGGGCCCTGTTGAAATACCAGAACTTCCAAACAACGTAAGCCAAGAAGTTATTGAAGAAGTAGCTAGCATGATAAATAAGTCGGAAAGACCAGTATTATATATTGGTGGCGGCTCTGCTGCATCAGGAGCTTCAGAAGAGATTCTGGCACTTATTAACCGGGGGGATATTCCGGCAACACATACAATGATGGCTGCAGGCATTGTGGGATATGAAAACCCTATGAACCTTGGAATGCTTGGTATGCATGGATCTGTAGCTGCCAATAAAAGCATTGATAAGTCCGATTTAGTCCTAGCTCTTGGCACTAGATTTAGCGATAGAGTTGCTCTTAATCCTGAGAAATTCGCCCAAGACGCTACTATAGTTCAAGTAGATGTAGATAGAAGTGAAATCAACAAAAATGTTATGGTTGATTTGGCTGTAATTAGTGATGTTAAACACTTCTTACAAAAACTGCTACCTCTAATCGAAGAGAAGAAAAGAGAAGCGTGGACAGTAAGAATCTCTAAATGGAGAGAAAAATTAGCCATGCCGGATAAACAAAATGGATATTTATGCCCCGACCAACTGATAAATACTATTTGTAATTTAACAGACAAAGAAACTATTTATGTAACTGATGTAGGACAACACCAGATGTGGGCTGCGCAATATGTTCAACACTATAATACCAAAGCATTCCTAACTAGTGGGGGGCTTGGAACAATGGGATATGGCTATGGTGCTGCCATTGGAGCTCAAATGGGAAACCCGGATAAAAGAGTTATTCATTTAACTGGAGACGGATCATTTCATATGAACATGAACGAAGCGTGTACTGCTGTTAGCAACAAACTACCTATTATTACTGTTATTTTTGACAATCGTGTTTTAGGTATGGTATATCAATGGCAGAACAGCTTTTACGAAGGCCGTTATTCCCAAACTATGCCAGAACGAGCCACCAATTTTGCTAAAGTTGCCGAAGGATTTGGCGCAAAAGGCTATCGTGTTGATACAATGAAAGATTTTGAGCGAGTATATAAGGAAGCTTTAAAAGAAGCTGGACCTGTGTGGATTGATTGTGCTATCGATCGCTGTGAAAGGGTTTTACCCATGATTCCTAATGGAGGAACAGTGGAAGATATTATAATGGACTAAGGGAGGAAGGATTAAAGTAATGAGAGACAAAGTGAAACCGCTAAAAGTGGAAAAGCAGGTTATCACCATGTTGGTGGACGATCAACCCAATGTAGTGGCTCGAATTTCTAGCCTGTTTGGAAGAAGAAATTTCAATATAAATACACTTTCCGCATCAGAAACAAATATACCTGGTATAACTCGAATCACTGCAGTGGTAAGCGGAGACGATGAGAATGCCCTATGGCAAATTATTACTCAGGTTGAGAAGTTGGAAATTGTCAGGAATGCCTATGTTTTGAATATGGACAATACATTATATAGAGAACTGCTACTTCTTAAAGTGAGTGCAGAAAAAGAAACTCGAACCCACATTCGTGAGATTGTGGATATTTATAGAGCTAAGATCATTGATCTTTCAAAAAGTAGTATGGTAATAGAATTGACCGGATCTCCCAACAAGCTTGATGGGTTTATGAATATGATGAACTGCTATGACATCATTGAGGTTAGCAGGACCGGGGTAACAGGAATCGAAAAAGGAAACGTTGATGCAGAAAAGGAGCGGGAATTAAATGGTAAATAAGTATTATGATGTAGATTGTAATTTGGGGTTATTAGACGGCAAAACTGTAGCCATTATGGGATATGGTAGCCAGGGGCATGCCCATGCACTAAACCTTAAAGAAAGTGGTGTAAACGTTATTGTTGGGCTAAGAACTGATTCTAAATCCGCAGCCCAAGCAAAGGAAGCGGGACTGAAGGTTGTTGATGTAGAAGAGGCTGCGGAACAAGGTGATGTTGTTATGATGCTAGTTCCTGATGAAGTTGCAGGTAAGATATATAACTCACAAGTTGCTAAACACATGAAGGAAGGCAATGTATTAATGTTTGCCCATGGTTTTAACATTCATTATCATCAAATACAACCTGCTGAAAATATTGATGTAATAATGGTAGCACCAAAAGGCCCTGGACATACTGTAAGAACCCAGTATTTGGAAGGAAAAGGTGTTCCCAGCCTTATAGCTGTTTTTCAAGACTACTCAGGGAAAGCCAAAGATTTTGCCTTGGCTTACGCTTCAGGAATAGGTGCGGGAAGAGCGGGAATATTAGAAACTACATTTAAAGAAGAAACAGAAACAGATCTCTTTGGAGAACAAGCAGTTTTATGTGGTGGAGTTACAGAGCTGATGAAAGCAGGTTTCGATACTCTTGTGGAAGCTGGGTATTCTCCTGAGATGGCATACTTTGAATGTGTTCACGAAATGAAATTAATTGTGGATCTTATTAATAGCGGCGGTTTTGATCAAATGAGATATTCTATTTCTAACACAGCAGAATATGGTGACTATAGATCAGGGACTAGAATAATTACTGAAGATACTAGAAAAGAAATGAAAAAAGTTCTTCATGAAATACAAGACGGCACCTTTGCCAGTGAGTTCATACAGGAATTTAATGCCGGTGGACAAGCTAGATTTTTAGCAACAAGGCGTAAAGAAGCTTCCCATCTACTTTGCAAGGTTGGAAAAGAACTTAGAGATATGATGAGCTGGCTTAAGAAATAAGCAATAGAATAAATGTTGGTGAAAAAGGGGTGGAGGAATGAGAAGAAGTGATCAAGTAACACAAGGCATTGAACGGGCGCCTATGAGAAGTTTGTTCTATGCCATGGGATACACAAAGGAGGAGCTAAATCGACCCTTAGTAGGGGTTGTTTCCGCCTATAGCGAGATTGTTCCAGGCCATGTACATCTTGAAAAGGTAGCTGATGCTGTAATGACAGGAGTAAGAATGGCTGGAGGGACCCCTATTCTGATGCCAGCAATTGGAGTTTGTGATGGTATTGCCATGGGTCATGGGGGAATGAAATACAGTCTGCCAAGCCGTGAATTAATTGCGGATAGTGTAGAAACCATGATCATGGCTCATTGCTTAGATGGGGTAGTATTGGTTCCTAGTTGCGATAAGATTGTACCTGGAATGGTTATGGCAGCAGTTAGAATGAATATACCGGCCTTGGTGTGCTCTGGTGGGCCTATGCTTGCCGGCTTGGTAGACGGAGAAGAGGTTAGCTTATCCAAGATATTCGAGGCGGTAGGTGCCAGAAAAGCAGGTCTTATTGATGATGAAAAAATGGAAGAGTACGAACAAGGGGTTTGCCCAGGCTGTGGATCTTGTGCTGGCATGTACACTGCAAATAGCATGAACTGTCTTTGCGAGGCTATAGGGATTGCGCTTCCTGGAAACGGTACTATTCCTGCTGTCCATAATGGCAGAATAAGATTGGCCAAACAATCAGGTCATGCAATTATGGGACTTATTGAAAAAGATATAAAGGCTCGAGATATTATAAATGAAGGATCATTACAAAATGGATTGGCTTGTGATATGGCTTTAGGGTGTTCAACCAACAGTGTTCTTCATTTACTTGCAATTGCCAATGAAGGCTGCTGCCCATTGAGTTTGGAGATGTTCAATGAGTTTAGCGGTAGGGTTCCAAATCTTTGTCACTTGGCTCCTGTAGGACCTACTCATATTCAGGACCTAAATACAGCAGGGGGTATTCAAGCAGTATTAGCTGAACTAAACAAAAAAGGTCATATAAACAAAGAGGCCCTTACTGTTACAGGTAAAACTGTGGGAGAAAATATCGCATCTGCCAAAGTAAAAAACCATGATATTATAAGGCCCATTGAAGACCCTTACAGTGAAACTGGTGGGATTGCAGTCCTCTGGGGAAATATAGCAAAAGATGGGGCAGTTGTAAAACGCAGTGCAGTTGCACCTGAGATGCTGATTCATACTGGACCTGCAAGAGTATTTGATGATGAAGAAGGGGCTATCAATGCCATATATGAAGGTAAAATAAAAGCTGGAGATGTTGTGGTAATTAGATTCGAAGGGCCCAAAGGCGGTCCAGGCATGCGAGAAATGCTTAACCCAACTAGCGCCTTAGCGGGAATGGGGTTAGATAAATCGGTTGCTTTAATTACTGATGGCCGCTTTAGTGGAGCTAGCCGTGGAGCAGCAATAGGTCATGTAAGTCCAGAGGCAGCCCAAGCTGGTGAAATAGGATTTATCAAGGAAGGGGAACAAATTACCATTGATATTCCTGGGGCCAAACTCCATGTTGATGTCTCTGAAGAAGAGATGGAAGCAAGAAGAAAAGCTTTTGTTTGTCCTGAGCCAAGAGTTAAAACTGGATGGCTTAGCCGATACGCAAAAATGGTAACAGACGCATCCAACGGGGCAGTTTTAAAATAGCTAAATATACTTGTTGAGAGGTAAAAAAAGGGCTGTCAGTTTATTCTGATAGCCCTTTTTCTAATTGTACGAATTGCTTGGCTGCTCTAGGGCTTCTACCACCGTTTCGAATAGCGTATGCTTCAGCTTTTGTAAGCAATGCTGTTTCATCAAGGAATAGCTCTAATTCATTTGCATATTCTTTGACTATTTTATGGTAGAGCTCTCTGTCTGGCATTTGATAGGTTATAGTGAGGCCAAATCTCGCGGCTAAACCCATAGTCTCCTGAATGGTGTCATTTTCATTTAGGCTCCCTTGTCGATCTTCCGTGGTTTCTTTTATCAAGTGTCTCCTATTTGATGTGGCGTAGATAACGGTATTCCTATTTTGTGTTGATGCGCTGCCTTCAAGAACACTTTTAAGAGCAGAAAAATTCTCATCATGTTGGGTAAATGTTAGGTCATCAACAAATATTATGAATTTCAATGGATTATCATTAAGTTCCTGCATCAATTTAGGGATAAGGTAGAGATTTATTTTCTTGATTTCTACTAGACGAAGCCCCATTTCATAATATTCATTAGCAAGGGCTTTTATAGTAGAGCTTTTCCCTGTGCCTGCATCACCATACAGCAAAGCGTTACTGGCGCTATTCCCTCCTAACAAGGACAGGGTATTTGCGACCAAAGACCTTTGCTCTTGTTTATAGCCAAGCAATGAACTCAGTTTTTGAGGATCGGGATTTAATACTGGACTAAGACCTTTTTCATCAAAAGTAAACATAGGATGCTTGGCAAATATTCCATATCCTTGCTTGGGCAACATTAGCACCTTGCTGCGATAAAGATTTTTAAAATCCTTGGCCTTGGATGAATAAACAGGTAGAGGCTTTGAATAAGGAGACAAGGTCTGTATGGATTTTATAATTTCCCCTGGAGAAATGGCACTTATTTCCGTAAATAATTGAAGTTCTCCCTCAAGGCAGCTAATAATTGATGGATTTTTCCTTGATACTTCCTTTTTAATGAATATATTTTCGGAGTCCATAACAATCCTCAAAAGATAATCGCTGAAATCTCCTCCCTCTTCATAAAGCTTCGAAAGAAAAGCACTGTAACTTGGTGCTGGATCATCGCCTTTTATTAAATTTTCCAATAGTTTTTGCCATGAAATTATTATGGGATCTTGTAAAAGCTCTCGAAAAATGACCAAACAATTTAATTTGCCATATATATTTTTAATTTCCATTACTACCTTCCTTATTATTATAATTTATTAAAATCAATTTGGATTATCCACAAGGCCTATTCTAACACAATACAGTTAAGTAGTGAATACCGATACTTGCATTCTATTCTCAGTCTACATCAAATATGGTACAATAAGTATATAAATCCTCACTAAAAAGACACAGACAAAAGGTAAAGTATTATTAGAGGTGAACAAATATGGCGAAATTATTAGTAGTAGATGATGAAATTAAAATAAGGCAAGTTATAAAAGAATATGCCGAATTTAATGGTCATGAAATTGATGAAGCTGGGGATGGAATGTCAGCTCTAGGCCTTGTAAAACTAAATGATTACGACTTGGTAATCATGGACATTATGATGCCAAAACTTGACGGCTATTCTGCATGCAAAGAAATTAAAAAAATAAAAGATATTCCCATTATAATGTTATCCGCCCGGGGTGAAGAATACGATAAACTTTTTGGCTTCGAATTGGGAATTGACGATTATGTAGTAAAACCCTTTAGCCCAAAAGAACTTATGGCTAGAGTGAATGCAGTTCTGGCACGGAGAAAGGCTAGGGAGGAAAGCGATACCAATGTACTGGAATTTGGTGGATTGTCCATCAATATTCAAGGTAGGTCCGTAGCGGTTAATGGCCAAAAGGTAGAGTTAACTCCTAAAGAATATGATCTGCTTTTCTACCTTGTTCAAAATAGAAACATTGCCCTTTCCCGAGATAAATTGCTTTCGGATATTTGGGGATATGATTTTTTTGGCGATGACAGGACTATCGACACACACATAAAAAACTTAAGAAACAATTTAGGGGAATATAGGGATTATATAGTTACGCTTAGAGGAGTAGGGTACAAATTTGAATGTTGATTTTTTGAAGGTCTGGAATTTAGATCGAAAGAGTATAAATTTTAAGGTGTGGTTGTACTTCGTTGCATTCGCAATTTTTTTGCTGCTGATACTATGGGGTTTGCAGATTTTCTTTTTAAACAATTACTACCAAGACATGAAAATCAGTGAGACCAATAGAGTAGCAAATGTAATTACCTCGCAATATGAAAACGAAAACATTTTGGACATTATAAGAAACCTTTCCTATAGTAACGATATGTATATTCATATTGAAACCACAGACGGAACCATTGTATTTTCTCCTACATCCGAGGCAGGAAGGCGACCAAGCTATGGCTATCTTGGAGAAATGGCCGCAATGAAAGAGCAGCTCTTTGAGAGTAAAAGCAAATCCATAAGTTCTTTAATTCCGGAAGGTCGATCTGATTTAAATACTTTGGCCTACGCTGGATTCGTAGCTGATGGATACGATGACAAAGCTATTCTCTACATATTTTCACCCCTATACCCTGTAGGGTCTACTGTGGCAATACTTCAGGAACAGCTAAAGTATATTACCATAATATCATTGGCTATGGCCTTTGCAATTTCTATATATCTGTCCAGAAGGATATCCTTGCCCATTAGAAGAATAACCGATCAAGCAAAAGACCTTGCTGAAGGAGAATACGGTGTTCAATTTGATGGAGGTAAGTACAGCGAAATAATAAATCTAGCAGACACTCTAACACATGCATCTATGGAGCTAGCAAAAAGTGATAAGCTGCAAAAAGATTTAATCGCTAATGTTTCCCACGATATTAGAACTCCATTAACTATGGTTAAGTCCTACGCAGAGCTTATTCGGGACATCTCTGGAGATGATCCTAAAAAAAGAGAAGAACATCTAAAGGTAATTATTGATGAAGCAGATCGTTTAGATGGTCTGGTTTCAGATATGCTTATCCTGTCTAAAATACAAGCTGGAGTTGAATTTCTGACCACCACGGAAATTAATGTTTCTGAAATGGTAGAGAGCATTGTTGGGCCATATGTAGAAATATTGAAAAAAGAGGGTTATAAAATTGTTACAAATTGCGATGAGAAACTTTGGTTTAGAGGTGACCCTGCTAAAATAAAGCAGGTAATAGGTAACCTTTTAAGCAATGCTATAAAATATTGTGGCAAAGACAAAACAGTATATATAAATGCATACAAGAAGGATTCCATGTTGCGATTTGAAGTCATTGATAACGGAATGGGGATTAGAGAAGATGATATCTCTCAAATCTGGGAGCGTTATCAAAAAGGCAGTACTAATCATGTTAGAAAAACTTCAGGAACAGGTTTGGGGCTATCCATAGTTAAGGAAATACTCAACCTACACAATGCAAAGTTCGGAGTTGAAACCAAGTTTCGTCAGGGCTCAAAATTCTGGTTTGAATTGCCGCTGGGCTAGTTGAAAATGGCAGAAAACCGGGCTTTCATTGACATAATACCGTAAAAGAGTGTATACTATAAGGAGCGGTATAATGGAGGAATAGACTATGTTTAGAGTTGGCGATAAAATTGTGTATCCTATGCATGGAGCTGGAATTATAGGGAAGATAGAAGAAAAAAAGATCCTTGGGGAAACCCGACAGTATTATATATTGAACGTACCTTGTGGGGATATGAAAATCATGATCCCAACTGATTCATGTGAAGAAATAGGAGTTCGCCCTGTTGCGGACGTCTCCTTGATAAAAAGTGTAATGAAGATTCTAAAAGGTGAAGCAACGGAGATGGAAGCTAATTGGAATCGAAGATACCGAGAGAATATGGAAAAACTTAAGACTGGAGACGTCCTTGAAGTGGCAGAAGTTGTTCGTAACTTAGCCCATTCAGACCGAGATAAGAAACTATCAACTGGAGAAAAGAAAATGCTGTCAAACGCTAAGCAAATTCTAGCAAGTGAAATAGTTCTTGTACAAGATATTGATGTAGTAAAGGCAATGAAAATAATTAACGAGGCAATATAAAATTTTACGCCCTTAGTTGTTTTTGCTGTTGCTAATAAAGTTCCTTTAAAAGGAGGTGAGAGAAGTAGAGTGATGATTAAAAAATTAATAAGATTTATGTTTGCTGTTGTTGGTGCTATAGTGGGTTACGTTGTTTTTTTATTAACCAAGTACCTTTTAAGTTTTGCTGACATAGCGCCAGAAATGGGGTGGTCACAAGCTCAACAGGGTGGAGCGGCAGTAGTATTCGCACTTATATTTTCATTATTATTTTTCCGACTTACACCAACAATTGGCAAACAAGGCAAAAAAGTGGCTACAAACATTGAAAGAGATTTGCAAGGAATTGCCCCCAATGAAATTGTGGTAGGAACTTTTGGATTAATTGCAGGGCTTGTTGTTGCATTCCTTATAAGCGATATTTTCAAAGAGGTAGATCTCTTTTATTTGGGCACCATCCTAACCATTTTCACATATTTGGTTCTTTCTTTTTTAGGGGTTGTAATAGCCACTAAACTAGGACCAGATTTACCTGTCATTCTCTCCGCCAGTGGTGTAAAAAGAGAAGGAGCAAGGGGAAAAGGCAAGGTTCAAGATTTTGCGCCTAAAATACTAGACACATCTGTTATTATTGATGGAAGAATAGCAGATATTATGAGAACGGGATTTTTAGAAGGGCCTATTGTTATCCCGGAATTTGTTATTGGCGAATTACAGCATATAGCTGATTCCTCAGATGGTTTAAAAAGAAATAGAGGGCGGCGAGGGCTAGATGTTTTGAATCGAATCCAAACAGAGCATGGCATCGAAATATATAACACAGCCTCTGAAAAAGCTCTGGAAGAGATTCCCGAAGTTGATATCAAATTATTGAAACTTGCTCAAATGATGAATGGCAAAGTTGTTACAAACGATTTCAACCTAAATAAGGTTGCAGGGATAAAAGGGGTTGGGGTTCTTAATATCAATGAATTAGCTAACACTTTAAAGCCTGTGGTGTTACCAGGAGAAGGTATGACAGTCTTCATGGTAAAAGAAGGTAAGGAAAAGGGGCAAGCTGTTGCATATTTAGACGATGGCACCATGATTGTTGTTGAAGATGGAGACAAAATGATAGGTAAGACAACAGATGTTCTTGTTACTAGCGTTCTTCAAACTTCTGCAGGGAGAATGATCTTCGCCCGGATTAAATAGAGAATTAAATTATGTATAAAAACAAAATGATTTCTGTAATTATTGCCGCCGCCGGTGCAGGTTCACGCATGGGCGGCGGCATTCCAAAACAATATCGTAACATTAACGGAAAGCCTATGCTGGCCTTGGCTGCAGAGGCTTTTTGGAATTGTGGTTTTGTTGATACAGTTTGTGTTGTGGTTAATGAAGATTACGATCCAAGAATATTGGATTTCTTAGATGAGAATACAATTCTAACTTTGGGAGGGTCCCAACGGCAAGACTCGGTTTACAATGGTTTACGCTCTCTTCCCCAAAATACTGATATTGTCTTGATTCACGATGGGGCAAGACCTTTTGTATCAAAGGAGGTCATAGAGAGAGTTTTAGAACAAACGCTAATATCAGCTGCCGCGGTTCCTTGTATTCAACCAAAAGATACTATCAGGAATAAAGAAGGAACCCTCAATCGAGAGGAACTCCTTTTGGTCCAAACACCCCAAGGGTTTAAGGTGGAATTACTTTTAGAAGCATATGAAAAGGCTTTTGACGAAGATTTTTATGGCACAGATGATGCTTCTTTGGTTGAAAAATTAGGGAGGCAGGTTTCTATTGTTGAGGGAAGTGAAGCCAACAAAAAAATAACAACTCCTGAAGATCTTCCTTATCAAGAAGCCAGTGTAGGCACCGGTTACGATATACACACCCTCGTAGAGGGAAGGCCTTTGATTATAGGAGGAGTACAGATCCCCCATGAAAAAGGCTTATTAGGTCATTCCGATGCGGATGTGCTAATTCATGCACTAATGGACGCTATATTAGGCGCTATGGGTCAAGGGGATATAGGAAAACACTTTCCTGACACTTCAGATGAATACAAAGGAATATCAAGCTTGGTGTTATTAAAAAGAGTTCATAAAATCATGGTGGAAGAGGATTTTAAGATTGGAAACCTGGACATTACACTCTTGATGGAGAAACCAAAGATTGCTCCTTACATAAAAGAAATCAAGGAGAATATTAAAGAAGTTTTAGAAATTCCTTCTGAAAAAATCAACATTAAGGCAACAACCATGGAAGGCATCGGTATAGTAGGCCGCGAAGAAGGTATAGCTTGCCAAGCTTCCTTGTTGTTGATCACAAATAAATGTAACGCTAAAGGAGAACAATAATGAGATTATCGCAAATGCATCTAAAGACACTTCGAGAAATACCTGCAGAGGCAGAAATACAAAGCCATATTTTACTTCTTAGAGGGGGTATGATTAGAAAGCTAGTTTCTGGTGTCTATGGATTTATGCCATTGGGTTGGAGAACCGTTAAAAAAATAGAGGAGATTGTCCGTCAGGAAATGGACGCAAAGGGTGGACAGGAAATTCATATGTCTGCTGTTCAGCCGGCAGAACTTTGGATGGAGTCAGGAAGATGGTTTGCATACGGTCCAGAGCTGTGGAGGCTAAAGGATAGACATGGCCGAGATTTTTGTTTGGGGCCAACTCATGAAGAAATCTTCACGGATATAGCAAGGACTGACATATCCTCATATCGTCAATTGCCAATTAACCTCTACCAAATACAGACAAAGTATAGAGACGAAGCAAGGCCAAGATTTGGCCTAATGCGTAGCAGAGAGTTTGTTATGAAGGATAGCTATTCCTTTGATAAAGATGTTGACGGATTGGATAAAAGCTACGATGAAATGTTTGAGGCTTACACACGAATATTCAGCCGATGTGGCCTTACTTTTAGACCAGTAGAGGCTGACACTGGAGCCATTGGTGGTTCTAACTCTCATGAGTTTACAGCCCTCTCTGAAGTAGGAGAGTCAGAAATAGCCTATTGTAATAACTGCGAGATGGCTGCTACTACAGAAAGAGCTCTTTGTGTGGACCAGTCTGAAGATCCAGCTCAAATGCTTCCTCTTGAAGAGGTGTATACTCCAGGGACTAAAACCATTGAAGATGTAGCCAACTATCTAGGCTTAGATAAAAAACAAACTATAAAAGCCTTGCTTTTTACAAAGTTCGATCATGAAGGACAAGAAGAAGGGTATGTAGCCGCATTTGTCAGAGGAGATAGAGAATTAAATAGAGTGAAATTGGTCAATGCATTGGGAATCCCTGAGCATGCTTTAGAGTTTGCCGATGAGGAGAAGATTCAAGAGGCTACAGGATGTGTAGGAGGATTTACTGGCCCTATAGGTATACGCAACTGTACAGTGGTTATAGACAGTGAATTAGCCTTAGCAAAGAACCTTTGTGCAGGAGCCTGCAAAATAGATCATCATCTAATCAATGTTAACTATGGAAGAGATTACCAAGGAGACATCCTTTGTGATATTAAAATGATTAAAGCCCAAGACCCATGCCCTATTTGTGGAAGCCCTGTTGAATTTGCACGTGGCATTGAAGTTGGACAACTCTTTAAATTGGGCACAAAATATGCAGAGTCAATGGGTGCAAGCTATAAAGATGAGAACCAAGAAGATCAATGGATTGTAATGGGATGTTACGGAATTGGTGTTACCAGAACAATGGCGGCTATAGTTGAACAGCACCACGATGAGAATGGTATTATATGGCCTGTAAGTGTTGCACCCTACCATGCTATAATTACATTGGTGGGAACAAAAGATCCCAATCAAATTGAACTGGCAGAAAGTATATATGATGACCTAAAGTCATGTGGTGTTGAAGTTCTCTTAGATGATCGGGAAGAAAGACCAGGAGTGAAATTTAAGGACGCAGACTTACTTGGCATCCCTATAAGGATTACCGTTGGTAGAGGTGCTCCTGATGGGATTGTTGAATTTAAGCGTAGAAGAGATGCTGATAAAGTTGAATTGTCCGTAGCTGATGCTTTAGAGAGAACGAAAAAAATAATCTGTGAAGAAGGCAAAGGATAAGAGGAAAAGATTTTGAAACTACTGGGCCAACTTTTAATTAACTTTTTTATCATCGGGCTCTTCACCATAGGAGGAGGGCTGGCAATGCTGCCCTTTATTCAAAGAATGGTTGTAGATAAAAAAAAGTGGCTAAGTGAAGCAGAAATGTTAGACTGTATAGCAATTGCACAATCTTTACCAGGGGTTTTAGCCATTAATACTGCAACATACGTTGGTAATCGTAAAAGGGGATTCTTGGGAGCTCTCGCAGCAACACTAGGAGTTATTTTACCTTCCTTTATCATAATTATACTTTTAGTTATGCTACTTGGAACTATTGGTGAAAACTCCTATATTGAAGGTGCATTTATTGGAATAAAGGCTGCTGCCAGCGGATTAATACTATATTCTGCTATAAAACTTGGAAAAGGTGTTGTTAAAGGTTGGTTTACTTGGGTCCTTGCTATTCTTAGCTTTATAATAATCGTTGCTTTTAATGTTTCTGCTATTTTGGTAATATTAGGTGGAGCTTTTTTGGGAACGGTTTACTTTCTCTTGACTACAGGTTTAAAAGAAAGAAGAAAAAAGAAAGAAATCAAAGAAAAAAGAAGGACTCATGGAGAACAAGAGGATCTTAGTTATAATATAGAACATGGTGAAGGGGAAAAAGCGGCTGAAGCAGGTGGGAGGCAATGATTTATCTCACTATATTCTACATGTTTTTTAGAATAGGAGCCTTCAGTTTTGGTGGGGGCTTGGCTATGCTACCACTTATCTTCCAAGGGGTACAAGAGTTTGGAATTATGAGTAAGCAGGAGTTTTCCGATCTTGTGGCCCTCTCCCAAGTAACTCCTGGACCTGTAGCTGTTAATGCTGCTACCTATGTGGGTTTCAATTTTGCGGGTTTCCCTGGAGCAGTAGTTGCCACACTGGGGGTAACTATTCCATCTTTTTTAATAATGTTGATTGTTGCTAATTTCGTTAAACGCTTTTATTATACCTGGCCAATTCGAGGAATTTTCACTGGCATTAGACCTGTGACAGCAGGACTAATTGGAGCGGCAGCAGTTATGGTAGCAGAAACAGCATTATTTAATTACCATATTTTTTCGCTAGAATTTATCAACAATTTATCAACAAGCATTAATCTAATTCCTTGTTTAATGTTTCTCGTTTCTTTTTTCTTTGTGGCAAAGATGAAGATTAGCCCAATTTTCATCATACTGGGCATGGGCTTGATAGGAGCATTTGTATGTGGGTAGGTGGAGCTAGAGTTGTAGTGTTAAACGATCAAAACGAAGTGTTGATGGTTAGGCACCGACAGGACGATAAAAATATTTGGTTGGTACCTGGGGGGAATGTGGATAAAGATGAAAATTCCTTAGAAGCCGCCGTTCGTGAAGTTAAAGAAGAAACTGGAATCGATGTTGAAATCATTCAGTTGATTTGGCACGTGGAGGAAGTATCAGCAGAAAGAGGGCAAAGATTCGTTAATTTTTTCCTTGGCAAGTCAATCGGAGGAGAATTGCATTTAGGCAACGACCCTGAACGAGGGGAAAATCAGCAAGTTATGGAAGAGGTACTCTTTGTTTCTAGAGAAAGAATACAAGATTTAGATGTACTTTATCCGGAATACTTAAAGAACGAATTGTGGGAGTTCTTAGAAAGCAAACAATCATTACCTATAACATATAAAATTAGAAAAAATGGAGGAATAAAATGAGTTATGTAATAATTGAGATGGAGAATGGTAAGACTATGAAGGGAGAACTTTACCCAGAAGTGGCCCCTGAAACAGTTGAAAATTTTGAAAAACTTGTTAAAGAAGGGTTTTACGATGGACTTACTTTTCATCGTGTAATTCCAGGCTTTATGATTCAGGGTGGCTGTCCTTTAGGAACTGGAACCGGTGGACCAGGATATACTATCAAAGGAGAGTTTAGCAAGAATAATTGCGAAAATAATATTTGTCACGAGAGAGGTGTTTTGAGTATGGCAAGAAGCGGACACCCGGATTCGGCGGGGTCTCAGTTTTTCATAATGACAGCAGAGTCACCCCATCTGGATGGTAGCTATGCAGCCTTCGGAAAGATCATGGAGGGGCTTGATGTGGTTGATGAAATTGTTAAAACTCCTAGAGACAGTAATGACAAACCCAAGGCTCCGCAGAGGATGAAAAAAGTTTATTTATCGGAAAAATAGCTCTAAAAAGACAACTAATATGCAAAAAGGTTAAAACCCTGCAGACGTTGAAATAACAACGGTTGCAGGGTTTTTCTCTGTGAAGATTTGGTGAACTTTACCCTAAAAAGATTGACATAATTAATAAAGTGGGTTAGCCTAAACAAGTTCAAAGCAAAGAGGGAAATCTCAAGATTTCTAAATGAAAGAGGTATAATCGATGAATAGAACGAAACATAAAGTTATAGTCGCAGTGTTATTTATTGCAGTAATTTTCACGCCATTGTTGGCCATGAATATAGGGGAAAGTGTCGGAACTACTAAAGAGGATGGAAGCTATGAACGTAATTTAGTACCAGTGAACTTTGAAACAGATTATCAATACGCTGATGATGTTGCAGAAGGCGTAAGTGCTATGGTTTCTTTAGGATCCGATGGTCTATGTGAGGAAGTTCGTTATGTGGTTCGTGAAAATGGTTTTGTTGTTTCGGAGGAAATAATTGCCTCACGAACATTAAAAGAAACAGAAAACCAAGTTGTGTTGATGGGAACAAAGAAACAACCTGTCTATGCGGCTAGCAGATCTAGTGGTTCAGGCAACTATAGTACTGCAAGTTATGCTGGAGAAGTTATGGAAGGAAATGGAAACTTCATATGCCCCGTTCAAGGATATGTCCTGGCATCACCTTTTGGCCCAAGGAATGGTAGATTTCATTATGGGGTAGATTTAACAGCACCAATTGGAACCACAATATCCGCATCTGACAGTGGAACTGTTATATATGCAGGTTCAAGAAGCTCTTATGGTTTGCTGGTAATTGTGGATCATGGTAATGGCTACAAAACATATTATTCTCACTGTAATTCCATTTCAGTTAATCTGGGAGACAATGTTACACAGGGACAAAGCATTGCTACAGTAGGAAGGACGGGGAATGCAACTGGCTCCCATATACATTTCGAAGTGAGAGTTAACGACAAGTGTGTGAATCCCGCTAGCTATGTGTCTTTATAAGGAATAAACATTGAAATAACAAGTAAAAACGAGTATAATCTTAGGCAGGTTTAAGTTCCTGCCTATTATTTTTATTGTAATGAACACTGAGGAGTAATTTTAAATGAGATTATATAATACATTAACTAGAAAGAAAGAAGACTTTATACCCATCGATCCTGAGGAAGTGAAAATATATGTTTGTGGTCCCACGGTGTATAATTTTTTCCATATTGGGAATGCTAGGCCATTTGTAGTATTTGATACATTAAGAAGGTACATGGAATATATAGGATATAAAGTTAATTTCGTTCAAAACTTTACGGATGTAGACGATAAGATAATTAATCGTGCAAAAGAAGAGGGCCTTTCTCCTTCTGAAATAAGCGAAAAATATATACAAGAGTATTTTAAAGATGCAGCAGCTCTTAATGTTAGACAAGCAACCGTTCATCCCAAGGTCACAGAAAACATAGACTACATTATAGAATTTGTTAAGGGTCTAGTGGACAAAGGATTTGCCTATGAGATTAATGGGGACGTCTACTTTAATACTCGAGAATTCCAAGGCTATGGTAAATTATCAAAGCAAAATATTGAAGAACTAGAATCAGGCTGCCGTGTAGAGGTTGGAGAAATCAAGCGTGACCCTTTAGATTTCGTACTATGGAAAAGACGAAAAAGTGAAGATGAAATTGCATGGCTATCACCTTGGGGAATGGGAAGACCTGGATGGCATATAGAATGTTCTACAATGAGCAAGAGATACTTGGGAGATACAATTGATATACATGCAGGAGGGCAAGATTTAACTTTCCCACATCATGAAAATGAAATCGCTCAGTCAGAAGCACAGAATGGAGCTCCATTTGCCAACTATTGGATGCACAATGGTTATATTACAATTGATGATGAAAAGATGAGCAAGTCTAAGGGTAATTTTTTCACAGTAAGAGATATTCTCCAAAAGTATGATGGTGAAGTGGTTCGATATTTCCTTCTGTCCGCCCATTACAGAAATCCAATTAACTTTAGCGATACTTTAATGGAGCAGGCTAAAAATAGTTTGTCTAGAATAAAAAATGCAAAATCAAGCCTCCTACATACTATGGCAAACAGTAACTTAACTTTTTCTGAAGCGGAAAAAAATGAACTAGATAAGTTGAATGCATATAGAGAGATGTTTAAAAAATCTATGGATGATGATCTCAACACCGCCGACGGTATAACTGCTGTATTTGAGTTGGTAACGAAAATCAACAGCAAGCTTAAAGAAGGCATGAGCAAGAAATTTGCTGAAAAATCTTTGGCGTTATTACAAGAATTATGCGATGTTCTCGGGCTCTTACAGAAGGAAGAAATAGAAACAACTGACGAAGAGTTAAAAGCTTTATTAGAGGAAAGACAAGATGCAAGGGATAAAAAGGATTTTAAGCGCTCAGATGAAATCCGAGATATTTTGAAAGAAAAGGGGATAACCCTGAAGGACACACCTCAAGGCCTTCAAATAATTAGAGATTAAACTATGGCAGAGGTAAACACCACGGTTTTGGCATATGTAGGAGACGCAGTTTACGAGACCTATATTAGAAGCCATGTATTAAAAACTGGAAAACCCCATGTAGATGTTCTACACAATTTGGCGGTTAAGTATGTAAGAGCTGATGCGCAAGCAATGGCCATTAAAAAACTATTTGATAGTTTAAGCCAAGAAGAACAACGTCTTGTAAAAAGGGCGAGAAACCATAAGAGCATGTCTCGGCCCAAGAATACAGATATAATAACATATAAATGGGCAACGGCTTTAGAGGCTTTGATTGGACGTTTGTATTTAAATGAGGACACTGAGCGATTAGAAGAGATTATTTCCATGATTATTGCCTTTGTAGAAAATGAGGAGAAATAATGGCTAAAGAAAGAAAAGAAAGAGTAGTAAGAAATAAAGCCCGAGATGTAATCGGTGATTATTGGAAAACTAATCGAGAAGTAAGCATGATGGATGATGAAGCAACAAAGAATCAAAGGGGGGGACCTCTTAAGGGATCTGAAAAAATATGGTTGGCCATTATCGCAGTGGGATTAGTGTTGATTGTATTAAAATATGTAGTGTTAAAGTAAGGAGCAAATCATGAGTAAAGCAGATGTTTTATTTGTAGATATGTGTGAGAAAATCTTGAATCAAGGTTTTTCTTCTGAAGGACAAACAGTAAGACCTCGTTGGGAAGACGGTACTCCTGCTCATACTACAAAGTGTTTTGGTATAGTTAATAGGTATAACCTTGAAGAAGAGTTTCCTGCCTTAACGTTAAGGCCTACTGCAATTCGTTCTGCCATAGACGAGATGTTGTGGATATGGCAAAAAAAATCTAACAAGGTCAATGAGCTGAATAGTCGTATTTGGGATCAATGGGCAGACTGTGATGGATCCATTGGCAAAGCTTATGGCTATCAACTTGGGCTAAAGTACAAATTTCCTCATGGAGAAATGGACCAGGTAGACAATGTGCTATGGCAGTTAAAGAACACTCCTCTTTCTAGGCGAATTATGACTAACATTTTCAATTTTCAAGATCTAATGGAGATGGGATTAGAGCCTTGTGCTTATAGCATGACCTTTAATGTTACAGGTAATCGACTAAACGCTATTTTAAATCAAAGATCTCAAGATATTCTCGCTGCAAATAATTGGAATGTGGTACAATATGCTGTTTTGCTTCATATGTTTGCACAAGTTTCTGGCCTAGTTCCCGGAGAGTTGGTCCATGTTATAGCCGACGCTCATATCTATGATCGTCATACTTCAATAATAAAAGAGATGATTAGAAGGCCACAATTTGATGCTCCTAAATTTCATCTAAATCCAGACATTGAAAACTTCTATGATTTTACCCTTGAAGATGTTATTATAGATGATTACCAAAAGAATCCACAGATAAAAAATATACCGATTGCCATATAATTGGGGTCGGAGAAAGTGAAATCGATTTAATGAAAGCAATTGTAGCTGTTGATAAGAATTGGGCCATCGGAAATTGCGGAAAATTACTGTGTCATCTACCAGGGGATCTTCAGTATTTCAAAGAAAAAACTAAGGGTAAAGTTGTTCTTATGGGTCGAAAAACCTTTGAATCTTTACCAGGTAAAAAGCCTTTACCCCATCGTGTAAACACGGTTTTGTCTTTAGACCCTAACTTTCAGGCTCCCTGCCTAGTTTGTCATACAGAAAAGGCGTTAAAGAGAGAGCTTGCAAATTATAATATGGATGATGTTTTTGTGATAGGTGGAGAAACTATATACAGACAAATGTTACATCTTTGTGATACTATTTTTGTAACAAAGATAGATGCAGAATTTGAAGCAGATTCTCATTTCCCAAACTTGGACCAAGATCCAAATTATGAATTGGTTTGGACTAGTAAAGCACGAAACGAAGGCGGAATTGGATATAAGTTTACAGAATATAAAAAGGTGGAAAATGAAAACCAAGAATAGTAGAGAGAGATCAAAGGTAGGCAATAAAAATTACAGAACTAAATCTCAGGATAGCAAAGCCCCATCCAAATCCGATGGAGCAAGAGGACGATATAAATCAGAGGACAGCAACCTCTCAGCAAAAGATAGTAGAATCACATACAGAGCTGATGGGTCCAGGGGTAGAAATAAACGTGATGATGCAAGATCTACAAGTGGGACTGGAGGAGCAAGAGGCAAAGATAGATCTGAGGAGACCAGAAGGACTAGCAAACCATGGGTTAATAAGGAAGATGCTAGAACCGACGTTTTTGATGAAGAAATGCATCCAGACTTAATAATTGGAAGAAACCCT
Organism: uncultured Oscillospiraceae bacterium; assembly: GCA_964383845.1. GTDB lineage: Bacteria > Bacillota > Clostridia > Peptostreptococcales > Anaerovoracaceae > JAAZGD01. The sequence continues at coordinate 74,293 of CAYLIF010000006.1, forward strand.
GTTGCTGAAGCCATAAAGGCAGGACGAACGGTAGAGAAAATATTTGTAGGTAAAGGTACTGGCGGATCAATTTTGAAAATCATTGGTGAAGGCAAGGATAAAGGAATCCCCATAATTTACATGGACAAGCAAGGCCTTGACCGTATTGCAGGATGTGAGCAACATCAAGGCATAATTGCTCAGGTTTCTGCATATGTATATAAAACTTTGGATGACATCTTTGCTTTAGCTAAAGAGAGAGGCGAAGAACCTCTAATTGTGGCTCTTGATAATTTAGAAGACCCCCATAATTTAGGTGCAATTATTAGAAGTGCAGAAGGTGCTGGGGCCCATGGTGTAATCATACCCAAAAGACACAGTGTGGGAATTACCCAAGTTGTTATTAAAGCTTCTGCGGGAGCAATTGAATATATGCCGATAGTAAAAGTCACGAACATAGGAGACACATTACAGGAGTTAAAGAAAAAAGGCCTGTGGATAGCTGCCTGTGATATGGATGGCAAGGATTACTCCCAGCAACCGTTAGAAGGGCCACTAACCCTAGTAATAGGTTCTGAAGGTGCGGGCATCGGCCGATTGATAAAGGAACGTAGCGACTTTGTTGTTTCTATACCTATGAAGGGCAAAGTAGCTTCCCTTAATGCATCAAATGCGGCTGCTATACTGTTGTATGAAATAAGAAGACAACGTGATAATGGCCTCTAAGATAATGGGGTGCTCCTACTGAATAAGAGGGCAAAGCAATGAACACAAAATATGAAAAGTATATAGATGAAGAACTTGTTATTTTAGCACAAAGAGAAGATGGAGATGCAGTTGAAGTCTTGATTAAAAGATACAAAGAATTAGTTAGAGGCCAAGCCTATCGTTATTATATATCTGGTAGCGACCGAGAAGATATTATACAAGAAGGAATGCTGGGAATTTTCAAAGCTATTCTTGGCTATGATAAAAACAAGGAAGCTTCTTTTCGTACATTTGCAGAGCTTTGTATAAAAAGACAAATAATAGATGCCGTGAGAAAAGGAACGAGAAGGAAACACGATCCCCTAAACGAATCCCTTTCTCTGGACAAGTTTGTAGAAGAAGGAGAAAACTATACCTATCAAGATATAATCGGCGATGCAAGGTTTAATTTAGAAGACACCGTTATTCGGAATAATGAAATAGAGCATATAGCCAAGACAGGCAAAGAAATATTTTCTTATTTAGAATGGACAGTGTTGATGGAGTATTTAAGAGGTGGAACCTATACGGAAATAGCAGCTTCTTTGGGACGTTCGCCAAAGACCATCGACAATGCAATACAGAGAATGAAACATAAGCTATCTCAGCACTTTCAGCTAAAATAATCATCAAGTAGCTGCATTTTGTAGGGCTAAAATAGTGTTGACACTTCTTGGTATTTTTAGTATCATAATCGTTGTATGGTGTGCTGATGTAGCTCAGTAGGTAGAGCACTTCCTTGGTAAGGAAGAGGTTCAGCAGTTCGATCCTGCTCATCAGCTCCATTTATTAAATATTAAACTTTATATAAAGGTTTAGGAGGAAAAACAAGATGGCAAAAAAGAAATTCGAGAGAAATAAGCCTCATCTCAATATTGGTACTA
>CAYLIF010000007.1:0-42525 GCA_964383845.1 uncultured Oscillospiraceae bacterium
TGCTTGGACTCTATCATAAATAATATTTAACCATATAAATTTAAATTAAGGAGTGTTGAGGAACATGGCCACAAAGATAAGGCCCCTCTTTGAATATGTAGACGCATTAGAAAATAAGAATTTAATCAAAAGGAGCAATATCGATAGAGCTTTGATGGATTCTTTTATTAACCATGTCAGCTACAATTCAAAAGACGTAGTTCCCAATACTCTTTTTGTGTGCAAGGGATTACATTTCAAGGATGAATATCTTATTGAAGCACTGAATAATGGTGCAGTGATTTATATCAGTGAAGAACAAAAATTTTTGGATAATCCTGACATACCATATATTTTGGTTTATGATATGAGAAAAACACTGGCGGAACTAGCTAATATTTATTATAGGGAAGTTTGGAAATCATTAAAATTAGTTGGTATAACAGGAACAAAGGGTAAATCCACCACATCTTATTATGTTAAAAATATTTTAGACCAATATCTTATGTCAGAAAACAAACCATTAAGTGCAATATTATCTGGTATTTTCAATTACGATGGCATAATAGAAGAAGAATCTCATTTGACCACTCCGGAAACATTCGAATTACACCAGCATTTTTACAACGCTGTTGTTTCAGGAATTAATTATTTAACCATGGAAGTTTCCTCACAAGCTTTGAAGTATCACAGAACAGAAGGTATTTTTTTTAATGTGGGTGTATTTTTAAATATTGGCCTTGATCATATTTCAGATATAGAACATCAGAGCTACGAAGACTATAGGGATTCTAAACTTAGATTATTTTCCCAGTGTGATGTGGCTGTTGTTAACGTTGGGACTGGGGATTTCCATAAAATTATTGAGACGGCTCAAAAAAAATCGCCTCGGCTTTTCACATTTGGCATGAAGGAAGATGCAGATCTTTTTGGCTATGGGTTAGTTCAAGATGAAACAGGAACAAGTTTTAAGATTCGTTCTTCTAAATATAATGGAGAATTTAGAGTGGGGATGAAAGGTGTTTTCAATGTTGAGAATGCTCTGGCAGCAATCGCTGTAGCCCATGAATTGGATATACCTATAAACCACGTAAAATCAGGAATTGCATCAGCGAAAGTTCCTGGGAGAATGGAGCTATTTTATGACAAGAGTAAAAACCTTGTTATTATAGTGGATTATGCTCATAATGAGATGAGTTTTGATAGACTATTTGAAACTGTTCAAATAGAGTACAAAAATAGACCTATTAGTATTGTTTTTGGCTGTCCTGGTTATAAGGCTTTGGGGAGGAGACAAGAACTAGGCGAAATAGCTGGCAAATTTGCTGAAATGGTTTATATCACAGAGGAAGATTCTGGAGAAGAACCTTTAGAAAATATATCCCGAGAGATTGCTGAATATGTATTGAAATCAAATACAGATTATGAAATTATAAATGATAGAGAGGAAGCTATTAGAACGGCAATACAAAGTGCCCCCAAAGATAGTGTGCTTTTAATTACAGGTAAAGGCAGAGAAACCCGACAAAAAAGAGGTACACAATATATAGAAACTCTATCTGATGTGGAAATAGTAGAAAGGATTCTTGGCTATGAAGAATAGAATAGTTTCCGTATTTTCCAACTTAACAGAAAAATCAATCGAAACAAAATCCTGGCTTATTGAGAAGTTTGCCAAAGCTGGCTTTACTGTTAAAGATGAATTTGATTCAGAATCGGAGCTCATAGTGTGTATTGGAGGAGATGGAGCCTTTATACAAGCACTTCATGAATGTGATTTCCCTGAAACACCATTCTTAGGTATAAATACAGGTCACTTAGGATTTTTTCAAGAATATGCCCCAGAAAATGTTGACCTTTGCATTGAGAACTATCTTAACAAACGCTACCGGATTCAGCCTTTAACAACTGTTGGAGCAGAGATTACTCATTCTGAAGGTCGCCATATACTTAGAGCCTTGAATGAAGTTGTAATTCGTACTGCTAATTTCTATACAGTTCACTTAAGTATTTCTATAGGAGGTAGCTTTATAGAAAAATTTTCTGGTGATGGAATTTGCGTTGCTTCTCCCGCTGGCTCTACTGCATATAATTACTCCTTAGGTGGTGCCATAGTAGATCCTAGGCTAAAAGTATTACAAGTAACACCCATTGCACCAATGAATACTACTGCTTATCGCAGTTTTACATCTAGTATATTGTTGCCCTCAGATTTGTATTTGGGAGTTGTTCCAGAAGAGAGATACGAAGAGATAAAGGTTATTACAGACAGCATTGAAAACAAATTCCTGAAAGTTGAAGAGGTTAAAATAAAGCTATCGGATAAGGTTGTAAATTTGGTGAGATTTGAAAGTTACGATTTTTGGGATAAAGTAAAAACAAAGTTTCTTTAAGAAAAATATGTGATTTTATAAAACAAAAATGGCAAAAAAAGACTGTAAAAGTCTTTTTTTTATTGCCTTTGATAGTTTACAAGAGTATAGTAAAAAATGAAGTATTTAGATAATTATGAATACTGTGTTAATTACTAAATACTTAAGAAAAACTTATCGTTTAAGGGAAAGGAGAGATACATGTTTACATTTCTTAGAGCAGAGAAAGATGGTTTTAATGCACGACGTTCTCTATTTGCAGTATTAGTTATTATGGGCTTAAGTTTTCTTATATCTATGTTTATACCTGAAGGCTCAGAAGATCTCGGTCCAATTTCACTTCTTCCAGCAATTTTCTTGATAGTTTATATTTTTATTACCAAAAGAATATTAGAAGCACTAACTTTAGCATCTGTAATGGGATTCATTATGGTGGCCAGAGGCGATGTTATGGGAGCTTTTAGCTCAACCCTACTTGATACTATGATTAGTGAAGATATTGCTTGGCTGATTATAGTGTGCGGATTAATGGGTAGTATCATTTCTTTGATTGAAAGAGCTGGTGGAGCTTTCGCTTTTGGAGAATATGTATCAACTAAAGCCAAAACTAGAAAATCGGCTTTAATGTGGACTTGGGTTTTAGGTCTTGTGATCTTCATTGATGACTATTTAAATTCATTAACTGTGGGATCATGTATGGCACCTTTAACAGATCGTCACAAGGTTCCTAGAGAATTCTTGGCTTATGTGGTTGACTCTACAGCGGCCCCATTATGTGTTTTAGTTCCTTTAACTACTTGGTCTGTTTTTGCGAGCAGACTTTTCGAATTCAATGGCTGGGCCCCAGAAGGGGAAGGATTAATTTACTTTGTAAAAACCATTCCTTATAATTTTTATGCTTGGACTGCAGCTCTTATTGTTCCTTTGATAATAATGGGTGTTATTCCTATATTTGGACCAATGAAGAAAGCAGAGGAGAGAGTTCTCTTAGGTGGACCACTTGCACCGGAAGGTTCAGAAAGAATTGATATTCGTGGTGCAACAGAAGATATGATATTACCTAAAAATCCTAGAATGATTAATTTTTTTGTACCAATTATAGTCTTAATTGTTTCCACTATTTATTTTGATATAGATATGCAAATGGGTGTAATTACTACTGTTGCTGTAATGTTTGTAATGTATATGGGTCAAAACTTAATGTCTGCCATGGAGTTTAGTGATGTTGCATTGCAGGGCTTAAAAAATATGATTTTCCCCTTATTGCTAATGGTGCTTGCTTTCCTTTTTGCTGCCGTGAATGATCAAATAGGTTTTACATATTATGTAATCACGTCTACAACATCAGTATTAACTCCTGCTCTGATGCCTTTAATTATCTTTGGAGTTCTTGCTTTCACAGAATTTATTACAGGGACAAACTGGGGTATGTATGTTATCGCCTTCCCAATAGTTCTTCCTATAGCAATGGAGCTTAATGCCAATGTGCCATTAGTAGCTGCAGCAGTCTTATCCGCGGGAGTATTTGGTAGCCATATATGTTTTTATTCAGATGCAACTGTTTTAACTTCTGCAGCTTGTGGATGTGACAACTTTAGACATGCCATCACTCAAGCACCCTTTGGGATTTTAGCGGCAGTTATTTCAGCTGTGATGTTTCTTATTGCAGGATTGCTGTTTGGTTAAATTTAGACTAGAATAAGATGCTTTACCCAAGAAACAAGCTTTTTAAATACTAAATAGATGTTGTCTTATTTGCTTTTAGTAAAGAGCCTTAAATCAATTATAAAATTGATTTGAGGCTTTTTTATAACTATTCACAATGAAGCCATTGCAATTGAAACTTATCTACTTTACATTTATAATAACCCGAGAATAAGCATAGAAGTAATCGATAAAATATCTATTAAAAGAAAGTAGGATGTCAATGAAAAGAAATATAATGGATTATTACGAGGTAGAAAGACAAAAGATTATAAAAAATTGCATCCAGTGCGGTTTATGTATAGATGCTTGTCAGGTTGTAAAGAGAGATGATTTTTCTGTTGATTATAAAGCTTTACAGAAAAAGGTTATAGGCTTTTTAAAAGAACCATATCGAGACGATGACTTGGAATTTAAATCATCTTCATGTATGGCGTGCTTTAAATGTACAGATAACGTTTGCCCTGTGAAATTAAATCCACTTGTAATTAATGAAACGATTAAATGGGATTATAAAACCATGGGTTTTAATACACCAAAATATATGAACCCCATGTCTAAAGATTCCAGACAAAGAGTTTTGGCTAGTATTCAGGTTAACAAAGAGCAACACAAGAGAATAAACACAAAAGTAATTAATGAAGAGGCTGATGTTTTATTTTTCCCTGGTTGTAATGTTTACTATCAACCCGATAAATTGTTAGCTACCCTTGATGTACTAGATTATATAGGAGAAGGATACTCTTTTCTTCCAGGATTAGATACTTGTTGCGGCAATATACAGATGCTGGTTGGTGATGTTGAGGAAGCAGAAAATGCCTATAGAGCATTCATTTATGAAGTTAATCGTATTAAGCCTAAAACTGTTGTTTTTTGGTGCACCTCATGTATTTGTAGGATGGAAGGGATTATTTCAAAGTATGAAGATTTTGATTTCGAGATGATTACACTAGCTCAATATTTAACAAGAAATATTGGAAAATTAAACTTTGTAAATGAATATAATAGTAAAATCGCTATTCATGACCCCTGTAAAATTGTTTACAGAAACATTGATCCTGTGGGGCCTAGAGAAGTGTTGAAAAAAATTGAAGGGGTTGAATTAGTGGAGAAATATTCTTCTAGACAAGAGGTTAAATGTTGCGGTGTTTCATCACCTCTTATAGAAAATGAATGCATGAAATCCCTGCAAAATGAATGCTTGACAGGGTCCATTGCTACAGGTGCCGATATTATTTTAGACATTTGTCATACATGTCATAACTTATTTTTAAACACCATAGATCAAAAGGATATAGAAATCTGCAACTATATTACAGTTATAGCAAATTCACTGGGGATTGAGAGCCATGATTTATTAAGAGAATTAAAACAAATAGAAGATTATAATGAACTCATGAACAGAATTCATAAGTATCTTAAAGATTCACCATTCTCAAAATATCAAGTAGAAAAAGCGGTTAAAAATTTTTTCCCAAGACTTGACAAAAAAGTCTACAGGCTGTAAACTAAAATCAGGGTCTAAACATTGTAGACCAACAGGGGAGGTACCAATGAAAGAGTATAAATTAACAGACACAGAAGCAAAATTCGCTGAAATCATTTGGAACAGCAACCCTATTCCGTCTAGGGAATTAGTTGAAATATGCGAGAAGGAATTTAATTGGAAGAAATCAACTACCTATACAATGTTAAAAAGGCTAGAGAAAAAAGGGGTTTTTGTAAACGAAAATAGCATTGTTTCTGCATTGATATCAAAAGATGACTTTCACTCTGAGCAAAGCAAGCAATTTGTACGAGAAACTTATAATGGATCACTTCCAAATTTTGTAGCTGCTTTTACAAAAGGGGGAAAACTAAGTGAAACCGAGATATCGTCACTACAAAAAATAATTGATGATCATAAGGAGGGCTAGTCGTGAATGCATTATTTTTAGAAATCTTGAATATGAGCATTACTGCCAGCTACGTTATTTTCTTTGTTGCTTTAGTTCGCCTACTTCTTAAGAGGGCACCTAAGATATTTTCATACCTTCTTTGGTCAGTGGTCTTTATAAGACTTGTATCGCCATTTAACTTCGAGAGTATTTTCAGCCTTGTTCCTGTAAATAAAGAAACGCTACCACAGACTATTATTCATTCAAAAACTCCTGAAATTCAAAGTGGTATTGCCTTGATAGACAAAACCGTAAATGGTTATTTACCCAGTGCTGTAGCAGAGGCCAGTGTAAATCCTATCCAGCTATGGATAGGTCTAGGAGGGGCTTTATGGATCCTAGGAGTAGCTGTATTGCTCCTATACAGCATATTTACAGCTATCAGGCTAAGCGATAAATTGAGAGGTGCCAGCTTAGTTCAAGACAATGTATATGAATCAAAGAACATAAGCACTCCTTTTGTTTTTGGTTTAATAAAAGCCAATATATATCTTCCCTTAGGCCTTTCAGAAAATGAAAAAGATTATATTATAAAGCATGAAGAAACCCATATTAGAAGGTTTGATCATGTTATTAAACCTATGGCCTTCCTTGTAGTTTGTATCCACTGGTTTAATCCCTTGGTATGGATAGCCTTCTTTTTAATGAGCGATGACATGGAACTTTCATGTGACGAAAGAGTTTTAAAAGATATGGGGAATGACATTAAAAAGGATTATTCAAGTTCTCTTTTATCCTTGTCTAGTGGTAAACGGATTATAGGTGGATGTCCTTTGGCATTTGGGGAGAATAAAACTAGAGGTCGTATTATGAACATATTAAACTATAAAAAACCAGCTTTTTGGATAGTTATTGCAGCGGTGGTAGTTGTTGCAGGGGTCTCTATAGGCCTATTGAGCAATCCTTTAACATCAAAACTTACAATAGAAGACTATGCAAATCAATATATACAGGAGCAAATCGATATTTTAGAAGCATCAAAATTTAATGATGTAAAAATCTTAGACAAGAAAATCACCAAGCTGGAATTAATCGGAACTTTTGACAACTTGCTCCCTTACCCCATAGAAATTTGGACCCTTGAGTATCGCTTAAAAGCAGATGACATGAGTAAAGTTATGTTGGCAGGCGGTATGAGTGAAGAAGAAGGGTGGATTACAGAAAATTCGAGCATGGGTAGCCCTATAATGGTTTTCTCATATAAAAACCCGGGCAAAAACAATAACCCTGAATACTTAGGGAACATCTGGAATGGAGAAATGGACTTATCAACACTAGCAGGACAAGAAACCGCTCTTAGGATTATGTTAGAAGCTCAGAGACTACTTGCCAAGGAAAGCTATAGTGGAAATCATGTTCTAGTGAAGTTCCCTTTGTCAACGGGAGAAAACTGCCAGCTACTCTTATCTCAGCCTGTTGTTCAAGGTGATAAAGGAATATGGTGTGTGGAACGTTGGATGGATGGAAACGGTACGATTTATCATGAAACACCTAATACGGATACGATGATATTGGATTATTATCAGGGCTTGCAAGAAGGGGTAGATAATGGTAAAACTCCTGAGCTACGTGAGCCTTTGAATGTAGCGCTTGATTGGATTAATAAGGATCTTGGGCAAAAGGTTACCATGGATCAGCTTGAAGCAGATTTCTCTGCAACAGCAAAGGATTTCATGATCACTCCCGAAAGCAGATACTTGGGATATATTTCTGATTTCACAACTGGAGATAATTCTACACCTTACTTCCATCTAGACCAAGTAGAGTGGCTGACAGAAGAAGACGCTGACAGACTAAAGTCCCTTAATATAAATCCCAATGACTTGCCTAACGGATACTATATACATAACCCAAACACTTACCCAATGTTTCATCAGGTTAGTGAAGACATTATCTACAGCATTATAGATTGGCAAGGGGATGCAAAACAGAAAACTGTTAGTATGGAAGAATTCTTAGCATCATTAGAAGGGTATGGAGAAGGAAGTCCTCCGTATTGGGTTATTACAAAAGATGGGCATGTGAAGAGAATTACAGAACAGTATATTCCCTAAGCTTTTTAATAAGCAGTTCCATATCTTCTGCTAAAGGCGCTTTAAAAATCATGGGCTCTCCTGTAACAGGGTGATCAAAAGAGAGTGAGAGGGCATGAAGAGCCTGCCTTTCGATTAAGAAAGGTTCACTCTCTCCATACAGGTGATCACCCACAATGGGATGTCCAAGATGGGCGAGATGAACACGAATTTGGTGAGTTCTTCCAGTGTCTAAAAGGAGCTCAACTAAGGTGTAGCCTTTGGGATATCTAGCCACTACTTTGAAATGTGTAATGGATTCATCGCCATCTTCAACTACGCCCCGTTGAACTAATAAGGGATCTGGCTGGCCTATTGGTTGGTCTATAGTTCCAGAATCATCCTTCATTATTCCTTTGACAACAGCTAAATATTTTTTCTCTACATTATTTTTTTGCATCTGCTTCACAACAGAATCTTGGCTATGGGAGTTTTTTGCAATTGCCAAAACTCCTGAAGTATCCATATCAAGGCGATTGATAAATCGTATTTTAAACCTTTTATTATTTGTGTCTATATAGTGTTGGATTCCATTTGAGATGGTGTGACTAGGGTGCCCCTTTGTAGGATGGCATACGATACCCGGCTGTTTATTTAACATTAAAAGATCATTATCTTCATAAATAATATATAAGGGTATGTTTTCAGCTACAAAATCGCTGCTTTCCTCAGGAAAATCAATTGTTACTTGGTCCCCCGTTTTTAAGGGAATCCAGCCTTCAGCTGCCACACCGTTTAGGCATACCAACTGTGGGTTATTCTTTAGTCTTGCTCTTAACCTTTTAGAAAAACCTAATTCATTTCGTAAAATATCCTTAATGGATCTTCCCGAATCTTTTTCCTCTACTTTAAATACAAATTTACTCATACCAGCTCATCCATGGCAGTCACCAAATCTTTAAATGTTCTCATTGCTTCCTGAACTGGACTTGGAGTATCCATGGAAACACCAGCGATTTTTAAAAGTTCTATTGGGTAATCACTTTCGCCTGAGGATAGAAAAGCCAGATAGTTTTCTTGCTCTATTTTACCACCTTCTAACAATTTTTTGGCGATAGCGTTGGCCGCTGAATATCCTGTTGCATACTTGTATACATAAAAAGCTCTGTAAAAATGAGGTATTCTAGACCATTCATATGCTATTTCCGGATTTTGTACTACATTATCCCCTTGATAAGCTTTATTTAATGCTCCGTAGCTTGCACAAAGCCAATCACTAGTTAAAATGGTACCTTCTTTAGAAGCTTTATGAGTTAGATCCTCAAATTCAGCAAACATAGTTTGTCGAAAAAGTGTGGAGCGGAAACCTTCCAAATAGAGATTATTTAGGTAAGCTTTTTCTTGGGAGGTTTTTGCATTTTCAATGAGATAATGCATTAAGAGGACTTCGTTGACAGTAGATGCTACTTCAGCAGTAAATATACTATGGCCACCGTAAATGTATGGTTGATTTTTTCGGGTATAGAAGCTATGCATACTATGGCCCATTTCATGAACAAGTGTGAACACGTCTTTCAACTTACCATCAAAATTTAATAATATATATGGAAGTGAATCATAACAACCAAAACTATAGGCGCCAGAAGTTTTTCCATCCCCTTCATAAACGTCTACCCATCGATCCTCTATCCCTTGTTTGGCGGCAAGTACGTATTCTTCGCCTAAGGGCTCTAAGGCTTTACACATTAGATCTACTGCATCTTCAAAACTATACTTTTTTTCATCTTGTTCAACAATGGGAACATAAAGGTCATACATATTCAGGACATCTAATCCCAAAGCTCGTTTTCTAATGTCCATGTATTTGTGAAGAGAGGGTAGTGATTCGCGGACCTGTTCGACCAAATTGTCATAAACTGATTCATGAATATTGTCAGAAGATAAGGCGCTTAATTTTGCTCCTCCATAATTTCTTAGCTCAGCAGACATTCCATTGGTCCTAACATTAAAATCGTAAGCCGTTGCCAAGGTATTCTTATTGTTTTTATAAGGAAGATACATTGCCTCAAAAGCCGCCTTCCTTGTTGCTTGGTTTTTAGACTCTAAAAATTTACTGTAATTTCCGTGGGTTAATTCTTCCTCTTCACCCTGATCATTCTCGATGGTTCCAAATTTCATATCTGCGTTATTAAAGGCTGTAAATATTTCTATGGGTGCATGAAGTACCTGGCCAGTTGCCGCTAATATACGTTCTTCTTCTTGACTGAGAACATGGTCTTTTAATCTAAACATTTCCTCTAAATAATGGCGATAAACTCCTAGCTCTGGAAAAATATCTAAATAGCCGAGTATTAAATCGTTTTCACTGTTAAGAAGCTCAGGGATAAAGAAAGCCAATTGTTTTGATATTTCTGAAAGAAGGATATTAGATTGCCCAGCCATCTCTATATACTTGCTGTCTCTATTGTCCTCATCTTTTCGCATTCTTGAATAAACATAAACTTTTTCTGCCAATTGCCAAAGCTGACCTTTTTTTTCTAAGGCATTGTAGAGATTTGACGCGTTATTTGCTAGATTTCCTTTTAATTTTGTGATTTCTTTGGCAAGAGCAAGAGAATCTTCGAAATCTATTTTCCATTGGGCTTCGTCAGGGTACATGGCTTTCAAATTCCAACAATGTTTTTCTTCTGTTTTAGGCGAATTATTCTTTGTTTTGCTGGTCATGGTTCGTCTCCTATTGTTTACTTTAATTTTCTTCTCGTGTATAATACTTCATGTATTATAACACAGGAGGTAAGGGTTACGATATGGATAATAGACCTATTGGATTTTTCGATTCTGGATTAGGCGGACTTACATGTATTCCTCATCTCACAAAAGCTTTACCTGAGGAGAGAATTATTTACTTTGGAGATACTGCCAGAACTCCTTACGGATCAAAATCTGTTCGAACAATATGTGGATTTGCAACGCAAATCGCGGAATTTCTAGTAGATAACAATGTGAAGATGATTGTTATTGCATGTAATACGGTTAGTTCTACATGTCTAGGAGAGCTACAAGAAAAATATCCTCAAATACCAATTTTGGGTATTATTGAGCCTGCTGCTAGAAGAATAGCTAAAACTGCTTCAGATGATAATAGGGTGGGAATCATTGGAACGAAAGTAACTATTCAAAGCAATGTTTACCCTCAGTTGATCTATAAGCATAATCCCAATGTTCAAGTATTCCAAACTCCATGTGCTGCGGTGGTTCCTTTGATTGAAGAAGGAATTATACAAAATGACATTATGAACCTAACATTAAATTATTACTTAGATGATTTTATTCTGGAAAACAGAATAGACTACCTGGTTCTTGGATGTACCCACTACCCTCTGATACGAGGAACATTGGAGCGAATGTATCCTAATCTAGAAATAATAGATCCTAGCGAAGTAATCGTTGAGAATATTAGCCGTGTTTTAGAAGAAAATGGGATTTACGCTCAGAATGCAAACCGAGATAGTGTTTTCTATGCGTCAGATTTATCAGAGAACTTTGTAAATATGATTAATCGTATTTTTGAAAACACACCAGTTAAAATCGAATTTAAAAATCTAGAACTAGACAATCTTGTATGAAAAGAAAGGAAGAATCGAAGAATGAATTACGATGAGCTGTTAGAACACTTGGGACTTGAAGACCCGTCAGAGTTTGAGTATTTTGAAAATTTCGCGGATCTTGTTGAAAGTCACGAAACTATTTTAGTGGGTGCCTTATACGAATTACTTAAAGGTATTAGCGAAGAAGTAATGCCTGAAGTAATTGAGGGCTACTTTAATGAAGCTTTAGAAGCTTGCCCAGATACTGAAATTGAAATTTATACACTTTTAGAATTGATAAAAAGAACCCTATTAGGTTTATCTAATACACTTGAAGATGATAAAGACTTAGGTTTCTTTGCTGATGAAATTTTAAGGTTTAAAGAATGGTTTGCAAATGATAGCGTTGTATTTATAAAAGACAAAAAAACCAAAGATTCCAGCCAAGTATCAGTGATGGAAGCTTTAGTGGTTTCTCGATTGGAAAAGATTGAAGGCGCTGAATATGATTATGATTTTTCCCAAGCACTTGATTATTCTTTAGATGAGAATATCATGACATATTCCTTAGATGACGATGAGGAATATTTAGAAAAAGATGATGACGAAGGATATGGTTACAACGAAAATGAATAAGAAAAACAGGTGTTAAATTGGGGGTAGGGGGAAAGCAAGTCAATCATAAAATTGAATATAAAGCGGGTCTAAAAGCTGCTCTAGCCTGCGCTATTTTATGGGGGTTTTTACCCATATACTGGCATGCCTTAAGGCCTATTGAGAGTTCGGTAATAATATTTTACCGAATATTTCTTGTTGCTTTGGTATGTTTTATTGTTAGTCTTAAAAGCTATGGATGGAAAAAAATAATTGCACCTTTAAAAGTGAAGGGTGTAGCTCTTAGATATTTTATTGCAGGTCTATTGATAACTACAAACTGGTCTTTATATATATGGGCTGTCAATGCTGACTTTGTAATCCAAACTGCAATAGGTTATTATATAGAACCACTTTTTGTATGCATTTTCGGAATGGTTCTATTTCATGAAAAAGTTTCCTCCCATAAGAAAATTGCCTTTGCACTTGCTTGTGTTGGTTTAGTAATCCTTCTAATTCATTTTGGCCAAGTGCCGTTTATAGCATTAGGTCTTGCAGTTACCTTTGCATCATATGCAGCAATTAAAAAGAGTTTCAGAATAGAAGCTATGCTATCTCTTCTATATGAAACCATGTTTTTGGCCCTCCCTGCATTAGGAGTAATAATTTACTTGGAGATACAAGGAAGAGGAGCTTTGGGAGTAGGGGAGCCTTATCAATATGGATTGTTGATGTTGAGCGGTCCTATAACGGCATTGGCTTTGGGGCTTTTTGCAATCGCTACTAACAGACTACCCTTAATTACACTTGGGATTATCGAATATATATCTCCTTCCATTTCTTTGATAATAGGTATATTTTTGTTCTTAGAACCTTTTGATTCTGTTCAATTCCTATCTTTTGCCATTATATGGGTAGGCCTAATTTTCTTTACTGTAGGTGAATTTAAGGAAGTAAAAGGAACTTACTAAGATGAATACAAAAACCCTTGGTATCTTTGGTGTAGCCTTCATGTATATTGGAACTATTATGGGGGCAGGTTTTGCATCAGGAAGAGAAATTTGGCAATTTTTCGCGTGTTTTGGTAGCCAAGCAAGGATTGGAGTATTGCTAGCAGGGCTACTATTCATATTAATAGGCGTATTTACTGCATATATAGCAAGAGTATTTAATACTAATGATATGGGTAAGATTATAGTACCTGGTGATAACAAGACCCTTAATAATGTAGTTGGGTATTTTATGGCGTTAATTTTATATGTGGTTTTAATCACTATGAGTGCAGCTGGAGGAGCCTTATTTAGTCAACAATTTAACGGTTCACCGCTAATTGGAGGGGCTTTCATTATAGCTGTAGTTGTGGTAACTGTATTAGGCGGATTTAACCGAATTGCAGGGATTTTTAGATGGTTAGTACCAATTCTCTTGTTAGTTGTTGTAAGCGTCTCTATACTTGTAATTAGGGCTCCTCTGGTGCCTACTGGGGTTGGTGAAACCGTGTGTCCTTCTCCTTTATCTCCAACTTGGTATATTTCTGCAGTTCTTTATCTCTCATATAATATATTGGCAGTAATTCCCATTGTTGCTACAGCATCTCTTCACGCTAAGAACATCAAAAAAGCTCTTATTGGTGCTATGGTAGGGGGAGCATTGCTAGGTGGTCTTGCATATACATTAACCCTAGCGATGCAAAGAGATATGGAGTTTAGTCAGGCAATGGATATGCCCTTATTAGCTTTTTCTCAACGTCTTGGACCCAATATAAATTTTCTTTATACAATTGTATTGGCATTTGCGATTTATGCCTCTGCAACAACTAATTTTTATGGATTTACCACTAAAATCAATGAAGGGCCATTAAAAAAGCCTATAATTATAAGTCTTGCAGTTTTTGGATATTTTATAGGTCTAGTGGGTTTTTCCAATATAGTTGCCTACTTATTTCCCATTACAGGCTTTATTGGTATACTAATTGTTATTATGATTACAGCTAATTTTATTCGAGTTTTAATCGGTCATCGTGAAGGGAAGTATTAATGTCAAAAAAGCAACCATTGTTTGAAAACTTTAAAGATCATGACCGCCTTAATTTTCCCGAACCTATTTACCGAGTAACTGCAGGACAAGGTGGAGAGGCTCTTTTAATTGTAGGCAGCGAAAAAACTGCTTTAATTGATTGCGGAATGGGCTACTGTTGGGAAAAACTTCTGGTTAATATGGAAACGAGGCTGGGAGAAAGGTCATTGGATTATATCGTGTTAAGCCATACCCATTATGACCACATAGGAGCTCTACCATATATTAAAAATCGCTACAAAGATGCGGTTGTAGTAGGAGCAGAACATGGGGCTGGTGTATTGGAAAAACCCAATGCTTTGAAGCTAATTAAGTACTTAGGAGAAAAAGCTGGAGAGCTCTACTCAGGAAAACCCATAGAACTTATTACTGAAAACATGAAAATAGAACGTATTGTTTATGAAGGAAATAAGATAGAACTAGGAGATAGAAGTCTCTTGGTACTAGAAACTCCTGGTCATACTAATTGCAGTCTCAGTTTTTTTATGGAGCCCGATAGAGTATTATTTGCATCGGAATCAACAGGAATCCTTGCAAATCCAAATTTTGTTCATACTGCTATTTTAAAATCGTATAATGATAGTATATGTTCGGGAGAAAAATGCAAAACATTGATTGCAAAAACTATTATTCTTCCTCACTATGGAATGCTTCCTGTAGAATATAACGACCAGTATTGGGAACAGTTTGTAAAGGATTCAGAACATAAAAAAGAATTTATTTTAGACCTTTATAAAAAAGGTCTTACACTAGAAGAAATGACAGAAGAATATAGCAAAAAATATTGGTCCGAGTTAAGGGAGCAAGAACAACCTAAACCAGCGTTTCTATTGAATGCCAAAAATATCATTCAAGTAATTATAAAAGAATTTACATAGGGGGCAGGTTTACTCGTTCCATCTATTGTACCAATCAAATTGCTGTGGTAAAATGTGTAGTACAACATTAATAGGAGAACATGATGCTGGTATTAGATGCCACGGGCTTTCGCATTCAAGTTAAAACAGATGAATTTGCATATCACATGGAAATTGAACAGGCAGAGGCTCAAGGTTTGTATAAGGTTTGTTATGGACGTGGCTTAACAAACAATACCTACTTGATACCCAATTTCATGTGGATAGATTTTCTTGAGTATTGCAAAATACTAGGGGTATTTACTTGGGAAGAAATATACGACTTTCCTTCTTATAGTGGAGAGGGTTGGTTTATATCCTTTCAATTTAAAGGAGACAGAGAACTTTCATTTGCAGGAAGAAATGAAACCCCACCTAGATGGAGAGAATTTTTAGATTATGTTTATAACTTTTCTAACAAAAAATCCGACGGCATTTTTGGTGATGCAATAAAGTCGTTACCTAGCCAAGTAGATGAGGATCAGGAAATTCTAAAGACCCAAAGTGTACAGAAAATGAAATCAGACTTTATTCCTGACTTTATGGAGCAAAACCCTGGGGATTATAGTGTTAAAATCGAAGACATTTTCACAGAAGAAGAATTATCAAAAAAAGAGGGCAATGCTTTGGACAGACAAGTTGCTAAATTCAGTAATTTTATAAAAACGGGATCTCATACCTTTAAAAACCTTATCATGGATAGTTTTGATGAGGATAAAGAGAGTGAGGAGAAATAAGGAGGTAAAAAATGGGGAAGAACAGTGGGATGGTAAGAAAAATAGACAAACTTGGACGTGTAGTATTACCTGCCGAAATGAAAAAAGAACTAGGGTTGTCTAATGAAATGAAAGTGGAGTTCCATTTTTCAGGGGATAGTATTGTTATCAAAAAATACAATGAACATTGTGTTTTTTGTGACGCAGAGTTATATCTTGTAGAATACAAGAGAAAAGATAAAGATGGTAAAGAGGTAGAGGCTTATATTTGTAAAGATTGTTTATCCGACATAGCAGATTTATAAGCAATTGCATAATATCATAAAAGACTCCAAACTTTGGGGTCTTTTATAGAATTACGAGGGATTAGAGATGAAAAATCAACTAAAAATCTGGGTAACAGTGCTTTTAGTAGTGGTATTAGTTATGAGCACTTTAACAGGCTTTTCTGTACATAAAGGCTTTGGAACCGTTTATTTTGAAAGTAATTACGAAATCTTCAAAGGGGCTAGTTTTGGAAAACTGATCGGAGAAAACAGCTTACATGGAATAGAAGACGCATGTTTTGTGGAAGCTGACATTAAGAATGGCATTTTAAAACCTTTTGTTTTTGCCGGGGAGATAAGACGATCATATACATTGGAAGAAATGATAGAATCTGCAGAAAAAAATGGCTATAAAGTTATAGCCGGCATTAACGGTGATATTTTTGATACAGCAAATGGCACCCCAAGGGGAACAGTAATTCATAATGGTAATATTGTAAGCTCGGGATACCATGCAGATAGAGTTATTGTTTTTAACCAACAAAACGAAGTAAGTATGGCTAAAGTGGGGCTAAAATACTCTTTGAATACCAACCTTTCTACAGGAGCATATAATACTGATATTGGTTATTTCAACGTTCCTGACGGGGGAGCAGGTTGTTTATTTCTTTACAATCGTAATTATAGTTCATCCACAAGAACCACTGGCCAGAGGATAGAGGTAGTAATTGATGTAACAGATTGGCAGATGGCAGTAAATAAAAAAATTACAGGAACAATTAACTCTGTTGTTACAACGAGTAATACCCCAATCGGTGACAATCAATTCGTTCTTTCGGCCAGCAAAACTTGCCCATATGCAGAATGGTTAGAAAAAATGCAAGTTGGGGAAAAAATTGAATTATCCTGTACAGAAACTGGGAGTGGGCTTGCACAAGCCAAAGAAGCAGTAGGTCTTTATCATAGCATTGTTGAAAATGGAGAAATGGTAACCAAAGGAACTGCAGTTAATCCAAGAACAGCTATGGGAGTCAAAAAAGATGGTACCTTGGTTTTATATACAGTTGATGGTAGACAAAATGACAAAAGCAAAGGTCTTAATATTGAAGAATTAGCCCACCACCTAATAACTTTAGGCTGTGTAGATGCTTGGAATTTAGATGGAGGAGGCTCTTCTCAAATGGTTGTTAGACAGCCAGGAGTTGATGAAAAGGCTAAGATAAAAAACTCGCCAAGTGGGGGAGCTGCAAGAAAGGTTTCTAATGGGATTTTACTGGTATATGAAGGAACTGGTAGCTCCGGTGCTAGCAACTTGCACATTTACCCATCAAACACCATATTATTATCTGGTGAAAATGTCTCTATGAAAGCTTATGGATCTAATAATATGTATGAAAAAGTTTCTTTAACAAATGAGGTAAGTTATTCTGTTGATGCCACAGGTACTATGAATGGTAATGTCTATACAGCAGGGCAAAATCCTGGAGAATCAATAATAACTGCAACTGCAGGAGATTTAAGGGCAAACAGTAAAGTGCAAATAGTAGACAAAATAAACATCAAGCCTTTTACAAGTAAATTGCAATTAAAACCAGGCGAAACAAAGCAGATATCAGCTGCAGTTTCCTATGGGAACTATCGACTGCCAAATAGTAAGCCTGCTTTTAATTATACATGCGATGAGAGTATTGGAACAATAAGCAGCACAGGATTATTCAAAGCGACCAACCCAAAAACAGAAAGCAAAGGTAAAATTAATATTTCCTACGGAGAAAACATTGCTTCAATCCAAGTAGTTGTTGCTCCTGTAGCTGTACAACCCACTATGTTCACAGATACATATGGACATTGGGGGAAAAAATATATCGAAGTTTTAGCAGCCATGGGAAAAGTAAGCGGTATTGGAAATAATATGTATAACCCAGATGGACCTCTTACAAGAGCTCAATTCCTAGCCTTCTTAGCTAAAGCTACAGATGGCATAGATGTAAAAAAATCAGCGCCAGCAGGCTTTAGTGACGTAGCTGTAAAAGATTGGAGCTATAATTATGTTAATTGGGGCTATGAAGAGGGTATTGTAAGTGGTGTTGGAGATAATAAATTTAATCCCAATGCTCCAATAACTAGAGAGCAAATGACTGTGATGCTTTGTAATTATGCTGGATTTCAAAATTATGCATTACCACAAGAAGTTGCTATCATTGATTTTAAAGATAAAAATAAAATCAGCTCCTGGGCCATAGATTACGTTTATACTGTAGTTGGCTCGAAAATTATGACAGGTATGGGTGAGAATCGCTTCGAACCTAAAGGGATTGCAACAAGAGCTCAAGCGGCTAAGATTATATATGAGTATATAGACTCGAGAGAAGGATTAAATGATTAATACAATAACTTTAGATAATGGAATTAGAATTGTTAGTGAACAGATGGATCATCTACAGACTGTTGCTTTTGGAGTATTTTTTAGGACAGGCTCAATCGATGAAAGTCCTGAGCTTTATGGGGCCAGCCATTTTGTAGAGCATATGATGTTTAAAGGGACAGAGAAATATTCTGCCAAAGAGATAGCTGATGCTTTTGATGTTTTAGGCGGTTCTGTAAATGCCTATACTACAAGAGACCATACATGCTACTATTTTAAAACTACAACAGAAACATTTTTACCAGCTGCAGAAATTATGTGTGAAATGCTTACCAAAAGTCTTTTTGATGAGAAGGAGATTGATAAGGAGAGGCAAGTAATCTTAGAAGAAATCAAGATGATTGATGATCAACCAGATGAATTGGCTATGGAGAACTGCTCGAGACTGGTTTTTAAAGGCGATTTATTGGAACATGATGTAGCTGGAAATCCAGAAGCTCTAGCAGGACAAACAGGAGCAAAACTAAAAGAATATATTAGAAAACAATATACTTGCGATTCAATTGTAGTTGCTGTTGCAGGTAATTTCAATCATGATGAACTTGTAGAATTAGTCCAAAAAAGATTTACAAGCTTTGATGAGAAAAAAAGCAAAGAAGCTAGTTCTTTGGTCCCCTATAAACCTGGAAAAATTACAATATGTAAAGATATAGAGCAGACAAACCTTTGCTTGGGAACAAGATTTGTTACTCTGGGGTCTGATGAATATTTCCCTGCAGTTTTCTTCAATAACATTCTAGGTGGATCCATGAGCTCACGATTATTTCAAAACATTCGAGAAGAAAAGGGCTTAGCCTATACCATTGTTAGCATGCCGCAAATAATGGCACGTGCAGGTATGCTAATGATATATGCAGGGATTGCCCATAACAAAATTGGCGAATGCTTAGATGCTGTTCACCATGAACTGGATCTTATTGGAACTAAGGGGATAAGTGAAAAAGAATTAATTAAAGCTAAAAATCAAGGTAAAAGTAGTGTGGTATTTAGTATGGAGAGAACTCAAAGTAGGATGATGAGTATAGGGAGGAACTTATTATTGCTAGATAGAGTCTATGAGCAAGAAGAAGTTCTGGATTTAATGACTAAGGTGACATTAGACGAAGTTAATCAATTAGCTCAAAAGGTAACGAAAAATATGCCATTTTCCTATGCTGCTGTTACTACAGAAGATTTGGATTTTGAAAAGCTTATTGGTAAAAAGTTATGATAATTAAAATAGTATCAAAAAATGGTATATTACCTAAATATGAAAGTCATGGATCAGCAGGTATGGATTTAAGAGCTGAAGAATCATACCTTATTATGCCAGGTGAAAGGATTTTGGTGGGTACAGGAATATTTATAGAGTTGCCAGAAGGTTACGAAGCTCAAATAAGAGCAAGAAGCGGACTTTCAATAAAACACGGAATAGGGCTTGTAAACGGAGTAGGGACCATTGATAGCGATTATCGTGGCGAGATAAAAATCCCCCTAATTAACTGGGGCAAGGATTCTTACAATATTGAAAAAGGCGATAGAATAGCTCAGATGATTATTGCAAAGTACGAAAGAGTGAGTTGGGAGCCTGTAGAGGAACTCACCAAAACTACGCGAAATGAAAAAGGTTTTGGTAGTTCGGGTAAGTAGTCGTTATTATTATGAAGAGAGGGTACAAAGATGCTTAGACCGAAAAAGAAAGAGAAAATCAGATTCACAAACAAGGTAGATGGCTTTTTTGAATTATTCACTGATGCTATGGAGAAGATTGTAGAGTCTGGAGTGGCATTTGAAGAACTTGTGAGAGACTACACTGACGTTGAAGACAGGGTAGCTCATCTAAAAGTATTAGAAACAGAATGTGATATGCAGACCCATAAGATATTAAAATATTTAAACCAAAATCTGACTACCCCATTCGATCGTGAAGATATTTATACATTAGCAAGAGAAATGGACGATATCGTTGATTGTGTTGAAGAGGTGGCAAACAGGTTTCTTGTTTTCGGAATAACCAAAATGAAACCGGAGGCCCTGACAATGGCAACATTAATATTGCAGGCTATCAAGGAATTGGAAATTCTGTTTAATCACCTACATGATATAAAAAATAGTGACATTCTTATGAAACAAGTAATAGAGATAAACAGAATCGAAAATGAAGGTGATGTGGTATACAGAAGTACCTTATCAAGACTATTTCAAGATGAAAAAGATCCCATAGAAATAATCAAATGGAACCACCTATATGAAGAGTTAGAAGATTCCTTAGATGCTTGCGAAAATGTTGCAAACTTGGTTGAGGGTTTGATAATGAAATATTCTTAATGAAAGGCGAAAAAATAATTATGTTTAATCGCGAAAAAATTGAAGAACGAGAGTTTCAAATGTTAAGCCCTTCAGCGGCGAAAGCAAAAAATTCTTTGGGCAGAGATGTTTTTGAAGAAGACTGCGAAATTCGAACAAAATATATGAGAGATAGAGACAGGATTATCCATAGCAAAGCTTTTAGAAGATTAATGCATAAAACTCAAGTTTTTATAGCTCCTGAAAAAGACCATTTCAGAACACGACTTACTCATACCATCGAAGTTTCTCAGATTGCAAAAACTATAGGTAGAGCCTTAACCCTTAACGAAGACCTTATTGAAGCTATAGCCTTAGGCCACGATTTAGGTCACACACCCTTTGGACATAATGGTGAAGAAGCTTTAGCAGAGATTCATCCAGGTGGTTTTAGACATAATGTACAGAGCCTTAGGGTGGTAGAAATATTAGAGGGAAACTCTGGTCCAAATGGGAGAGGAATGAATCTAACCAAGGAAGTTAGAGACGGTATCCTTAATCATAACGGTAAGGGAGTACCTTTTACCTTGGAAGGACAAACAGTTAAGACCTCAGATAGAATAGCCTATATAAATCATGACATTGATGACGCCATCCGAAGTGGAGCATTAAAAGATTCTGACCTTCCAAAAGAATGCGTTAAATATCTTGGTATGGGACACAGCCAAAGAGTAAATACCATGGTAATGGATATGATTACAAACTCTTGGGGTAAAGAATTTGTTGGGATGTCTGATGAGTGTGCTTACCATACCAACCTACTTAGAAACTTTATGTTTGAGAATGTTTATTTAAATATAGGGGTAAAAAAAGAAGAAGATCTACAATGGGTTAACCTAATAGTACAGAATCTGTATGAATACTACATGACAAAACCTCAAGAACTTCCAGAAGAACACTTTAACCTTCTTGATGAATTTGGAACTGCAGAGGTAGTAAAAGATTATATAGCTGGTATGACTGATAGATATGCCCAAAGAATATATCGAGAGAAAATAGCGAAAACCAGACAAAATAGAAAACTTTAAAATATCTTCACTTTTCTACGATTAAATAAAGGAAAGAAGATACTTGTGTCGAATATGTACTTATGGGGTATAAAAGCATATTCGATATTTTAGTTTAACAAGGATTAAGAATGGTAGTAACTAATGATAATCTAATAGAAGAAATAAAAGATCGCTGTAATATCGTTGATGTAATAGGAGCAGCGGTTCCTCTTAAAAAGGCAGGGAGCAATCATAAAGGGCTTTGTCCTTTTCATGGAGAAAAAACTCCGAGCTTTGTTGTTTCGGAGCCAAAACAAATTTTCACCTGTTTTGGTTGTGGTGCTTCAGGGGATGTTATTGAGTTCGTAAGAAAATACTACAACTTAGAATTCATGGGAGCAATAGAAAAACTAGCAAAAGATTATGGAATCACTTTACCAGAAAGCCGAGGTCAAGGTCCTAAAGAAAAAGACAGCTATTACGAAATAAATAGAATAGCGGCCCGTTTCTTCTACGACGAATTCCAAAAAGAAGGAAACCCTGGTAGAGAATATATGAATCTCAGAGGAATTGAGACCAAAACATTAAGAAAGTTTGGTGTGGGATATGCCGACGGCGAGTGGGGTAGTTTATTAAAACACTTTGAAGAACATAACATTTCTCATGAAAAACTTTTGGAAGTGGGATTAATTAGTGAGACCAATGGCAAGAAATTTGATAAATTTAGAGATCGTGTAATGTTTCCAATTATAAATACTGGAGGAAAAGTCATAGGCTTTGGAGGGAGATCTTTAGGTGACAATGAACCTAAATATTTAAACTCCCAGGAATCTTTGGTTTTTCGTAAGAAGAATAATCTTTACGGGCTTAACTTAACAAGAACAGATATTGGGCGTCTCAACTATGGGATATTAGTAGAAGGGTATATGGATGTAATTTCTCTATACCAACATGGTATTGCTAACGTTGGAGCTTCATTAGGTACAGCGCTAACGGAAAATCAAGCACATTTATTAAAAAGATATACAGATAATGTAGTTATAGCTTATGATTCAGATAATGCGGGAATACTTGCGGCCATTCGTGCTAGCGAAATCTTATATAAAGAGGGTTTAAAATCTCGAGTGTTAAATGTAACTAGTGGAAAAGACCCAGATGATTTTGTAAAGACTAAGGGTAAGGAAGCTTTTTTGAAACTAGTAAAGTTAGCACCTTCCTATGGAGAATACAGGATAAATATTTTAAAAAATGATTATGACATGCAAAGTGTTGAAGGAAGAATTGAGTACTTAAAGGCAGCCACACAATTTTTGCAAGGACTCACACCCGTTGAGGCTGATGCGTATATTGAGCAATTAGCCCAAGGTACAGGTATTTCAGAGGGTGCTATTCGCAGAGAGTTATCAGAGGGAAGAAATGAAAGGACCAAAGCCACAAAATCCCAATGGCGAAGTGATAATAATACTAACTCTCAAGAAGAGCCAGCAAGCTTAGAGCTTACCATGTTGGAAAAAAACCTTTTGAAATTACTTTTAATTAGAGAGGATTTTTTGGACAAAATTATCCCCTTTGAAAAAGCTTTTGAAAGCAAGGAGAGCCGTGCTTTATATTATAAGATTAAATCATATCTTGCTGAAGAAGATTCCTTGGATATAAAGGAATTAGTTGATGGAATGGAAAAGACTCAAATGGATCTGGTATATGATATATTAGAAAATGTTAAACTGGCAGGTAAAGAACAAATGGTCCTTGAAGAATGCATTGAGACTTTCAAACTCAACGAAATAAGCAAAAGAGAAAAAGAAATTCTTGACATGCTTGATCTCGCTGATGAATCACTTGAAACTGAAGAAATTCATAACCAACACATCCGGAACCTAGAAGAAGAATTAATGGAAATACAGAGAAAGAAGGGCAGGGGGTAGCCAAATGAGCCGCGATGAAGATAAGATGACAACAAGTTTTCCTTTTTTAGAAGAACTAGTCGCAAAAGCCAAGGGAATGAAAAGTTCCATAACCACAAAACAAGTTGATAAATATTTAGATTCCATTAACTTTGATAAAGATTATGCTGACGAAGTGTACGAAGCTTTATTGGCAGCAGGTATCGAAGTTGATGCAGAAGTAGATCCAGAAAGTCTGTTAATCATTAATATTGATGGTGAAACTGACGAAGAGACTGAATCAGAAAGTCCTATAAAGAAAAAGGCTGTATCTGAGGATGATGATGGGGAGCTTGATTCAAACCTACCTAAAGGGATAGCAGTAGATGATCCCGTTAGAATGTACTTAAAAGAAATTGGTAAGGTGGCCTTACTTACTGGTGAAGAAGAAATAAGTCTAGCCAAAAGAATGGAAGCGGGAGATGAAGAAGCCAAACAGCGTCTGTGTGAAGCTAATCTTAGACTCGTTGTTAGTATAGCAAAAAGATATGTAGGAAGAGGCATGTTGTTCTTGGACCTGATACAAGAAGGAAATCTGGGCCTAATTAAAGCTGTTGATAAATTCGATTATAGAAAAGGCTTTAAATTTTCAACTTATGCTACCTGGTGGATTCGCCAGGCAATAACAAGGAGTATTGCAGATCAAGCAAGAACTATAAGAATTCCCGTACATATGGTTGAAACCATAAATAAGTTGATTCGAGTATCGAGACAACTTTTGCAAGAATATGGGAGAGAACCAACTCCTGAGGAAATAGCCGAGGAAATGGACATAACTGAAGAAAAAGTACGTGAAATTTTAAAAATCGCTCAAGAACCTGTTTCTTTAGAGACTCCTATTGGTGAAGAAGAAGATAGCCATTTGGGAGACTTTATACCCGATGAAGATGTCCCAGCACCTGCAGAAGCTGCTGCTTTTTCAATGTTAAAAGAACAGCTGGTAGAAGTCTTAGATACATTAACAGACCGAGAACAAAGAGTTTTGAAATTACGATTTGGATTGGAAGATGGCAGGGCAAGAACCCTAGAAGAAGTTGGAAAAACCTTCGATGTAACAAGAGAAAGAATTAGACAAATCGAGGCCAAGGCTCTTCGTAAGTTAAGAAACCCATCTAGAAGCAAGAAATTAAAAGATTATTTGGAGTAAACATTTGAAATCATCAAATAGATTGTTGACAATGACTAAAGAAATCCGCCCATATGATAGGGTTATAGATATCGGTTCGGATCATGGATATTTACCTCTTTTGCTTTTACGTGAAATAGGTTGTTCAAAGGTCATAGTTACAGACATCAGTCCTTGGAGCTTAAAAAAAGCCGAGAAAAATATTGAAAAAGAAATTCCGGACTATAAAAATGACAGTAAGATTATCTTTAGACAGGGAGACGGTTTAGATGTTTTATCTAAGGGAGAAGCTAATATAGCGGTGATTGCTGGCATGGGAGGTCTTTTAATCTCCCAAATCATAGAAAATAACATAGAAACTGCATTGAGTCTTGATAAAATTATAATGCAGCCACGGAAAAATCAAGGTGAGTTAAGGTACTGGCTTTGGAACAATGGATTTAGGATTTCAAGTGAACATTTAGCGCAAGAAGGTCGTTTCATTTGTGAAATTATCGTTGCGGAAAAAGCAAGTGATCCATGGAAAGGCCCATTATGGTCTCAAAGCACAAAGATTGACTACCAAATCCCAGCTCAGTTGTTGAATGCACAAGAACAAAATCTTGTAGGTCCTTTTTTAACAAAAAAGCTGGAACAAGAGAGAGCAGTTGAAAAAGCTCTGGAGAACCTGAAAAATTCTGATCCGGCGAAGAAAGATATATTGGCGAATCGAATTAAATACGTAGAAGACCTTATAGCAAAATTCCAAAGTCAGAAAGAGAAACAGTAATAGGAGCAAATAATGAGCATCTGGAAGTTGGAACTAATGGAAGCACTTAGTGATATAGCTGATGAGCAAAACCAAGAACCATGGGATAATGGTGGAGTTCAAATTGACGTAGGTACTTTAGAGATTCAAAGAGTTCTTGTTGCCCTTGAAGTAACATCAGAGGTAATTCAAGAGGCCAATGAATTGGCAGTTGATTATATAGTGGTTCATCACCCCTTAATATTTCAACCATTAAGTGAGATAGACTCCAATGAAGTAGTGGGACATATGATTGTTGAACTAATTCAATCAGGTATAGGAGTATATGCTAGCCACACCGCTTTCGACAAAGTCAAAGGCGGAAATAATGATTATATGGCTGAATTATTAGAACTTGTGAATACAGGACCTTTACTATCTACTGATGATGGATACTTAGGTGTTAAGGGAGAATTAAGGGAATCTTTAACCTTGGAAAGCTTGTGCAGTAATTTAGGACGAGCCTTATCTATGGATGTAAGGGATTTTAGAATTGTAGGAAGTCTTGAAGACCCAATAAGGAGCGTTGGAATAGTTGTGGGATCAGGAGGAAATTTTGTCCGGGACGCTATTTATAATGGATGTGATGTTTTAATTACAGGGGATTTAAAATATCATGATGCGCAGTTAGCAAAAGAAGCAGGGATATCAATTATTGATGCGGGACATTATGGAACAGAAAAAAGTTTTGTGATTAATATGACAGAAAAGCTATACAAGCTTATTGGTGAGAAATTAGAAATTATCCCATCCAGTATTATGATTAATCCCTTTACGAAGCTGTAGATATGTATATAATATAATTTATTGGGTAGGCTGGGCAGTTGCGTGAATCTTAGGGATTCATGAGGAAAGTCCGGGCTCCACAGAGCAAGGGTGCCGGATAACGTCCGGCGTAGGTAACTATAGGGAAAGTGCAACAGAAACATACCGCCGAAACAGGTTAAGCTGTGGTAAGGGTGAAATGGTGCGGTAAGAGCGCACCGGGTGTCTGGAGACAGACATGCCGTGTAAACCCCACTCGGAGCAAGACCAAATAGAGCCAAAAATGGTAGCGGCTCGTTACCGGCTCGATAGGTAGGTCGCATGAGCATTTCAGCAATGAAATGCCTTAGATAGATGATTGCCAACTACAGAACCCGGCTTACAGGCCTACCCAATACTTTTATAGTATTCTACATTTTTAAAGAGCTTCCAGCTCTTTTTTGTATGCTTTTAAGGATATATTAAAAGAAAACACAATATTTTAATTCGATGGATAAATAAAAGAGTAGATAGCTTTATAAATAAGTAAGAGGAAAAGGGGGTAATCGAATGACTAACAAAAAAAATAAAACAAAAAAAAGTTTTTATTTTCTCGAAGATTTGCTGGCAAAAGCAAATGAAATGAAAGAAGTAATAACAACAAAACAAATAGATGAATACTTGGACACTATCGGTTTTGACAAAGAAAATGCTGAAGAAGTTTATGAAGCCTTGTTGACAGCCGGAATAGAAGTAGATGCTGAGATAGATGCTGAAGGTCTTTTGTTCATTGGTCTTGATAGCCAAGTAGAGGATGACGATGATGATGAAACAACTACGAAAAGCCGTAAAAAGAAGAAGGCTGCTGAAGAAGAAATTGAAGACGAAAAAGATATTGAGATACCAAAGGGTATTATTATCGATGATCCCGTAAAAATGTACTTAAAAGAAATTGGTAGAGTCGAATTGCTTACAGCAACAGAAGAAGTCGATTTAGCAAAGCGAATAGAAGCGGGAGAAGAAGCTGCCAAGCAAAAGCTCTGTGAAGCAAATTTAAGATTAGTAGTTAGCATAGCAAAAAGATATGTAGGCAGAGGTATGCTTTTTTTAGATTTAATACAAGAAGGAAATCTAGGACTTATCAAAGCTGTTGATAAGTTTGATTATAGAAAAGGCTTTAAATTTTCTACTTATGCAACCTGGTGGATAAGACAAGCTGTAACACGAAGTATTGCAGATCAAGCCAGGACCATTAGAGTTCCTGTACATATGGTAGAGACTATAAATAAATTAATTAGAGTATCAAGACAACTTCTCCAAGAAAATGGAAGAGAACCAACTCCAGAGGAAATTGCTGAAGAAATGGATATAACAGAAGAAAAGGTGCAAGAAATATTGGAAATCGCTCAAAATCCAGTATCTCTAGAGACACCTATTGGTGAAGAAGAAGATAGCCATCTAGGAGATTTTATACCGGATGAGAATGTAATTGCACCGGCAGAAGCCGCGGCTTACTCAATGTTAAAGGAGCAGTTAGTGGAAGTTTTAGGGACATTAACTGATCGGGAGCAAAAAGTTTTGGAACTAAGATTTGGTTTGATAGATGGGAGAACAAGAACCCTTGAAGAGGTTGGAAAAACATTTAATGTTACAAGGGAGAGAATACGGCAGATTGAAGCAAAAGCACTTCGCAAGCTTCGTAATCCTTCTCGTAGTAAAAAGTTAAGAGATTATTTGGAGTAGCTATCAAAAAAAGGCTTGACACTATAAATGTGCCAAGTCTTTTTTATAGACCCTTCTCATGAATATAAGGGTGTAAATAACTGAGAGGATTTCAGCTAAGGGCCATGCCCACCAAATAGCAGAAAGTCCATAAAGATAAATAAGAAGATAGGCTAAGGGGACAATTCCAATTAGCTGCCTAATCAGGGACTGGCCTAAACTTATTAGTCCATGACCTGTAGCCTGGAACAATGTACCGCTCATAATTCCAAAAGCTGCAGGAATAAACACTATAGAAATAATTCGTAATGCTGGAATACCAATTTCTAACATTCCTTCTGATGCACTGAATATACCAAGTAGCTCTTTTGGAAAAGCAAGAAATATTATCATGCCAAAAAACGTGATTACCATTCCGGCTTTTAAACTGAAGAAATATGAATGCATTAATCTTTCTCTGTTTCGGGCACCAAAATTGTAACCGATTATTGGCATTACTCCCTGGCTAAGGCCAAAAAGAGGCATAAATACGAAGGACTGTAAACGAAAGTAAGCACCCATTACCGCTACTGCAGTTTCTGAATAACCAGCCAAGATCCAATTGATTATAAAAAGCATCACAGAGCCTATAGCTTGCATAATAATGGCGGGGAAACCAACTAGATAGATATCTCTAACTATTGCTTTGTTCCAACGGAACCCCTTAACTTTTACAGTTACATCGTGTTTGAAAGCAAAAAGCAAAAAGAAACCCAAACTCATAGCTACTATTTGACCTACTATTGTAGCTATGGCGGCACCTACAAGGCCCATCTTCGGAAATCCGGCTAAGCCAAATATAAGTAAAGCATCACCTATTATGTTTATAATGGCTCCTGTTAAGCTACAAAGCATAGGGAATATCATATTTCCTGTTGCCTGAAGAATTTTTTCTGTATTAATTTGAAGAAAAAGAAATATAGAAAAACCGGTAACTATTTGAAGATACAAAGTACCTTCTTGAAGGACATAGGGGGTATTTGTATAAAACTGAATATATATCTTAGAGAAAAATATAGCGAAGACTCCTAGCATCAACCAATTAACAAAAGATAATCGTAGTCCATGACTAGCAGCTGAATCCGCTTCTTCAAATCGATGTGCTCCAAGTCTTCTAGCAATCAATGAATTAACACCAACTCCAGTACCTACAGCTAAGGAAATCATAATCATTTGAATTGGGAAAACCAAAGTTACAGCGGTTAATGCGGACTCACTTATAGTTGCTACGAAAATACTGTCAACTATGCTATACAAGGAATGTATAAACATAGAAAGCATTGCAGGCCACGACATTGTCATGGTTAGTTTTCCTACTGGCATATATCCCATTTTGTTTAAAGTGGGAGGGATAAACTCACTATTAGCCCTATTTGAATTTGGATTTTGATTTTGATTTTGCATGAAAATTTCCTTTTTTACTCCACAACTATGGCATGTTTTCTTTCATTATATAGAGACTCGAAAGTATAGCTATCTATCCAATACTCATATTCTTTACTTGGGTTGTCTTTGTTGTAAGGATCAGCTATAAAATATTTTTTCTTCACACTGTCGTATCCCTTTGCCAAGACAACATGGTTATTAGACAGCAAACGTTGATTTGTTCCCTCAATCAAATAATCTCTATAAAATGGTTTTTCCCAATAAAGAGTTACATAAACAACTACTGGATTACCATCAAGAAGTTCTGCTTTTAGTTCCTGAATTGAGCTGCCTGAGAAATCCGCAACATTTCCGTATAATTGTGCCCAATTTACAAGTGGGCTTGGATATATAGTAGTTCTAGTTTTTTTACTCTTATCTGCAATGTAGGGGGACCCAACAAAGCCTTTAGCTGGATTGGATTCGTGTTTAGGTAATGCATCTAAAAAAGTTTTAAGGTCAGTATTTTTAGCGTAGCCTTTAGAGTGTAAGCCCATCAACAGGGAAGCAGCTTCGCAGCCTACCCAAGCATTCACTAAGTATATTTGGCTAAGGTAGGGAACTTGTATTACGTTGCTTTTAGGTAGAGTTATTGTTGGCGCAATTGCTTCTAATGAAGAAATTTTATAAAGAATGCTGGCCAATTCAGCTCTAGATACCTTGTTTTTAGGTTTAAATGTTCCGTTTGGGTATCCATTGAGAACTCCTGCCTTATGCATTATAGTAATTGGAATGTTGTAATTATTGTCTTCTACATCTTTAAATGAAGGTAGCTGCTTTAATTCCATTTCATCCAAAATACCGAAGTGGGTAAAGTAGTTGTATAGCATTTGAGCCATTTCTTCTCTTGTTAATGGGTCAAAAGGTTTAATGTAATTTTTTGAATCAGTGTTTATAATACCAGCTTTATATAGATAGTGGATTTCTTTCAGTGACCAAAGGTTTTGAGCATCTTGAATGATAAGGCTATCGTCTATATGTAGCTCTTCATCTAGAATTAATCCTTGCTGTTTTGCAAATCCCACAAAAAGTACACAAGCTTCTTCTTTCGTGATATTTCTACTTGGCTTAAACCTACCATCTTCGTATCCTATCATTATTCCATTTTCTATCAAAGTATTAATTTCGGTACTAGCCCAATGAAGCTGAGCATCCCTTGGTGTTGCAAATGCCAAAGAAGTGCTTATACAAAGGATTAATATTGTAATTAAAATCTTTCTTATCATAATTGAAGGGCCCCTTATATATTGATAGTATTTACTTGTAAATTCATAGTAGCCATTCAGATAGTATACACTATTAAATTGAAAATTTACATCTAACAATTGCCAATTTCAATAAATTTTAAGTTATTAAAAGTGGTTAATCTGACAACAATTGGTTATAATATATTCAGTAAAAGACGGGAACATCCTTTTAGATTCTCCGTCAAAGACATTGAAAAAACTTTGCTTATTATTTAATGTTAGGGGGAGAACTTATGAAGAAATTATTAAGTCTGATAATTGTTCCTGCACTGATTCTTGTTTCTACGGTACCTACATATGGCGCGCAATCTGATAGCAAAGAACTAGAATCAGCCATAGGTGTTGTAAAAAATCTTATCACAATTGAAGATAGCTATACTAATTTCACCTATTCAACTTGGGAAGGAGATATGGCTAGCGATAAAGGCAGTAAAATGTGGTCATTAAATTGGAATCAGCCGAAATATACAAAAAGTATTTATGCGGTAGTAGACAGTAATGGCTTACTAAGAAACTTTAATCGTTATGAAGATGGTAATTATTCACAAAGTTTTGGGAGCCTAAGCAAAAAGGAAGGAGAAAAAATTGCCCTATCATTCCTTAAGAAGGTTTTACCCAAAGAATTTAATGACATCAGGTATAGCACTTATTATGGCTACGGAAATGTAAAGACCTACAACTTTGATCTATATATAAATGATGTAAAGGTTGATTTTATTCATATGACTGTGGGAATAAATTCGGATTCTCATCAAGTTATTGAATATAGCTCTGATAATTTAGGGTATTTAAATAAAAGCACCTTCCCTGCTCCTGAAAAAATAATAAGCCTAGATAAAGGTAAAGAATCATACTTAGCAAATATAGGAACGGAATTAGCTTATAGAATCCATAATGACTATGATAAGCAAATAGCAAAAACCTTCTTATCATATACTATTCCCACACAAAATTGGGGGATTGATGCATTGACAGGAAAATTAATCGAGTTCAGTGATTATTCAATATACCCAGAAGGAGAAGGGGGTGCAGGAGACCTGGGAGGTATTGGAGATTCAGATTCATTATCTCCTATTGAAGAAAACGCAGTGTCGAATGTAGAGGGATTAATAAGCCAAGAAGAAGCAGCTAATATTTTGAAAAAAAGTTTACCCTCTCTTTCAAATCTTGGCAAGTTAGATTATGTATCTTTATCTAAGGATATATTTGCAGAGCAATATGTATGGTATTTATCTTATGAAAAAGGTGGAGGATCTATAGACGCAAGGACTGGCGAGCTTATAAACTTCAGCATATACACTGACTATAGCAATAAAACAAAAAGAATTTCTTATGAATCAGCAAAGTTGGCAGCTGAAAAAATAATCGCCACATTATCTCCAGAAAAGAATAAAAATCTTAAATACAACGAATTTGCTAGTATTTACAGTGATAACTTTGATGGTTATTACCTTACATATACTAGGCAAGAAGGGAACCTACCTGTAGTAGATAATAATATCACAGTAACTGTAACAAAAGATGAAGGCAAAGTAGTGTCTTACTATACAAATTGGAATAAAGATATTAAGTTTCCAGAGATAGGAAAAATTATCAGCAACAAAGAAGCCTTTGACATATTTGCAAAAAAATCAAGTTTTGATTTAACCTATATACTGATAGAGGATAGTCCTAGGCTTGCATATGCATTTACTGATAATATTTCTTATCAAATTAATCCTTCAAATGGGGAATTAATTGATTATACAGGCAAAATATTCCGTGATAATAAGATTGATGGTTACAAGGATATTAAGGGTAAATGGTACGAGAATGTAGTGAACATATTATTAGAAAACAGCTATTACTTAGAAGGAGAAAATTTTGCGGGAAATAATGCTATAAGTCAGAAAGAATTCTTCCGTTATCTATATTCAAAAGACTATAATTATATGGATCAAGAAGAACTTTACTGGATGCTTGAGCAAAATGGAATCATTGAATCAGATGAGATAAATCCCGATGGCCTGCTGTTAAGGCAGGACGCAGCTAAATTTGCAATCCGTTATCTGGGCCTAGAAAAAGCCGGACAACACTACCAAATATATAGAAATGTTTTTAAAGATTATATAAAGCCTGAGTACAGAGGCTATACAGCTTTATCACAATCACTAGGGATAATTCAAGGTAATTCTTCTAAAAGATTCTTTCCAACGAAAAGCACTACAAGAGCAGAGGCAGCAGTAATGATTTATCGAATTATTAATGCCTCATAGGAATATAAAACAACTATATCCAATACCTGGGCTATTTCAATAGCCCAGGTATTGGTTCAAAAAACACCCTGAAAAAAATGCTTTTTTATGCATTAATTATAGGGATATGGTATAATTATATAGGTGTATTTGGTTACTGGTATAAGCTAGGAGCCTTTTTTAATGGGAGAAAGATTAGGGGAATATGAGACTAGGCATTGATGTAGGATCCACCACAGTTAAGCTGGTTCTATTGGATTATGAAGATCAAATAGTATATTCAGTTTATGAAAGACATATGTCCAACGTGTTTGATAAAGTGGCAGATTTGCTGACTAAATTATATGAAGAAATAGGCGATGAAGAAGTCCACATGGTAATTACCGGTAGTGGTGGCCTTACTTTGTCCCAAATTATGAAAATTCCATTTGAGCAAGAAGTCATTACTAGTAGCGAAGCAGTAGAACGATTAATACCAAAAACAGACGTAGCAATTGAATTAGGTGGGGAAGATGCAAAGATGACATTCTATGGTAGGTCATTAGAGCAAAGAATGAATGGAACCTGTGCAGGGGGTACGGGAGCTTTCGTGGACCAAATGGCTGTGCTTTTAAATACAGACGCAAATGGCCTTAATGATGCTGCTAAAAACTATAAAATTATATATCCAATCGCTGCAAGATGTGGGGTGTTTGCTAAAACAGATATTCAACCCCTAATAAATGAAGGAGCTTCAATAGAAGATTTATCAGTTTCAATTTTTCAAGCAGTTGTTAACCAAACCATATCTGGATTGGCTTGTGGTCGAGCTATCAAAGGAAATGTTGCATTCTTAGGTGGCCCTCTTTATTTCCTAAGTGAATTGAGAAAACGTTTTATTGAGACCTTGGAATTATCTGAAGAAGAAGTGATCTTCCCAGAGAATTCCCAGTATTTTGTTGCTCTAGGTGCAGCCTATATATCTGAGAAGTATGAAAAGAAATCAATAGGAAGAATTATAGAAAAACTGAAAACCAAAGACCCTACAGAACTGCAAGAAGTCAAATATTTACAACCTTTGTTTGAATCACGGGATGAATACGAAAAATTTATCCTTAGACATAATGAACATTCTGTAGAATTTAGTGATATCAAGGATGCTGAAGGACCTTGCTTTTTAGGTATTGATGCAGGATCAACTACAACAAAAGCGGTACTAATAAACAAAGAAAAACAAATAGTTTATCAATACTATAGATCTAACGAAGGTAAACCTCTAGATGCGTGTTTAGAGATGTTTGGGGAACTTTACAATAAATTACCAGAAACAGCATCAATTGCCTATTCTTGTGTTACGGGATATGGAGAGGGCCTTATAAAATCTGCATTTTTTGTAGACATGGGAGAGATAGAAACCATGGCTCATTATAAGGCTGCAGAAGAATTTTTGCCAGGAGTAGACTTTATCCTTGATATTGGCGGCCAAGACATGAAGTGCATGAGAATTAAAGACGGTGCCATATACAATATAATGCTAAATGAGGCTTGTAGTTCAGGATGCGGGAGCTTTATAGAAACATATGCGAAATCCGTCAATTTAGATGCTCCTTCCTTTGCAAATGAAGCACTATTTGCTATGTCTCCCGTTGATCTTGGAACTCGTTGTACAGTATTCATGAACTCTAAGGTAAAGCAAGCTCAAAAGGAAGGGGCAACCATAGGAGATATTTCTGCAGGCCTTTCATATAGCGTTATAAAAAACGCATTGTACAAAGTTATAAAACTCAGAAATCCTGAAGACGCAGGAGACAAGATTGTAGTTCAGGGGGGTACCTTTTTAAGTGATGCCATATTACGATCCTTAGAGAATATAGTTGGCAAGGATGTAGTTCGCCCAAATATAGCAGGGCTAATGGGAGGCTATGGTGCCGCCTTAATTGCTTTAGAAAGCTGGAATAAAGAAGAAAAATCTACTTTAATTCCTCAAGAAAACCTACAATCTTTTGCAGTTAAAAGCTCTCATACAAGGTGTAAAGGCTGTGAGAACAATTGTATGCTAACAATTAACACCTTTAATGATGGTTCCCGATTTATAACCGGAAATCGCTGTGAAAAAGGAGAAGGAAAGACAGCACCTTCTTTAAGCATTCCCAACATGTTTGAATATAAATATAGACGTCTCTTTGAATATCAACCTAGACCAGTGGAAGATTCTATTGGAACAGTAGGGATACCTAGGGTTCTTAACATGTTTGAAAATTATCCCTTCTGGTTTACCTTCTTTGATACTCTAGGTTACCGTGTTTTACTATCACCCACATCTAACAAGACAATGTATGAGTCTGGAATGGAAAGTATATCCTCAGATACAGCATGCTACCCTGCAAAGCTAGTACACGGCCATATTAAATGGCTTGTTAATAACGATGTTAAATGGATATTTTATCCAAGCATTAACTATGAACGCAGTGAAGACGAAGGCCAAGATAACCATTATAATTGCCCAATTGTTGCTACATATTCTGAAGTTGTTGGAAAGAATATGGATGAACTTTTCAAAAACAACAACGTTGAATTTACCCATCCATTCCTTCCCTATGATAATGATGAGTTTTTAGTGAGAGAGTTGCTTAGGACATTCAAAGAAAAGGGCTTTAGCTTTGAAGATATTAGAGATGCAGTGGAAAAAGGCAGAAGAGAAGATATACGATTCAAAAGAGACATAAGAACACAATCTGAGAAAACTTTAAAATGGATTGAAGACAATAATCGTAAAGGTATTATACTAGCAGGGAGACCATATCATGTGGATCCTGAGATTAATCATGGGATAGACACACTTATTACTGGTTTTGGCCTGGCAGTGCTTACAGAAGATGGGGTAGCCCACTTAGGAGATCTTCCCAGACCACTTCGAGTTTTGGATCAATGGATGTATCACTCAAGACTTTACAAGGCAGCAAATTATGCAGGCACACAAAAGAATATTGAGTTAGTACAACTCAACAGTTTTGGATGTGGCTTAGATGCAGTTACAACTGATCAAGTAGAAGAAATATTAAGAAATAACAACAAACTTTACACAGTCCTTAAAATAGACGAAGGGGCGAATTTAGGTGCCGCTAAGATAAGAATCAGATCCTTAAAAGCAGCAATAAAAGAAAGAGAAAAAAATAAGGTGTTACCAACACCCCCCACAGATAATTATTATAGAAAAATCTTCACAAAGAAGATGCGTAAAAAGGATAAGTACACATTGCTAATGCCTCAAATGTCTCCAATACATTTTGAGTTTATAGAATCGGCATTAAACACAAGCGGATATAATGCTGTTTTATTACCTCCTGTAGATAAGAATGCTGTTGAGGAGGGTTTAAGGTACATTAACAATGATGCATGTTATCCCACAATTGTTACTTTAGGCCAGATAATATCTGCTTTAAAGTCTGGAGAATATGATCTTAATCGGACTGGAATTCTAATGTCTCAAACAGGAGGAGGATGTAGAGCCTCTAATTACGTATCTCTTTTAAGGAAAGCATTGGAAGATTTAGAATTAGATCAAATACCAGTAATTAGTGTAAATATTGTAGGCCTTGAAGCAAACCCTGGTTTCAAACTATCCTTTGGTTTGGTCAAGAAAATTCTTATGGCTGGAATCTATGGAGATACATTCATGCGAGTTCTTTATGCCACAAGACCCTATGAAAAAATAGAAGGATCGGCAGACGAACTACACAGAAAATGGGCTGAGATTGCTAAAAGGAATGTAGAAACAGGTAATACTTTTCACTATCGGAAAATTCTTAAAAAAATTGTTGAAGCTTTTGATGAACTACCTTTAAATGATATAGTTAAACCCAAAGTGGGAGTTGTAGGAGAAATACTGGTTAAATATCATCCCACTGCGAACAATGATATTGTGGGAATAATTGAGAAGGAAGGGGGAGAGGCTGTAGTTCTTGACTTAGTGGATTTCTTCTTGTACGGAATGTACTCCAAAGAGTTTAACTTTAGACACCTAAGCGGTACCTATAAGATTATGAGAGCCAACAAAATGGGTATGGGTATTATTGAATGGTATAGAGGCCCTGCCAGAAAAGCTTTAAGAGAGAGTATAAGATTTCATGAGCCTATGAGAATAGAAGATATTGCAGATAAAGCTAGCGAAATTATAAGCCTAGGAAACCAATCTGGAGAGGGATGGCTTTTAACTGGAGAAATGGTTGACCTAATTGATTCAGGAGTAGAAAATATTGTTTGTCTACAACCCTTTGCCTGCCTTCCAAATCACATAAGTGGAAAAGGGATGATGAAAGCTTTGAGACAAAGAAATCCTTATGCAAACGTTGCTGCCATTGATTATGACCCAGGAGCTTCCGATGTAAACCAACTAAATCGAATCAAGTTAATGATGGCTACAGCACATAAGAACCTTGAAAAAGATGGAAAAAAGTAGTATAATACAGAAAAATAGCTGGATTATAAACGAGTAATTCAAAGAAGTAGGGAGGCGTCTAAATTGGGTAGGCACGGAACAATTGCAGGTAGGAAGTCGGCGCAGGATGCAAAAAGGGCAGCAGTTTTTACAAAATATGCTAGAGCTATAACAGTTGCCGCAAAGAATGGT
The DNA here is from genome assembly GCA_964383845.1 of uncultured Oscillospiraceae bacterium. Taxonomy (GTDB): domain Bacteria; phylum Bacillota; class Clostridia; order Peptostreptococcales; family Anaerovoracaceae; genus JAAZGD01. The sequence continues at coordinate 37,755 of CAYLIF010000007.1, forward strand.
GGTGATCCTGATTATAATATATCTTTAAAGCACGCTATTGATAAGGCAAAAGCAATCAACATGCCAAATGACAATATCAACCGAGCCGTAAAAAAAGGAACGGGAGAATTGGGTGGAGAAAGTTATGAAGCTGGATTATTTGAAGGGTACGGACCAGGTGGAGTAGCTATTATAATTGATGTGTTAACTGACAACAAAAATAGAACTGCATCTGCTATCAAACATATTTTAGATAAATTTGGTGGAAACCTGGGAACCCAAGGGTGCGTAAGTTATATGTTTGCCCAAACTGGTTTGATAATAATTGAAAAAATTGCCGGCATAGAAGAAGATAAACTTATGGAAAAAGCACTTGATGCAGGGGCTGATGACTTTATAGTTTATGATGATAGTTTCGATATATTAACTAGCCCTGATCAGTTCACCGATGTTAAAGATGCACTGAAAAAAGCAGGATATGAATTGTTAGAGGCGGATATAGAATATCTACCAAGCATGGAAGCATGTCCTGAAACAGAACATGATATAAAGAATCTAAAAAGAATTGTTGAAGAACTTGAGCAAAATGACGATGTTCAGAGAGTCTATCATAACTGTAGTATTCCTTTAGAAGAAGAATAGTACCTTAGAAACCATAGGAGGTTTAAGATGAGTGAAAAACAAAAAATGACTATAATGGACTTTAAAAAATTTAAAGAAGAGGGAAAGAAATTTAGTTACGTAACTGCTTATGATTATACTATGGCATCTATTGTTAACGATTCAAAAGTCGAAATAATTCTAGTAGGAGATTCTTTGGGAATGATAATGCTAGGTTATGCAAGCACTACTCCTGTAACCATGGAAGAAATGATCCATCATATCCGACCTGTGGTTAAGGGAGCACCTAATACGTGGATTGTGGGTGATATGCCCTTTGGCTCTTACCATGAAAGTGACGAACAAGCTGTTCGCAATGCTGTGAGACTGGTTAAGGAAACAGGATGCGATTGTATAAAACTTGAAGGCGGTGTGGAAATGGCCAGCCGAATTAAGGCCATAGTAAACTCTGGTATTCTAGTTATGGGTCACATTGGATTGACACCTCAAACAGCTACAGCAGTAGGTGGATTTAAGGTTCAAGGCGGTACTCCAGAAAGTGCAAAAAAACTCATTGAAGATGCTAAAGTTTTAGAAGAATGTGGCGCATTTTCAATTGTCTTAGAGTGTGTACCTAAAGGAGTTGCTAAAGCAGTAACAGATTCTGTGAAAGTTCCTATACTAGGTATTGGTGCTGGTCCCGATGTGGACTGCCAGGTTTTAGTTACTCAAGATCTTCTTGGAATGTATGATGGATTTAAGCCAAAATTTGTAAAACAATATGCACAAATAAGAACAGTAATGGTGGAAGCATTAAATGAATTCCACAGTGAAACAATTTCCGGCGAATTCCCAACACCAGAATATTCCTTTAACAAAGAAGTTGATTTGGGCAGACTTTATTAAGAAAGGGCTGTGCTAATGAAAATAGCGATTATTGGAGCAGGTGCCATGGGGTGTCTCTATGGAGGCAAACTGTCACAATCTAAAGAAAACCAAGTGTATCTTCTAGACATTTGGAAAGAGCACATTGATGCAATCAATAAGAATGGTTTAATAATAGAAGAAGATGGAGAAACTCTCATTTTTCCTGATGTAAAAGCAAGCCTTAATTCTTCTGAGATTGGAGAAGCTGATTTAGCTATTGTTTTCGTTAAATCAACACTTACGAAAACAGCTGTTCATGAAGCACAAGAAATTTTCGGTGAAGAGACTTTGGTTCTTACTTTACAAAATGGTTTGGGAAATATAGACCTTCTTGGAGAAGAAGTTGGGCTACTGAATGTAATAGGTGGTACAACAGCCCATGGAGCATATATGAAAGGACCTGGGCAAATATGCCATGCAGGTTTTGGCAAAACCATTATTGGTGAACTGGATGGAAGAAAAACAAAACGTATAGAAGAAATAGCTGAAAACTTTAAAGGCGTTGACCTAGAAACGGAAATTTCCGATAATATTTTAGGATTAATATGGGACAAACTAATTGTAAACGTAGGGATAAACTCATTAACAGCAATAACAGGTCTTCATAACGGAGAATTATTAGATTATCCTGAGCTATTAGATATTATGAAATTAGCCACAGATGAAGCAGTTGCTGTTGCGAAAAGCAAAAACATTCAACTTAGTGATTATGATCCTTATACCCACACTCTTGAGATATGTAAAAACACAGCAAACAACAAGTCATCTATGTTACAAGATGTAATGAATAAAAGGCGAACAGAAATAGATATGATAAATGGAGGAATTCTACGAGAAGGAGAAAAACAGGGGATTCCTACACCTGTGAACCGAGTATTAACAAATCTTATAAAACATTGGGAAAAGAAATAGGCAGTACTCATATTATAATAACCGAATTTAACAAAGGGGGGAATTGTAAATGAAGAAAATTGCGATTATAGCTCTTATGACATTACTTATGTTAACTCTTACTGGATGTCTCTGAGCTCTGTAAGACATGAGATAAAGCTCCAGTTTGGAGCTTTTTGTCTATCTTGAAAAGTTGCAAGATTAATCTAGGGAGGGAAAAATGAATTTTGATTATTCATATATTGACACAGCTTTCATTAATGCCAGTGTTATCACTGTAAATGATAAGGATGATATTGAAGAGGCCGTTGGTATAAAAGATAATAAAATAGTTTTTGTCGGCAAAACAAAGGATCTCTTATCAATCACAGACGAATTTACGAAAATAATTGATTTACAAGGAAAAACATTGATGCCAGGCTTTATTGATACCCATTACCATCCAATATTAAATGGCTTCTTTGGAGATGATGAAAACGCATCTATTATTAACACATCTTATGATAACTGTCCTTCAATTAAGGATATACTTGACTTGATAAGGAAAGCAGCAAAAAGCAGAGGTCCTAGAGCATGGATTTCTATGATGGGTTATGATCAAAATAGCATCTTGGAAAAAAGACATATAACTATAGAAGAATTAGATGAAGCAGCTCCAAACAACCCAGTTCAATGTATGAGAACTTGTGGTCATATTTGTATATATAACTCATTAGCCTTAGAAGAGATTGATGTCAAAACAGCAAAAGATGCTGAGAAATATCCTGAAAATGAAATAGTAGTTGAAAATGGTAAGCTTACCGGTATGGTTAAAGACCACACCCACTTTTTACTTTGGAGTAAGGTTTTATATACTGAAGACCAACAGATTAATGCTGCCATGAAATCAAATGACCTTCTTTTAAAAAATGGAATCACCTCTGTTCATGATGCTGGTGAATTCATGACTTCTTCATATAGGATAATGCAAAAACTATGTAAATCTAGAAGGTTTAAACCAAGACAATATATGCTGATTCATAATGTTTATGGAAAATCTTTTGCAATTGAAGAAAATGATCATCTTTTCGCTCTAGGGATACTAACCGGCTTAGGTGATAAATACTTCCGTATTGGTTCTAGTAAATTTATGATTGATGGTGGAACCAGTGGCCCATCATGTGCTACCCGTGAGCCATACAGCCATGATCCTGATATGCCGGGAATTCTTGGATGGGAAAGAGAAGAAGTAAAGGAGTATATAAAGAAAATCAATGATGCTGGTTGTCAGGCAACGGCCCATGCCGTTGGAGATTTAGCCGTTGAATTTATGGTGGAAGGCTACGAATATGCATTTGCCACCAATCCTAGACCTGAAGCAAGACATAGAATAGAACATTGTACACTTGTTGATCAGGATTTAATTCAAAGAATGGCTAAATTAAACATATGCCCAACTTGTAATCCTGGATTTATTGCCTGGAATGGAAGAAACTACACCAAATTTTATGGAGACAGAATGAAATATTTTAGTGCATTAAGATCCATGATGGATGAAGGCGTTAGAGTTTCAATAGCCAGCGATGCCCCATCAGGTCCTGTCCAGCCAATTGCAATTATAGATGCTGCAGTAAATCGAATAGACCGTGTTAGTGGTATGCAAACTGACAAGACTCAAGCCGTTACACCGTTGGAAGCAATCCGCCTATATACCATAAACGGTGCTTATAGCAGTTACGAAGAATCTATTAAAGGAAGTATCGAAGTCGGAAAATTAGCAGATTTAGTTGTTTTATCAGACGACATAATTAAGACAAAAGATGAAAACCTCTTAAATTTAGAGGTAGAGTTAACTATGATTGATGGCATTATAGAGTATGAGAGAGTCTTATTTGGGTAGTAACATAGCATTTTAAAACCGAATATGCTATGCTAATTTAAAGTTATAATTAGTTATAATTGAAAGGAGGTTTTCTATCATGACGGAGGAAAGAAAAGGCGTAACGTACGCAACTTCGTTTAAAGAACAACTGACAGTAAGAGGCATGCTTATTGGTGCTGCAGGTGCAGTGGTTCTAACCATGAGCTCCATGTATGTAGCACTAAAGTTAGGTGCCCTTCCATGGCCAATTATTTTCGTAGCTCTAGTGTCCATGTTCTTTTTGAAGCTGTTTGGCCGAACAAATATCAATGAAATCAACGTAACCCATACTGCAATGTCAGCAGGGGCAATGACTGCTGGAGGCTTGGCATTTACATTGCCAGGAATCTTTATGCTTAACCCTGATGCAGATTTGGACTTGTTGAAAATCATGACAGTTGTTTTGGGTGGTGTAATACTTGGACTTATTTTTACTGCATTAATCAGAAAATATTTTGTTGTAACAAAAGAACT
>CAYLIF010000007.1:42625-61886 GCA_964383845.1 uncultured Oscillospiraceae bacterium
TTGGACTTATTTTTACTGCATTAATCAGAAAATATTTTGTTGTAACAAAAGAACTACCTTATCCTATGGGTCAAGCCGCAGCGGAAACCATATTAGTTGGTGATGCAGGAGGGAAAAAATCCATAACATTATTTACATCTATGGGCCTTGCCGCTGCTTTTACAGTGGTAAGAGACTGGTTTGTTGCATTCCCTGCAGCATGGCTAAGTCCTAAAATGATGGGTTATGGTTCCTTAGCTGGAATATGGTGGTCACCAATGCTAGTTGGTGTAGGCTATGTAATAGGCCCTGTATTTGTGGGAGTCTGGTTCTTAGGAGCCATTATAGGTGACTTCGGTATTTTGCTAGGAGGAACTGAGCTAGGTTGGTGGGATGGTGCCACAGCTGGCGCTATAAAGGCATCCTTGGGAATTGGTCTTATGGTAGGTACTGGAATTGGTATTATTGTAAAGGGAATACTTCCTAAGGCTAAAGAAATATTTGGACCAATGTTTAGTAAAGAAGCTTTGGGACAAGGCTTTATTAGCCTAAGATGGGCACCTATTGCAATGGTATTACTAGCTGCTTTATTTACAACAGTAGCTGGAATGGGAATAGTAGCTAGTATAATTACAATTCTCGGAGTATGGCTTGCTACATCAATGTCAGCTCAGATGGTTGGTCAATCTGGAATCAACCCCATGGAAGTTTTTGGAATAATCGTATTACTGGCAGCTAAAGCAGCTTCCAGTATTGGACAAACAGAAGCGTTCTTTGTAGCAGCTATAGTTGCCATCGCTTGCGGACTAGCGGGTGATGTAATGAATGACTTTAAAGCTGGTCACATTCTTAAAACTGACCCCAAGGCACAGTGGATTGCTGAGTGTATTGGCGGGCTAATTGGTGCCTTCGTATCAGTAGGCGTATTCTATATTATCCTTACTGCCTATGGACCAACAGCTTTCGGTAATCCTGAAATGTTTGTGGCTCCACAAGCGGCAGCTGTTGCTGCGATGGTAGGTGGTATTCCTCATTTGACATCTTTCCTTATTGGTCTTGGACTTGGGATCCTTCTTTATGTTTTGAATTTTCCAGTTATGACCTTAGGACTTGGAGTGTATTTACCTTTCTATCTTTCTATGACGGCCTTCGTAGGTGGCGCTGCTCGTTTCATAGTACAAAAGTTTGTACCTAAGTTTGAAACAAGTGGGAATGGAATGATTATTGCTTCAGGTCTTTTAGGTGGAGAAGCTGTGGTAGGTGTTGTAATTGCATTAATTCAGGCAATTCCTGCTATAATGGCTATCTAAGAAATATATATGTAAAAATGCAAAAAAGGATGGGCTAAGCTCATCCTTTTTTCTAAGGAGGAAGAAAAATGAAAGAGATAAAGATCTCGGATATTAAAGGAATAAAAGTTGGACATGCAAATAGCCCAAAGGGTGATACTGGATGTACAGCTATTATTTGTGAAAAAGGGGCCCATGCTGGAGTTGATGTTCGTGGAGGAGGTCCAGCATCAAGAGAGACAGAATTGTTAAAACCAGTAAATATGGTACAACAAATTCATTGTGTAATGCTTTCTGGAGGTTCGGCTTACGGCTTAGCTGCAGGTGACGGTGCAATGGCTTACTTGGAAGAAAAAGAAGTGGGATTTGATGTTGGAGTTGGCATAGTCCCAATAGTTTGTGGCGCTTCCCTTTTTGACCTAGTAGTTGGTGACCCAAAAGTTCGTCCCGATAGAGAAATGGGATACGAAGCATGTAAAGCCTCTGAATCAAATAACCCAGAGGAAGGCAACGTTGGCGCTGGCGCTGGAGCTACTGTAGGCAAGTATCTTGGTATTGAGCGGATGATGAAATCTGGTTTGGGTATTTATGCTGTTGAAATTGGTGGAGTTCAGATTGCTGCCCTTGTTGCGGTTAATGCACTTGGTGATATTGTAGATGTAGATACAGGAAAAAGAATAGCTGGAATTTTATCAGAAGATAAAAGCCAACTATCCAACACAGAAGAAGTAATGAAGGGTGAAATTTCTGGAAACCGTAATGTTTTCAGCGGCAACACAACATTAGGATGTATAGTAACTAATGCAAAACTAAATAAAGATCAAGCAAATAAACTGGCCTCTATTGCACATAATGGATATGCTAGAGCTATAAGACCAGTGCATACATCTGCTGATGGAGATACCATTTTCGTAATGGCCACAGGAGAAGTGGAAGTAAATCCTGATGCCCTTGGAGCCTTGGCCACAGATATTATGGCAAGGGCAATAAATCGAGCCGCAAGAAAGGCTGAGCCAGCTTTTGGCCTTAAGGCAGCAAGAGATTTTGAGTAACTAGAGAAAATTCAAAAGAACAAATGTAATAACCGCAAGGCCAATATCGGGCCTTGCGGTTATTTTTTTATGTAAAGTTAATTTATTAAAACCTACTCGTAGAGGCTAGGTACAAAAGAAAAAACAAATGATAAAGTAGAAGTACCGTGAAGAAATATTAATATTTAAAAGAGGGAAAAAAGATAAAGGGAAATCTGGTTATTACAGTTAGTAGTCCTGTAGAGCATGCAGTACTAATAGATGCATTAGATCTAGATTAAAAAATGTATTTTATTAATAAACCCGAATCATGACGCTTTGAGTGTATATGGATATGTAAAAACTAACCGTAGCGGCTAGGTACAAAGGAAAAAGCAAGTGATAAAGTAGAGATACCGTAAGCAAATATTGCACATCTATAAAAAGGAGGGATAAAAGATGAAAAAGTTCACAAAATTATTGTTGGTAGGATTTATGGTGTTCGCACTTGTAGCCTGTGGTGGTGGAGCTGAAGGCAATGTTGATGTAGACACTAACGGCGGAGACGGCGGTTCTGCTAACGCAGTTATGTACACTGTAGAAGAAGTAGAGATGACACTGATTGACTTATTAGGAATTGATGGATCAGAGGTTAATGTAGAGGATAGAGACACTGGAGTATATATCGGATATGGTGACTGGGATATGTGGTTTGACGCATACGTATTAAATGATGCCAGCTACTCTCAAGAACTCTTCAGCATACAAACATGGGATGATGTAGACTATGAAAAGCGTATAGATAATAGTGACCATAAAGTATGGATTGAATATGTTGAAGTTTATGATGAAGCGGATCCTCTTAAATATACAGTATTAGCAATGAAAGGGAATTTTGTTCTTTCACTTACTAGCACTGTAGAACCAGAAGTAGTAATAGACGCATTAGATTTAGAATAAAAACAAATTGATAAAAAATAAAGAATACAAAAAAGTGAGGTAAATAAGATGAAAAAAACTATAGCTATTTTAGTAGCAGCATTTATGATTTTTACATTAGTTGCTTGTGGCGGAGGAGCAGGTGGAGGAGAAGGCGCTTCCTCTAGCGGGGCTGTATATACAGTAGATGTAGAAGAGTTAGATCCAACTGTCTATCCTGATGATTATCCTTTGATTCCTTCAGGTGATTTCGAAGCTGCTTTAAATGTTATGAGAGATGCTAACATGGCTGGAGAACTAAAAAATTATCAAGACCTTGTTGATATTTTCTTTGGAATTGATGGTGCTTATTACGAGAATTGCGATCTTGATTATGGCGGTCAATTGTATAAATATTATGGATGGTATGGAGATAGTGGTAGAAGTGTGCTAATTACATTTATAGCTGACGGAAAGAAGTTGGAGTATATGGCCTATACAGAAAGTGGTATTTAGTGGAGGTTAGAAATGGATGGCAAGAAATTTGTTAAAGTAACTTCTATCATAATGATTGTAGGCGGTAGCATCGCGGCAATTGCTGCCATCATAGGAATTATGGGTATTAGCGCATTAGTTTTACTTATGGAAAGTTCTGAAGGCACAGGCCTTCTTTATGTCACTACTATTATGGTAGCCTTAGCTTCAATAATTCAAATTATTGCTGGAATTAAAGGATTGAAAGCATGTAAAACTCCAGAAGCTGCTGGAACATGTGTCATTCTTGGTTTTATTATTGCAGGTTTGGCTGTTGTAGCAATGGGCATTAGTATTGTAGCTAGTAATGACTTTAATTTCCTGAGCTTAATAATTAATTTGGTTGTGCCTGCTCTTTATATTTATGGAGCACTTCAAATACAAAAAGGAGCCGCTACAGAGGGAACTAGGGTTGTAATGTAAGGAGAGTGAGATTATGGGTTTATTTAGCGCAAAATACTGTGATATTTGCGGTGGTAAGATAGGTTTACTTGGCAATAAAAAGTTGGAAGATGGAAGTATGTGCAAGGACTGCGAGAAAAAGCTGTCACCATGGTTTTTTGAACGTCGTGAATCCAGTCAATCAGAAATAAAGCAGCAACTTTCCTATCGTGAAGCTAACAAGGAAAGAGTTTCTGCCTTCCAACCAACACTTACATTGGGAATGGATAAAAAGGTAATGATTGATGAGGCTGCTGGTAAGTTCACTGTCACTTCTGCAAAAAATTTGCAAGAGGAAAATCCTGATATTTTAAGTTTAACAGATGTAACGAACTGTTCTTTGGATGTAAAAGAAAAAAGGACTGAACTCAAAAAAGAGGATTCAGAGGGAAGGAAGGTAAGCTATATACCCAGTCGTTATGAGTACTCTTATGATTTCAATGTTATAATTAAAGTGAATAACCCTTATTTCGATGAAATTAAATTCAAACTTAATGAATACAGTGTTGATGGACAAGCTCGTTTAGAATACGAAAAATACAAGGAAATGGGAGAAACCATTTGTACAGCTTTAAGCAAATAATACCAGAAAATTGCAGCTCTTCAAAATAATAATTGAGGGGCTGTATTTTTATTAAGGCTAGCTTGTTCTTGCAAATTATGGAAATAAAAGCTACTATAAAATAGAAAATTAGCTTTGAAATATTTTAAAAAATAAAATAGTTCGATATTCTCTGTAGATATAAAAATATGGAGGTTAAAAATGAAAGTAGGTATAAAATTTTTTGCAGTGTTTATTGGAATATTACTTTTAGCGGGCTGCGGAGGCGGAGAAGATCTTACAGATACTCCTAATGACCCAGACGCTGAGGCGTATTTAAAATACTCAATTAGTGAAGAAAACTTAAAGGATTATCTTGTTGGAGAATGGGTTTCAGATAAGGAGACTTTGAGCGACTATCTTTTAACTCATAGTGATATAACTTGTAATATGACTATTAAAGAGGATGCAAGTGTTGATTTTTTATTCTATAATCGGGAAACAAATGAAACTATAGGTGACTATAGTGGGCAAATAATTTTTGATAGATTATATAAAGATTCTAACGAAGGCCCAGATTTGATAACTATTGAACTAACAGATCCCAATTGGCCAGGAGGCGATTTTTTCTTTAAGCATAGAACCACTTATGATGGTAAACGTGTTATGTCATGGTTTCCATCAGGCAACGGTAACTGTATCTTAGATTTGCTAGCGGATATTGACAATTTTGAATATGCCCCAGAAGAGGTAATATTTGAAAAAACCACAGGAGAAAAATCAGATATAAAGGCCGAAAAAAACAAGAAGTTCTATGGGGTGTATTGGGGGCAAGGTAAAGATGGTCAAAGCCTTTGGATTGACGAAGTTACGTGGACGCCAACAGAGGAGTATAACCCAGATGCTCTTTACCCAGAAAGAATGACTCTTTATGAGGACGATTCTCCAGGAAGTGTCCTTTATAGAATTGCTTCAGAAAAAATTGATAAGATATTACAGGAGTCTATGTATCCAGGAGAAGTATATTTTGTTGAAACTGATAAAAATGGAAACATTATAGATTTTGAGGATGCCGCATATAAGGATTATATTGACTATATTAACGAACCTGAAGAATAATTATAGAATAGGAGGCGGAAAATGAAGAAAGCAAGGAAAGTATTTGCATTACTTATTAGTGTTTTACTTATTGCTGGTTGCAGTGGAAGTGGTGATGCTAGCACACCGTTATCTCCTCCCGATTTAAGCACAGAGGAGGGTATAAAAGAATATCTAATAGGTGAATGGGTTTATGATTACTACAATCGTGGAGATGTTATTTGTACAATGAATATTGACCAGGATTTAAATGTTTCCTTGTCTTTTGAAAATTCTTATTCGGAAGCTCCTAAGGGTGATTATAACGGTAAAATTCACCTTGAAAGGGTTTACGCTGAGGCAAATGAAGCTCCTGACAACATTAGAATTGAATTAATTGATAGTGATGAATATGGTGGCGACTTCTTTTTCTTACATAGGACTATTTATGATGGCAAGAGAGTTATGTCTTGGTTTTTCTCAGCCATCGGGAATTATGATAGCGTTTTTAGTGTACTAGATTTTGAAGAAGATTATAAAACTTCAGTGGATGAAATGCTTTTTGAAAAACAAACTGGAGAAGAATCTCAGGGAGAGCCTCGGGTAGATGGTATTTTTTATGCAGTTTATTGGGGAACGGGCGAAGATAATAGCAGCATTTGGTTAGACGATGTCTGGTTTTCGCCTCCACTTACACCCCCAGAAGAAGAGGAATTCCCACCACTTTATCCTCCAGCCATGACTTTTTATGAAAACAATGAGATTGCAGAAGGCTTTCTTTATACTGTGAACCCTAATGAGATTTCTGAAGTATTAGGTGAGGATCTATTTAAAGGCGGCGTTTATTTTGTAAGAGTAGATGAAAATAGTAATGTGGTAGAATTAATTGATGCAGAACGTTATCAATTCATTAATGAAAGCGCATCATCATATGATGATGCGTTAAATCCACAGATAGCTCTTGATATTGAAGTTTATATGTCAGAATTAAGTGAAACACAAGAATACCTAAATAGTGGTATGGAACTTTTGGTGACTGGAGAAAGTGTCCTAATTGATGGTGAGCGATGTTACTATGTCTTTTTAGGAACAAATCACGAGGAGAGTTTTGTGCGAGAATTAATCTATGCTATAAATACCCGTACAATGCAAGTGTATCTCTTTGATGTATTAAATGATAGATGGGAAGCCTTGGGTTAGGTTAAATATAATTGATTAATTATAGTATCTCAGGGTAAACATATTTTATGGAGGTGAATATTAATGAATGATTTAGTTAGAGTAGGCGATAAGGCCACGGATTTTTCTTTAAAAGACCAAAATGGTGAAGAAGTAAGCTTAAAGGATTTCATAGGTAAAAAGGTGTTATTATCTTGGCATCCTTTAGCATGGACAGCTGGTTGACTTGATCACATGAGAGCCTTAGAGCTCAGCTATGATGGATTCATAGCTAAAAACATAGTACCCCTAGGAATAAATGTTGATCATGAGTTTTCTAAATCAGCATGGGCAAAAGTTATAAATATAGAAAAATTAAAATTGTTATCGGACTACAATCCTCTAGGAGAAGTAGCAAAGGCATATGGGATATTTTTAGAGGAATTAAATGCATCTAAAAGAGTTAATATATTAATAGATGAAGATGGCAAAGTAGAATGGGTCAAAGTCTATGAAATATCAGAAATCCCAGATTTTAAAGAAGTTCTTTCTACTATATCGGAACTATAAAAGTTGAAAGTATCAGAATTTGATAGAGATAATAGAGTCCTTTCCATGAGATATTTTATATATTATCAAGGTCAGGACTTTATTAATGTAAAGCTAGTACTTTAGAAACAAACAGAATCCACAAGGATTTATTTTGTTCTTCTTTAATTAGGGTCTTTTGACACCCTAATCATAAGAAGTTAAATTTTATCAAATATTGGAACCCGGTTTTTGTAGTGGGCAGAATATCTAAACCCGTGAGACTTAGCAAAATCTTCGGCCCAATCTAGCTTATAACCAACGTGGCCAGGTGAATGAGCATCTGAACCCAAGGTTAATATTTCTCCACCTAATTGTTTATATAGAGCGAGGATTTCTTTTGATGGGGTTGTAATATCCCCAAGATTATAACGAAAGCTGCTTGAATTAATCTCTAGTCCTTTACCCTTGTCTACCAAAACCCTTAGAATAGCCTCTATTTCTTCCATATAAGGGTCATAAACCGGTATCCTTGACGTATACCTATCAACTATGTTTATATGGCCCAAAACGTCGAAATCATCGTATTTATCAATACAATCTAATACATACTGATAAAAACCATGGTATGCCTCTTCAACAGTCCAACCATCAAAATAATCTGTATAAAGATCCTTTCCATGGGCGCAGTGAAAAGACCCTAAGATAAAATCGTAAGGATATTCTTTTGCTGCGAGCTTACATTTATCTAAAGTACTTCCGTGCTGGATACCTATTTCAATGCCCCTAATGACTTGTATTTTGTCACCATATTTTTCTCTCAATTCTTCCATTTCATTTTGATAAGCTGGAAAGTCTGGAGTGAATTGGAATTCAGGAGTTGGGTAATCAGGATCATAATGGTCTGTAATCGCAATTCCTTTTAGAGATTGTTGGATTCCTGCTTCAATCATGCTTTGCATTGTAGCATTGCTGTCATCACTATAAAGGGTGTGGTTGTGCATATCATACATGTGTTGTTAACCTCTTGAATTAATAAGTGAAATAAGATAATATTACTTTTAAAGTATAACACAGTAGAGGGAAGACAAAAAGGGCTATGGCAAGCAATCTAGAAGAAGCCAAAATAATTAAAAGAGCCCAAAACGGAAGTGAGAGTGATTTTGAAACTCTCATTTTGTCTTGCCAAGGAAAGGCTTATAGCATAGCCTATAGATATCTAAAAAATCAAGAAGATGCAATGGATGCCCTCCAGGAAAGCTTTATAAAAGCCTATCGTGCTCTTGGTACATTTAAAGGAAACAGCTCATTTCAAACTTGGATATATCGGATCGTGGTTAACACTTGTTATGACATGCTAAGAAAGAAAAAATCCAGAATACAGGCAGACAGCTTGTATAGAAATGATGGTGATGATGAATATGTAATTGAGATTCCAGATAAGACTAAAGGTCCAGAAGATTTAGCCATAGATCAAGAAGAAACTATTGATATATTAAAGATTCTGGATCAACTACCTTTAGATCACAAAGAAATAATCATACTTCGAGATGTGGAAGGTTACAGCTACGAAGAGATTGTAGATATACTTTCAATAAATATTGGCACTGTAAAATCCAGAATCTCAAGAGCCAGACTAAGGCTAAGGGAGCTTTACTTGGAAAGTCAGGAACAATAGTAATAATAACCCGTCTTAAGTAATAAGAGTATTTATTTAAAATAACAAAGAGAGCGGTAAAGGCGAATAATGGATTGTAAGAGGATAATAGAAAAAATTCCATTGTATATGGATGATATGCTTGATGAAAAGGAGATGCAAGAAGTTTCTGCACATCTCCAATTTTGTAGTGAATGTAAAGAAATATACAATGACCTTTCTATTATTTCCCAAAGGTTAAAGGATATAGAAGCAGTTACAATTCCTGAAAACTTTATATGGAAAATTCCTGAGTCAGATATGAAAAACAATGTAGATAAAAGCTTTACCTCAGAAAAAACCGAAGATAAGAAGCTAAAGAGAAAACCTGCATTTAACTTGCGAACGTTTTCTGCAATAGCGGTAGTACTTGTTATAGGTATTGTCTTATCTTCTGAAATGGTAGATTTTGGATCAGTTCCCACTGAAGAATCAAAAGAAGTGGTATCAATGGCCAGAATGGAAGCTCATGATGAAGAGTTACTTTGGGAAGATGTAAAAACCATAGAGGATGAAAAAAACTACTATAAAAAGCAGATACAGAAGCAATGGGGTCAGGATGTTCAAATAGTAAATAGCAACAAAGATGCTGAAGGTAATTGGCATTTTATAATAAGGGTTAATGAAACCCTTTATGAATATGAGGGAAAAGGTGGAGAAATATGGATCGTGGAGTAATTGTAATTATTGACGGGAACAGCCTTATTAATCGCGCTTATTATGCCATGCAGCGACCTATGATAACGAAAGATGGCCTGTATACCCAAGGCATATACGGTTTTATCAATATTTTAGAAAGGATTATAAGAGAGCGAGAACCTCAATATATTGCGGTGACTTTTGATATGAAGGGCCCCACTTTTAGACATGAGGAATATGAAGAATATAAGGCGGGAAGAAAAAAGATGCCAATGGAGCTTGCTATGCAGCTTCCTCTCCTAAAGGATGTACTAAAAGCAATGAATATTCCCTATTTAGAACTAGAAGGCTATGAAGCAGATGACATTATAGGTACCTTAGCAAAAAGAGCTGAAGAAGAAGGCCTTGCTCCTTTAATAATTACAGGGGATAAGGATGAACTTCAATTAGCCACTGATGTTACACGAGTGGTCATCACAAAAAAAGGCATTTCGGAATTTGAGGAATACGATCATCAGGCAATGGTTGATAAGTATGGATTTACACCCACTCAGTTCATCGACTATAAGGGATTAATGGGAGATCAAAGCGATAATATTCCGGGAGTTCCTGGAGTTGGAGAAAAAACTGCCTCTATCCTAATAAAAGAATATGGGTCTATTGAAAACCTTTTAGAAAAAGTAGAAACAATAACAAAAGATGGACTCAGAAACAAAATCAAAGAAAACAGAACACTGGCTCTTATGAGTAAAAGGTTAGCTACCATAGACACAAATGTTCCAATAGACTTTAATATGGATGATTTTATTTTAGAAGCTGCTAACCAAGAACTACTTATCGAAAACTATAAAAAGTTGGAATTCAATAGTTTCTTGAAAAAGATGAAATTCGAAGATGGAAAGGCTGGAGTCCCTGGTGAAACTGAGGACCTAAAACCTATTTTGGTGAAACGCATAAATAACATCGAAGCATTAAACAAGGCAGACTTTTCTTCTTCTGAACCCTGGGTGATCCACGTATTTACCGATGAAAACCACCAAAAAAAGCCTGTTATTCAAGGCATATCATTGCTTATAGAAGGTAATGCTTATTACATTACAAATGATGAAAAAGAAATGATTCAAGCTTTCTATGAAAAAATAAAGCTAATTTCTCCAAAATGGATGGGACATAGTCTTCAAGAAGAATGGTACTCACTGTTATCAATTATGGAAGATGTACCTGGAGAAATAATCTTTGATTCTGCAATAGCAGGATATGTTCTTGATCCATCAAGATCTAATTATCACCTAAACACTTTATCGTCTGACTATTTCCATAGGCCATTCCCTGATCTAGATGAGTACGTTGCCGAAAAGGCGCAAATAGATCTTTTTTCAGATAACATCAAGAAGTACGAAGAGTATGGTGCTTTGTGGTGCCAAACAGTATGGGAACTACGAAAAATTATGGAACAGCAAATCAAAGATGAAGATTTAGATCAAGTCTTTCACAATATTGAGATTCCCCTGGTTGAAGTATTAGCCGGTATGGAAAAAGAAGGCTTCACTATTAATAAAGAAGAACTGCTAACCATAGGTAATCATCTAACCAAGACTCTAGAAGAACTAACCCAACAAATATATGAATTATCAGGCAGTGAATTCAATATTAATTCCCCTCAACAACTAAGCGTGGTATTGTTTGAAGATATGGGATTGCCTCATGGCAAAAAAACTACAAGAGGATATAGCACTGGGGCAGATACTTTGGAAAACCTAAAGGACAAGCATCCAATTATTCCTTTGATCCTGGAATATAGAACCTTGGCTAAATTAAGGTCCACATATGTAGAAGGCCTACTAGCTTTAATTCACCAGGATGGAAAAATCCATGCACACTTTCAGCAGACAGTTGCTTCTACTGGTAGAATAAGTTGCACAGCACCTAACCTTCAAAATATCCCTATAAGACAAGAGTTAGGTCGAACAATTCGAAAGGCTTTTACTGCTGAAGGGGACAACATCCTTATGGGAGCAGACTATAGCCAAATTGAACTACGAATATTAGCTCATTTGTCTGATGATGATACGCTTATAGAAGCTTTTAATAATGATGAAGATATACATCGTATCACTGCATCCAAAGTTTTGGGAATTCCAGAAGGGGAGATTACCGTTGAAGAACGAAGCCGTGCCAAAGCTGTAAATTTTGGCGTAATATATGGGATGAGCGGTTTTGGCCTTTCTGAAGAATTAAGTATTACAAGAAAAGAAGCGGATATATATATCAAAGAGTATTTTAAAAAATATCACAAAGTCAAAGACTTCTTGGATAAATTAGTTAAAGATGCTAAAGATACTGGTTATAGCCTTACTATTTTTCAGAGAAAAAGACCTATACCAGAAATTACAGCTTCAAATTATATGGTAAGACAAATGGGAGAACGGCTGGCTATGAATAGTCCTATTCAAGGCAGCGCCGCAGATATAATTAAAATAGCGATGATAGAGGTTAGCAGACGTTTAAAGATAGAAAACCTTAAATCAAAACTAATTTTACAGGTTCATGACGAATTGATAATAGAGGTAGTCAAAGAAGAAAAAGACAAAGTGGAAGCACTTCTATGTGAAAGCATGGAAAATGCAGTTTCATTAAAAGTTAAATTAGCAGTTGCTTTAAATACTGGTGACAACTGGTATGATTTAAAGTAGGTGAGAAAATGAAAATTATTGGAATTACTGGTGGAATAGGAAGCGGCAAAACTACAGTTTCAGAGTACCTAAAAGACAAAGGCTACCGTATTGTAGATGCTGATGCTATAAGTCATGAATTGTCTGCACCTGGTTCAACTCTAGTCAAAGAGCTAAGTGAAGAATTTGGTGAAGACCTGGTAAATGAAAAGGGAGTCCTAAACCGAAGAGAACTAGCTAAGCGTGCCTTTTCAGCCCCCGAAAAAAATGCAAAGCTTGATAGAATAACTCACAGAGAAATTTTAAAAAAGATTAAAGAAGAAGTACAGACAGCCAAAGATGAAGGTCTGGAGATTATCTTTTTAGATGTAGTTCTATTATTTGAAGTGGGTTTAGATAAAGAATGCCATGAAACTTGGGTGGTAGATGCTTCAGAAGATATAAGATTAGCCAGAGTTATAGGTCGAGACGGATTCATTCCAGAAGAGATTCGAAAAAGGATGAGAAGCCAGATGGATAGTGAAGAAAAGAAAGAACGGGCAACACATGTATTGAATAATGATGGAACATTAGAGTCCTTGTATGATCAGATTGAAATGCGTCTATTAGAACTAAAAAACTGACTAGGCAGTATTGCAATGAATCTTCAAGTTTGCTATAATTACAAACGTGCTTGGTATGCGGCTGTGGCGGAACTGGCAGACGCGCACGGTTGAGGGCCGTGTGAGAGATCATGGGGGTTCAAGTCCCTTCAGCCGCACCAACAAAAGACTTCTATTTGAAAAAGTGGGAGTCTTTTACTTTTATAAACATAAAAAAACAAGCATTTTAGCGTCAAAGATGACAGAATATCCAAGAAGTTATATAATGAGAAAAAAGAAAAGCAAATATAAAATAAAAATTATGATTATTTATTAAAAATATCATTGTGTGCTAATTTAGAAGGGAGTATTTATGGCAGAGTCAAGTGGATTAAAAAGAAGTATTGGTCTTTTTTCAGGGCTAGCAATCCTAGTAGGTTTTGTAGTCGGAGCATCTATTTTTGTTGTACCAGGAGAGTTGGCCGCAGAAATAGGGCCAGCGGTTTGGTTAGCATATCTTATAGCAGGAGGATTAGCGTTAACTGTTTGTTTTGTATATGTGCAAATAGGTTCTATTATCCCTGCTAGTGGAGCTAATTACATCTTTTGCACTTATACTTTAGGAGGTTATGGAGGGTTTTTGTACATGACCTTTTATCTATTTGTTATAGTTTTCTTATGCCCCGCTATGGCTCTTGGACTTGGTCATTATTTAGCTGTATTTATACCTGAACTAAACATCACATTGACTGCTATTATAGCTATGGTGGTAACTGGAGTTATTAATTTGCTACCTACATCCTTTTCTAGCAAAATCCAAAGCTTTGCATTTGCTTTTGTTCTCTTTGTTGTAGTTTTGTTTGGAAGTGGTGGGATTATAAACGCGGATTGGTCCAATTTTGTTCCTATGTTTCCATATGGGATAGGTCCAGTTGTTGCCACAGTTCTTACATGCTATTTTTCATTTACAGGATTTAATGCTTTAACGGAGATGTCTGGAGAGATTAAGGATCCGGGGAAGAATATACCTAGAATTGTTTTCTTGGGGTTCACAGTTATAATGTTACTTTATGGTGGAGTGTGTGTTGGCCTAGTGGCACTTGTTCCTGCACCTGAGTTAGGCGTTGGAGCTCCTATGGTTTTAGCTGCTTCTGAAATTTTCAGTGGAGGATGGTTCGGTTCTGCTCTGGCCATAGCTGCTATTTTGGGAGCATGGACCACCTTAAATATCTCTATAATGTCCTTGTCTAGAGATTTATATACTCTTGGAAAAACAAGAATACTACCTAAATTCTTTAAAAAACTAAATAAAAATATGACTCCTTACGTTGCCGTTATGGTATCCACATTTATAGGGGTAGTAACAATATTAGTGTCACAAGAAATCATGGGTTTTATAAATATGAGCAGCATATTCTTTATGCTTGTAGCGATTATAGTTTCAGTTGGCAGCCTGAGAATCAAGATAAAGTTAGCTGATAGATATGAAAAAGCAGAATTCAAATTAAAGGGAATCTGGTATTATGTATGGCCCATCTTAGCCATAATAACTACAGGATACTTCCTAGTTGATTTTCTTCTTAAAAATAAGATGGACACGCTTTTTACCTTAGTCGCTATCATTGTGTCCTTGTCAGTATATTATTTAAGGAAAAAATCACTGATGAAAAAGAATATAGATATAGAAGCTTTACTAACTGAGATGTTAACGGGGATTGATAAAGAAGACGAAGAAGAAAAGGAAAAAGAGGAAGCAGAATAAAAAGAGTAGACTTATCAGTTGGCTAAATCCACGCGAAGAGTTTTCGTATTCCCTTAGACTTAACAAAAAAGTGTGTTATTAGCAGAACACCTATCCCAATTAAAAGAGCTACAAGATCCGTCTGCTTGTTGATATCAAAAAGGAGAATACTCCAACCGTATAAAATCCACTGAATCATGTAGACCCCTGTTACATTGGTACTCCAAAAGCTTAGTAGTTTTAGTGTTCTATTGTCAGCATTTAATCTATTTACAATTGAGAAACAAATGGGAAGCCAGAGGAATACAAAGGCTAAAATGACAAGATTCATTGAGAGGCCAGTTCTTGCATAACCATCCCCAAAAGGGAAGATATAAATAGTTGCTCCTCCCACAATAAATAGAAAAAAGGCTATTAGAATTGAATTTATTCTATTCTTCTTGTTTTCAAAACTCACAAAAAATTCGCTTAGGGCAAAACCCATGGTGGGATAAATAACCCAGGGAAAGAAGGGGAAGTGCACGGTAGATTCACTTGTTCCCCAAAGGATTTGAGTTAGTATATGATCATTTATTCCCCATAGATAAGGGGATAATAATAGTATTGCCAGACAGAAAAAAGGTAATACTATTTTTTTATAGGGTATGTTTTTCATAAAGGCCAAAGAGATAATTGAAAGCCCAGCCAGCTGGAAAATATCTACTTCAAAGAAGACTCCTAATAATATATTAATTTTATCCCCATGGTCTGTAAGCAGAGAAAGGGGCAAAACGAATCTTAAAAAATTCAATAAGTAACCGGCAATTAGTATCCTGATTCCTCTAAATAAATTCATCCTAGTACTTGCTTTGGACCTTGCAATAAAAATTCCCATGATGACCATGAATACGGGAGCTGCAGGTGCAGTCCCTAGTAATAAAAATATTCCTCCAAGTATTGAACCGCCTTCTCCCTCATTCATTTCGTGAACCAGTATGCTATGCTGCATGATCATAAAAAGGATAGCTAATCCCCTTGCCAAATCCAAGCCAGCGATTCTATTGCTTTGGGTTATTAATGGGGTTTGGTAGGTCTTATCATTTATTGTCATTATTTTTTCCTTGCTAGTCTATTTAAATAGCCTTAATGCTTGATTTAGTGTGGTTTTATTTTCAAATTCAAATATAGGTAAATAATAGTCTGATATCTAAGTTTTGTAAATATTTACTATATTATTCTTATAGACATTGAAGCAACAAGAAAGGAAGTGTTGATTTCGGGGGTAAATCCATGTAAGATAATAAGGCACAAATAGTAGGTGAGAGGACAAGTGTAATTTTGAAAAAGTGGATTTCTCCGGACTTTCGAGATCATACAAGAATAGATTCCGATATTTTCTATAAAAAACTAACTAGGCTGGCTTTGCCTATTGCATTGCAGAGCTTTATTTCATCTTCCTTAAACCTTGTAGACAACCTTATGGTAGGAAGTTTAGGTGAAACGGAGTTGGCCGCAGTAGGTATTGGAATACAGTTATTTTTTATTTTTTGGATGGTTATCTTTGGATTTACCGGTGGTTGCAACACTTATACTGCTCAATTTTGGGGGAACAAGAACCTGGAAAACATAAGGAAAGTCATAGGGTTTTCTTTGACAGTTTCTTTCTCTGCAGGGGTTGTATTTTTTTTATTTGCTACGTTTTTTGCCCGTGAATTTGTTTCACTCTTCACAGATGATCCAGCTGCTTTAGAGCTAGCCGTAGATTATATACACATTGGTAGTCCCGTTTTTCTTATGTTGGGGATAACTGTTAGTTTTGAAACAGCACTGAGAGCCACACAACAACCAAGAATTCCTCTCTACATAAGCATGGTAGCCTTTTCTACTAATACTGTCCTTAACTATATTTTCATATTTGGTAAGCTTGGATTACCTGCAATGGGTGTTCAAGGTGCAGCATTAGGAACAGTTATTGCAAGGGCAATTGAGATGATGTTGGTATTATGGGTAGTGTTTGGCAAAAAAAATATAATTTCTGGACATTTAAAAGAATTTTTTACCTGGAATAAATTACTGGCTATTAGAATATTTAAGAATGCACTGCCAACTACAGTAAACGAAGTTTCTTGGGGCCTAGGTATGACAGTTTGCAATCTCGCCTATGCCCAAGCAGGAATTACCGCCTTTGCCGCTGTTAGAGCTTCATTAACAATATTTGATTTATTTATCTTATTCGCATTTAGCCTAGGTGACGCAGCTCTTATAATTTTAGGAGAACATTTAGGAAAGGGAGAGAGAGACTACGCAATAGGAGCATCTAAAAAACTTATTAAAGTGGTACTTATTATTGGGGTAATTTCTGGAACCCTCCTTATTTTCGTTGGAAAGCCCTTATTAGGGTTTTTCGATTTCAGCCCAGAAGGTTCAGAATTTGCTTACAGTATATTATTGGTATTTGCTTTAACCATGTGGGTTGATCTTTATTCTGGTGTTCATATAGTTGGAATCCTAAGAGGCGGTGGGGACACTAGATTTGCTATGTTTACAGAATTAGGAACAATTTGGCTTATTGCAGTTCCTCTTGCATTTGCGGGAACCCTGCTTTGGAATTTGCCAATATATTTGGTTATACTTTTAGTTCGTTTGGAAACAGTTGTTAAATCAATCATACTGACCCTTCGTTGGATGAGCTGTAAATGGGCAAACACTGTGATTAAGGGAATTTAAAAAAGGCCTCTAAATTAAGATTAAAGGCCTTTTGCTAAAAGCAACTATTCGCATAAATCAACTTTTTTGAACATTGAAAGTCCCAATAAAAGACATCCTTCAATGTACGGTATGTTTTCTTTTTTTAGGTAATCAAAAATAGCTTCATCACCAGCACCAGGTTGTACCACTACCGCTTTAAAAGGTTTTTTGCATTCTTTTAATAATGGCAAGCCTTTAATCGGATGAATACATAGGTCGATAACATCTATATCTTCGGGGATATCGTTAATTGAAGCAAGCTCCTTACCAACAGGATAAACGGTATACCCACTATGGGCCATTCTTTCTTTTATTTCATAGGCTGTTTTTTGTTCATTAAGTGTATCACCTAACAATGCAAAAGTTTTTTGCTCCATTATTTCTTTTAAATCCATGAATTTCCTCCAATTTCTTGTTTATATAGAATAATTTGTATTGCTTATATTATATCCCGAATAAGAAAAGAAAAACAGGCAAACAAGGGATAAATAAAATATGTATAAAAAAAGTTGATTTATTATTTTACATTCTTTGTAATAATTTTCATAACTATAGAAAGGACAATTAATGAAAACCTGGAAACAAGCATGGCTGGCATCTTTACCAGTTATGGTAGGTTATATATTTGTGGGAATTGCTTTTGGGCTTTTAATGTATTCAGAAGGATTCTCCTGGGTTTGGGCTATGGCAACAAGTGTAATAGTTTACGCAGGGTCTATGCAATTTGTTTTGGTAGCCTTTTTATCTTCGGGAGCTAGCCTCTTAACTGTTGCACTTACTACATTAACTGTAAATAGCAGACATCTTTTTTATGGAATATCCTTTATTCAACGGTTTAAGAATATGGGTATTTGGAAGCCCTATATGATTTATTCCTTAACAGATGAAACCTACTCACTGCTTTGTTTAGCTCAAAGTCGGGGAGAGGAAAACCCAAAATATTATCTTTTCGTTTCAGTATATAATCAATTATCATGGATACTTGGTTCTATATTGGGAGCCCTTATAGGAACATTTATTCCATTTAACAGTACTGGAATTGACTTTGCAATGACTGCTTTGTTTGTTGTTATATTTATTGAACAAGTTATCCAATCAAAATCTAAATTACCGGGAATAATAGGATTAACTAGTGGTGTTTTGTGTTTAATAATATTTGGCTCAGATGCTTTTATTATGCCAGCATTGATTCTTGCTGTAGCAGCTCTAATGGGTTTTAAAAGAAGAATTGAGGTGACAGCATGACAACTACTTACGCTTTTTTAACTCTTTTTGTAGCAGGAGGAGTCACCCTTTTAATCCGAGCATTTCCCTTTTTATTATTTGGAAGAAACAGGGATCTTTCACCAAATATTAATTATTTGGGAAATGTTCTTCCCTTCGCCGCAATGGGGATCCTGATAGTATACTGCTTAAGGAATGTGGAGTGGCTACAATTCTCATATGGTTTACCTGAAGCGTTGGCAATTCTTGTTGTTGCTATTCTACATATATGGCGAAGGAACAACTTAATCTCTATTGGTATAGGCACTGCCTTTTATATGATTTTAGTACAACAAGTTTTCTAGCTGATTGCACACAAAAGGGCTCGGCTAAATTACGAATCTGTATGGACAAAGCGGTATAATCATGGTATCATAATTTCGTTGCGCCGGCGTGATGGAATTGGCAGACATGCGGGATTCAAAATCCCGTGGTGGCAACACCGTATGGGTTCGACCCCCATCGCC
>CAYLIF010000008.1:0-46280 GCA_964383845.1 uncultured Oscillospiraceae bacterium
GTTATGAAAAGAAGAACAGATAAAGGGGTGGAATTAATGGGTAAGATTTTGGGCTTCAAGCAATTTATAAAAAGTGCGGAGGTGGATAGGATCAACAAGTTAGTTGAAGAAGATCCTTCTTACTTCTACCATATACTTCCCTATGCCTATGTTTTTGACCTTACCAATAAGTGGGCCAAAAACTTTGAAGACATTACCATGGAACCACCTGAATGGTTGCAATCTAACAATCTAACAGGGAACATGCTTGGACCTTTACTGGTTACGGATATGATGAGAAACACTACAAGAGCATTGGAAAGCAACGTTATTCCTCCAGCATCTCTTAGTGATGGTAGTAAAGGAGGCTTTGGTGGTTCAGGGGGCGGTGGTTTCTCAAGCGGTGGTGGATTTGGTGGCGGCGGTATGGGCGGCGGCGGAGGCGGCGGCTGGTAGACATTTAACTCTTCCTTGTGATATAATTCAGTATAAAATAGGAGACAAAAATATGGGTAGTGGTATCATAGGGAAAATTATTTATTATTGGATTTTTATACTAGGAATTTTATTTATGTCTAAGTTCTTTGGTTTTGCGGACCAAACAAACACTATGATAGTGACTTTGGTTATAGGAACTTTGGTATATGTAGGTTGGCAATTAATTAAGTTTGGTGCCAACAAGAAAGGATAGATAAAAGCGCCGGCTCCTCTGGCGCTTTTTTTAAAAACAATGAGCTTTACTCACCTTCACGTCCATACTGAATATAGTTTGCTTGATGGAGCTGCTCGTATCAAAGAGTTAGTCACTCAAACAAAGAAACTGGGAATGAACTCACTGGCAATTACAGATCATGGTGCCATGTTTGGGGTCATTGATTTTTATCGTGCCTGCAAAAAAGAAGGAATAAAACCCATTATTGGTTGTGAAGTATATACAGCAAGTCGGACTCGTTTACAAAAAGAAGGTGACAAAGATAAAAACCAGGGCCATCTTGTTTTACTAGCAGAGACTCAGGAAGGTCTTAGTAACTTAATGAAAATTGTTTCTATAGGTTACCTGGAAGGATTTTACTATAAGCCTCGCATAGATAAAGAAACTCTTGCTAAGAATAGTAAAGGCATTATTGCCTTGTCAGCATGCCTTGCAGGAGACGTCCAAAGATGTCTATTGAACAATGACTATGAAAGAGCAAAAAATGAAGCCTTAACCTATCAGAAAATATTTGGAAGAGATAACTTTTTTTTAGAACTTCAAGATCAGGGATTGGAAGAGGAAGCGAAGATTTTGCCAGGAATGATAAAAATCCATGAAGAAACTGGCATCCCCTTTGTAGCAACTAACGATGTACATTATGTAAATAGAGAAGATGCAGAGGTTCACGATGTACTCTTATGTATTCAAACAGCTTCTACAATAGATGAAGATGATCGTATGCGATTTCCAAATGACCAATTCTATCTAAAGTCACCCCAAGAAATGATGAGAATATTTTCTGATATTCCAGAGGCAATTGAAAACACTGTGAAAATAGCTGAAAGGTGTCAAACGGAATTTACTTTTGGAGAGCTTCATTTACCGGACTTTCAGGCGCCTGATGATAAAGATAATTTTTCCTATCTCAAGGAACTTTGCCAGAATGGGTTAAAAGAGCGATACGGGGATTCATTTAAAGAACATCAAGAAAGATTGGATTACGAGTTATCTGTAATTGCTAGTATGCAATATGTAGAATATTTCTTGATAGTATGGGACTTTATTCATTACGCAAAGAGTAAAAGCATAATGGTAGGTCCTGGTAGAGGATCAGCTGCTGGCTCTTTGGTAGCATATACTCTTGGTATAACAGATATAGATCCCATAAAGTATGGGCTCATATTTGAAAGATTCCTAAATCCCGAAAGAATATCAATGCCTGATATTGACATAGATTTTTGTTATGAAAGAAGGCAGGAAGTAATTGACTATGTAATAGAAAAGTATGGCTCTGATAAAGTTGCACAAATAATAACCTTTGGAACTATGAAAGCAAAGATGGCTATCCGAAGTGTTGGGAAAGCTTTAAATATGAGCTATGGAGAAGTAGACGCTATAGCCAAAGCCATTCCAAATGAACTGGGAATTACAATAGATAAAGCTTTAAAAATAAGCCAGGAACTTAGGGAAAAATATGAGGGAGACCTAAGGGTAAAAAAGATTATCGATACAGCCAAAGCTGTAGAAGGCATGCCACGACATGCCTCAACCCATGCGGCAGGAGTTGTAATATCAAAAATGAATTTAAATGAATATGTTCCTTTATACTTAGCAGATAAAGGAATATCTACCCAGTTTACTATGAATACCATCGAAGAACTGGGACTCTTAAAAATGGACTTTTTAGGTCTAA
Source organism: uncultured Oscillospiraceae bacterium (assembly GCA_964383845.1). Taxonomy (GTDB): domain Bacteria; phylum Bacillota; class Clostridia; order Peptostreptococcales; family Anaerovoracaceae; genus JAAZGD01. The sequence continues at coordinate 2,367 of CAYLIF010000008.1, forward strand.
GAAACCTTACAGTAATACAAGATGCATTGGCAATGATAAAAGAGAACCATGGCTTAGATATAGATTTCTCGAAAATGGACTATAACGACCCAAAAGTTTATGAAATTATTTCTGCTGGCAACACTGAGGGTTTGTTTCAATTAGAATCTCCTGGAATGACGCAGTTTATGAAAAACCAAAAACCGGATTGCTTTGAGGACATTGTAGCAGGGATCTCTTTATATAGGCCTGGGCCTATGGCCTCAATTCCAACATACATTGCAAATAAAAAACGCCCTGAAGGAATTGAATATCTTCACGAAAGCCTAGTTCCTATTTTAGAGGTTACATATGGATGTTTGGTTTATCAAGAACAAGTAATGGAAATTGTTCGGGATTTGGCTGGATATTCTTACGGCCGTTCAGATCTTGTTAGAAGAGCAATGAGTAAGAAGAAGATGGATGTTATGTTGAAAGAGCAAGAGGCTTTTATCCATGGTAATGAAGAAGTACCAGGTTGTAAATCCCGGGGTATTCCTGAAGATATAGCAGCAGAAATTTTCAATCAAATGGTTAGCTTTGCGGAATATGCTTTCAATAAATCCCATGCTGCTGCCTATGCAGTAATTGCTTATGAGACAGGATATCTTAAAGCAAACTATCCTGTTGAATTCATGGCAGCCCTAATGACTTCCGTTATGGGGGATGCTCCCTATATAGCTCGTTATATAAGAAATTGTAATGATATGGGAATCCCTGTACTAGCTCCTGATATAAATAAATCAGGGAAAAAATTCACTGTTGATGGTGAAAAAATTCGTTTTGGTCTTATGGGGGTAAAGAATGTTGGGGAAGGCATGATAGATGCGATTATAATGGCAAGAGAAAAAAAAGGAATACCTAATGACATAGTTTCATTCATTCAGCAGATTGATAGTGGAGAACTTAATAAGAAAGCACTTGAAAGTCTTATAAAGGCTGGAGCATTTGATGAAATGCATGATAACAGAGCCCAGCTCATCGCTATGAGCGAGGGTCTCTTAACCTCTGCCCAAAATGACGCAAGAAAGAATATTGCAGGTCAAGTTTCTTTTTTCACTAGTTCGCAAGACGATGCTTGTGTGATTCCAACCCTATGTATTCCTTTCCCCGATATAAGGAATTTCGATAAAAAAATGCTAATGACTTTGGAAAAAGAAAATCTAGGAGTTTATTTGTCTGATCATCCTCTAAACGCCCTTAGGAAGCAAATTGAAAGAAAGATATCAATAACAAGCGACCAACTTGTTAGGGCGGGGGAAGAAGAAATAGATGACATCCGTGATGGAATGGATGCTGTAGTTGCAGGAATCATTGTTTCGAAAAAAACTCTTGTAACTAAAAATGGACAAATGATGGCTTTTATTGATGTAGAAGATTTTTTTGGCATCATTGAGATTGTGGTTTTTCCAAGAACCTATGAGTCTTGCCAACAGTTTCTTGATGAAGATAACATAATTGTGGTTAAAGGCACGGTTAATTTTAAAGAGGAAGAAACTCCGAAAATATTGGCTAGCCAAATTTCTTTAATGGATGAGGAAGAAGAACTTCTTAAGATTAAAATTTTCGGTAAAAGTGATTCAGAGGATGAAATAAAGGGAATCAAAGAGATATTGAAAATATTCCCTGGTACTTGTCCAGTTATGATATATATAGAAAATTCGGGGAAAAAGTTTAAAGCAACTAGAGAGTTTTGGATTCAACCCTGTGATGAACTGATAGATAAATTAGCATCACAGTTTGGAACTGAAAACGTTAAAATGTGTGGGGGTAGCAAATGAAAACCATAGGAGTATTGACCAGCGGTGGAGACGCACCTGGAATGAACGCTGCCATTAGAGCGGCAGTAAGAGGCGGAATATACCATGGCCTAAAGGTTTATGGAATAGAAAGAGGTTTCGATGGTCTAATGGAGGGAGAAATAAGAGAGATGAACGTTTCTTCTGTTTCAGATATCCTTCATAAGGGTGGAACTATGCTTAGAACTGCACGCTCTGAGAGATTTATGACGGATGATGGCTTTAAAAGAGCTTTGAATATGTTGGACAGCTTTTCTATAGACGGATTGATTATTATCGGTGGAGATGGTTCAATGACAGGTGGATTAAAGCTTGACGAAGCAGGAATAACGGTTATGGGAATTCCAGGAACTATCGATAACGATCTTGGGTATACGGATTTTTCTATAGGTTTTGATACAGCGGTAAACACTGTTCTGAGTTCAATAAGCAACATTAGAGATACCTCATCTTCTCATGAAAGAAGTACAGTTATTGAGGTTATGGGACGGTTATGTGGAGATATTGCATTATACGCTGGAGTTACAGGAGGAGCAGAGACAATTCTTATACCTGAATTGCCTGTGGATATAAATGCAGTTTGTAAAAAGATAATCCAAGGGAGGAACCGAGGGAAGCTACATAACATTATAGTTAAAGCAGAAGGTGTACCTATAAAATCCGAAGAACTAGCGGCTGTTATCAAGGAGCGTACTGGTGTTGATACAAAAATCGTTGTACTAAGCTATGTCCAAAGAGGTGGGTCTCCAACAGCCAGAGACAGAATGCTTGCAAGCAGAATGGCATATAAAGCAGTAGAACTGCTCCGTGACGACAGCTCAAGTAAAGCAATTGGGACAAATGGCAATGCTATAGTTTCATATAATTTATCTGATGCCTTAAAGATGACAAGAGATGTTGAAAAAGAGTTTTTGGAACTAGCAGACGTATTGTCAATATAATTTGAAATTAGACAGTTATTCTTCTTCTCTTATCTCTTCTAGATCAATGCCAATATCATTTTGCAGTACTTGTCCATAGTTTATAGCGCCAACGCCATATTTGCTACGTATTTTATCTAGAGTACGCTCAAGTTTTTCTGCACCTTCTATTTTTTTATCCAAGGATTTGAACAAGTTGATTTGTTCATCTTCACCTTCGTCTGATAGATTTATTGCAGTGATAGTTAACAAACGAATAGCCTGTTTTTTAATTCTAGCATTGGAAGTTAAATCCAATGCTGCTTTTTTTATTTCCACAGCGAGATTGCTAGGAGTATCTAGCTGCTTTTGTCTATGTACCGTTTGAAAAGCTGGATCCTTTATTTCTACCTTAACCCCTGAAGCTTTCATTCGATACTGTCTTAGCCTGCTGGCAACAGTATCTGAAAGAGCAACTATTGCGGTAAGAATATCCTCTTCTGAAACAAGATCTCTTCTAAAGGTAATACCGTTACCTACAGATTTTATTTTTTTCCTTTCTGAGGCCAAGGCTACTGCTTCTTTGTCTAAACCATTTGCATAATCATGAACCATGGCTCCATGCTTACCGAATTGTAATATAATGCTATTTCTATCATAGCAGGCTAAATCCCCTATAGTTTGAATTCTCAACCGATTAAACCTTTCTGTCATAACTCGACCCACAAAAAATAGTTCTTCAACGGGTAGAGGCCATAGGATTTCACGGTAGTTTTCTTGAGTTATAACCGTAGTTGCGTCAGGTTTTTTATATTCAGAACCCATTTTGGCAAAAATCTTGTTAAAGGAAACTCCTACTGAAAGGGTTAGGTCTAGCTCTTTTTTTATTGTATAACGAATATGGTCTGCTATTTCACTTCCTGTGCCAAGTAATTGCCGGCTTGCTGTCACATCCAACCAAGATTCATCAATACTGAAGGGTTCAACCAAATCGGTATATCGATAATAAATATCGTTTATAAGTTTAGAATAAAAGCTATATTTTTCATGGTGGGGAGGAACTACCTTTAAAGCAGGACATTTTTTTCTTGCTTGCCAAATAGTTTCTGCAGTCTTAACTCCAGCTAATTTAGCAATTTCATTTTTCGCAACAATAATACCATGTCGGTTTTTGGGATTACCACATACCGCCATAGGTTGGTCTCGAAGCTCTGGTAGATCAAGAAGTTCCACAGAAGCAAAAAAACCATTCATATCACAATGTAAAATAGTTCTATCCATATATAGATTATATAACGTAAATGTGATAAAAAACACTAAAATTCCACCAAAAAACAAGGGCCTTTGTGTTATACTAGTCTTGCGCTACATTTTGATATTAAAAAACTACTTTTATAAAACATAAATAGGATGGAGCTAATAAATTATGAAGAAAAACATTATGGTATGTGTAACACAGCAAAAAACTTGTGATAGATTAATTAATTACGGGTTTGAGCTACAAGAAAATAGTAAGGGAGAGCTTTTTATCATTCATGTTGCCCATTATGAATTCAAGTTTTTAGGAAATACTGAAGAAGGTGAAGCTTTAGACTATTTATATGAAAAAGCCGTAGAGTATGGAGCCAACTTAACAGTGGTGCGCTCAAACCATGTTTTTGATACTTTGGTAGATTTAGTTGAGAAAAACAAGATAACACATCTGATTTTGGGTCAATCAGGGGAAACAAATGAACCAAATAATATTATTGGCTTGCTAGAAGAAAGATTAAAAAAGAATACAGAAATATTGGTAGTTCCTGCTGAATAACAATCTGCCAATATTGACGAGTGTTTTCAATAAAGCTATAATAAAAACAGAATTTTAGGAGGACTTACCTGTGCGAATTTCGTCGATTTTAGTAGGAGTGGGGCTAGTTTTTACAAGTGTTTGGTGTATTGCACATCCAGGAGCTACATATTTATCTTTAGCATTTTTATTGGGGGCAATAATGTTACTACACGGAATAACCGCTATTTTTGGTTATTTATCTATACGTGTACCTAAGAAAACAGGCCCAGGTTGGCTTCTTGCAGATGGAATGGTGACAACAATTCTTTCTTTGTTGATACTTTCAAACCAGTTAGTGGCAGATTCTGCTGTTCCTGTATTCTTTGGTCTTTGGATAATGCATTCAGGTGTTGCTAGAATAGTTTTTAGTGTTAATGAAAATTATAAAAAGAACATATGGCTTTTGATATTAGGGACTATTTGTGTGTTAACTGGTGTTTATCTTTTTGTTGATGCAGTGTTATTTGATTTCACTTTAATTTCTCTTGTAGGCTTCACATTCCTTTTACAAGGAGTAAATATGCTTTATTTAGGCGCTTCATCAGATAGCGAGTAAGGATGATTATATGACAGATCAAATAATTCCTGAAGAAAAAAAGCAAAAAGTCATATCCTTGATAGTCATATTTGGGTTGCTGATGACTGTTTGGTATATGTTAGATCTTATGCTTTTGACCTTTTTATTAACCTTTATCTTTTACCACTTACTGGAAAAGATACAGTCAAGATATGTTAAGGTTTTGGGGAGACGATTACCTGATATAATCATCTTATTCTTTATTTATGGTATCTTTATCTTATTAATAAGCTTATTTAGTATTGAGATATTCCCTAAGCTTGTTCGTCAAGTCAATATTATTGCTAACGCCTTGGGGAATTTTGATATTGCCGCCGTAAAAGCTGTTACGGGAGAAAGAGTTACAGCTCTTCTTTCGGGAATTGATTTTAATAGCTACATAAGCCAAGCCGGCAATTTATTGGCAGGAGCTTTTGGAATGGTAAGCACCATTGTAATCAAATTTGTTATTGCAATGATTCTCAGTTTTGCGATTGTGGCTGAGAAAAAGAAAATCGCACAATTTGGCATAAATGTTTCAAAAAGTCAAATATCCTATATTTATGAATACTTTATAATATATGGCGGTGGATTCTGCAAAACCTTTGGCCAAGTCATGAAAGTACAAGTGTTAATTGCTTTTATCAACTCCATCCTTACTATGGTTGCTTTGAGCATTTTTGGCTATCCAGCTATTGGTGGATTAGGATTGATGGTCTTTCTTTTAGGACTGATACCTGTAGCAGGGGTCATAATTTCTTTTATACCTTTGACGGTAATTGGTTTTTCTATCGGCGGACTTGTGATGGTAGGAAAAGTCGTAATCTATATTTTACTTCTTCATGCCTTTGAAGCCTATATCTTAAATCCCAAGTTGATGTCTAGGAAAACCAGACTACCTGTATGTTTTGTTTTTCTAATACTTTTAATTGGTGAACATTACTTAGGTATATGGGGACTTTTGATAGGAGTACCAGTGTTTATATTCCTTATGACTGCTTTTAATGTGGATTACAAAGTAATGGATGAATCGAAGAGGAAAAGAGCAAAATGTGAAGCAGAAAGTAACTCAGAAGGCAACTCTGAAATAAAAACAGATAATGAACCTGATAATAGAGAGGTTTAAAATACAATGAAAAAAATCATGGCTTTTTATATGGCAATGTTTTTCAAACTTTTGATAATAGGAATTTTTATAGCAGTTATAGTGTTTATAGTAAATAACAGAAACAATAACTCAAATCAGAGAAATAGGAGCTATAGAAAGTTAACAAGAAGTCGAAATGATCGTTATATCGCTGGAGTTTGCGGTGGTATCGCTGAATATTTTGGCTGGAATGCTTCACTTGTTAGAGTCGGCTTCGTTCTTTTTGGAGGCTTTGGCATGGCATTACCCTATATTATTCTAGCCCTTATTCTGCCTGTGTCTAGAGTCTAGAAAAAATAAAACAGGGCACATATAATTTAAAATGTAATTTAAGAAGAGTAATTTGTTTATCTACAAGCTGACAAGTCTTTACAATATAGGCTTGTCTTTTTAAATATATCAAAGTATATGTAAGCATTTTCTTTAAGCCTGTGGTTTTGCTTGTTCTCTATGGTATAATATTTCTATATATAAAATAATGAAAAGAGAAAATTATGGATCAAGTTTGTGTATTAGGTGGAGGCGCCTCAGGTATGGCTACGGCCATAACTATAGCTCAGAATTATCCGGATATACCTGTAATGATATTAGAGAAAAACTCCCAATTGGGGAAAAAACTTTTAGCCACAGGCAATGGAAGATGTAACATAACAAATTCCACTATACCGGGAGTTGAAAAGATTATAGATTTCCTGAATACCATAGGAATCTTTACACGAGAAGAAGATGATGGAAGGATTTACCCTTTTTCTGGTAAAGCCGAAGATGTAGTAAGTCTTCTTAGAGATACCTTAATTGCTTTTCGAGTAAAGGTAGTGACAGACTTTTTAGTTGAAAAAGTTGAGAGCCATGATTCGGGGTTTTTGATTCGTGGAACAAAAAACAGAAAAGCTCAAGAAGTTAATTGTTCAAAGTTGGTATTAGCCTTAGGGGGGAAATCTGCTCCTCAATTTGGAACCATAGGAGAAGGTTATAATATTGCAAGAGACTTAGGCTTGTCTGTAACAAAAATATTCCCTGGATTGACTTGGATTGAAGTTCCTAAAGGATTAGTTGATATCCATGGTGTTAGAGTTAAAGGGCAGGCTAAACTTTATAGAAAAAACCAATTGATAGCTGAAGAAAAAGGCGAAATACAATTCACAAAAACAGGTATTTCTGGTATTTCTGTATTCAATCTCAGCTCTCAAGTTATTTTAGATAAAGATTGTTCCTTCAGAGATTATAAAATTTCCATTGACTTAATGACGGATTACTCTGTTAATGAGATTCAAACATTGTTGGAAGAAAGAAGTCAATATTATGGGATGACAATAGGGAATCTTCTTCGTTCAATTCTCCCTTCACCCTTAGAAAAAGAAGTATTAAATCGAGGAGGAATTGCTTTAGAAGCCATTGAAAATCCAGCTGATACTTTGACCATACCAACATTATCCATAATTTCTAAAAACGTAAAAAGCTTACACTTTGATATCAAAGGCATAGGGGGTTGGAAAGATGCCCAAATAACTATGGGCGGTGTATCCTTAAGTGAGATAAACCCAAATACATGGGAGTCCAACTCAATTCCAGGACTCTATATAGTAGGGGAACTATTAGACCAACAAGGACCTTGTGGTGGATATAATTTGCATAATGCTTGGAAGACAGGGATTGAGGCTGGAAAAGCCCTGGGAAAATAGAAAAGAGAATATATGTATCGAATTCATGAAATTAAATTAACTTTAAACGAAGACATATCAGTGATTCCAGATAAAATAATAAGACGAATGGGAAAAGCAGGCGGCGACTTTGTTATTTCTCATTGGAAAATCCGAAAAGAATCTATAGATGCAAGGGATAAGGGGGAAATTCTCAGAGTCTATACAGTAGATTTTGATGGAGAAGGCTCCACCAAAGCATCTGCTTTAAAAGGTATTGAAGAAATAACCCCAAAAGTAATGGCATCTTTAGAGATGGGAAATAAACCTCTCAATAACCCACCAGTTATTATTGGCTTTGGCCCTTGTGGCTTGTTTGCTGCACTTACATTAGCAGAAATGGGCTATAATCCTGTGGTATATGAACGTGGTGCTTCAATGGAACAAAGGATAAAAGATGTAAAAGACTTTTGGGAAAATGGAGTACTAAAAGAAGAATCCAATGTCCCTTTTGGAGAAGGAGGAGCTGGCACATTTTCTGACGGAAAACTTACTTCAGGTATAAAAGATATTCGGATTCAAAAGGTCTTAGAAGAGTTTGTTGACGCCGGAGGTGGAGAAGACCTTCTTTACAAACAAAAACCACATATTGGAACGGATGTACTTCGTTCTGTAGTTGTTCGTCTACGTGAAAAAATAATTGCTCTAGGAGGAAAAATATATTTTGATTCTCAAGTAACAGACATATTCCTTGAAGATGACAGAATTACTGGGGTTGAAATCAATGGACTTGAACGAGTAGATGCCCATGTGATAATCTTAGCTATGGGCCATAGTGCCCGGGATACCCAAAAGGTTTTATTTGAAAAAGGTTTAAAGATGGAACAAAAACCCTTTTCAATGGGTCTTCGAATAGAGCATCCTCAAGATTTGATTAATAAAAGCCAGTATGGTGTGGCAGCAATGAACAAGTTAGGTCCTGCAGAATACAAGTTGTCACACAAGTGCCAGAATGGCCGGGGTGTTTACACCTTTTGTATGTGCCCTGGAGGTTATGTTATATGTGCATCTTCCCATAAAGAGGGTTTAGTTACAAATGGCATGAGCCACAGAGATAGAAGTTCAGGAAAAGCTAACAGCGGTATCCTAGTGGATGTGCGTCCAGAGGACTACCCTTCCGACTCTCCTTTAGCCGGCGTTGAACTCCAAAAAGAAGTAGAAGAAAAAGCATATAAGGCAGCAGGTAACTCTTATAAATTACTTAAATGTACTTACAAAGAACTAAAAGAGGGGAAGGGGCAAGGCGCTATAATAGCAGAGTGTCTACCAAAATTTGTTGTAGACAGTATATTAGAAGCCATGCCCAACTTTGGGAGGAAGATAAGAGATTTTGATCAGGATAATACTGTTTTTTATGGAGTAGAAACTAGGAGTTCATCTCCAGTTCGGTTATCGAGAAATGGTGAATATGAAAGCAGCATAAGAGGTCTTTACCCAGGAGGTGAAGGGGCGGGTTATGCTGGAGGAATCATGTCAGCATCTATTGATGGGATAAGAATAGGAGAGAAAATAATAGAAACTTATCAAAGGAGGGTCGCCAATGTTGAATAAAGGCTATATACAGGTTTACACAGGTAATGGCAAAGGAAAAACAACAGCAGCTTTAGGGATAGCATTGAGAGCTATTTGTGCTGGCAATAAAGTGTTTATGGGCCAGTTTATGAAAGGCCAAGATTATAGCGAATTAAAGGCGCCAGACTTTATTCCTACTTTGAAAATCGAACAATTTGGAGACCCGGAATTCTTAAAAGGTGAGCCTACACCAAAAGATTATGAGAATGCCAAGAAGGGACTAAACACAATTAAAGAAGCAATTGTCAGTGGGAATTATGATATGGTGATTCTTGATGAAATCAATACCACTTTATTCTTTAAACTAATTGAACTTGAAGATGTTTTAGAAATCTTAGCATTAAAACCAGAAAACATGGAATTAGTCTTAACGGGTCGATATGCTCCCGAAGAAATAATTGAGGTCGCCGATCTTGTAACAGAAATGAAAGAAATCAAACACTATTATACGAAAGGTGTAATGGCTCGTAGGGGTATTGAAAGCTAAAAATAAATTGTAAAGAAAAATGGAGAATTGTATTCATGAAAAAATTGATCGTATTAATTGTGGCGTTAACCATGATTTTTGGAAGTTTTGGACTTGCATGGGGAGAAGAGACAGAGAATATCAGTGAACATTACAACTTGATGCCCTCGGTAAATGGTGATTTATTTACCAATTATGTTGATGGGTACACCATTCTTGTTGATCAAGGAATGACTGTGGATATGAGTAAAAATAAAGTTGGAGCCTTTTTAAAGTCTCAGAATAAAACAATTGAAATATACAAAGAAAATAGGGCTTCAAGCTTCGAAAGTTATAACAGATACTCTAATGGTTTTTTGAAAAACACCTTCGACCATAGATTAATGAAGAAGGAGACACAGAAAATAGGGGCATACACAGTTTTCGTAACAGCTTGGCAGAGAGCGAAACTTGCTAGAGTCGAAATGGATAAAAATTACTATGTAGTATTAGATTTTAAAGCGGGTTCAGATATCTTTACAATTGTAATTAAAACAGATCAACCTATAGAAAATCTAGGTGGGTATCATAGCCTTATAGAAAGTTTCTCTCCTTTTGCTGCCTATATTCAGGGCAAGAATTATCAGACTAAGGAAGTAAACCCAGATCTTCGGGGGTGGAATGATGAAACCCGATTTTTCTATGAAAAAATCTTCGATTCTGAAGAGGGGTTATCCTGGGGTCTTTATGAACCTAATACAAACTATAATAACGGCACTGAGTATTATGATTACAATCACATAAAGTGGTATGAAGAACAGTTTGATTACAATTTTGAAGTCATAGTTAATTACTCGGAATTTTCAAACACCACTAAACATCCAAATTTAGAGAAACGCTTAAGTCAAGCATGGGACAATGGTAAAGTCCTAGAGTTAACTTTGCAAACAAACAATTCCACCCAAGGGAATATGGTATATAAAGTACTTCAGGGTGAATATGATTCGTTTATAAACAATTATGCCAAAACTATTGCAGATTTTGGGCATCCCGTATTATTTAGATTAGCTAATGAAATGAATGGAGATTGGTGTCCATATTCTGGGTATAATACATCAAGAGATGCTGAGGTATTTATAGATTTTTACAAATACATCTATAATGTTTTTAAAGCCCAAGAGGCAGATAATGTGATTTGGGTATGGAACCCTAACGACAAATCATTTCCAGATTTCAAATGGAACGATGCTTATAACTATTATCCAGGAGATGAGTATGTGGATGTTGTTGGAATGACAGCTTACAATACAGGCACATATTATAGTAGGGTAGGAGAAAGATGGATGACTTTTCAAGAACTCTACCAAAAAACCTATAATGAATATAGTGGACATTTTGGACAGCCTCTTATGATAACGGAATTCGCATCCGCTAGTATGGGTGGGAATAAAAGCCAGTGGATACAGGATATGTTTGATCAAATTCCAACTTATAGTAAAATCAAACTAGCTATATGGTGGGATGGTTGCGATTACGACGGTAAAGATATTGCTAGGAATTATACCATTGATGAGAATCAGGAAGTCTTTAATAAATTTATCGACTTCTTTAATCCCCCTTGGTATATAAACGCTTTTGCATAATTATAAAACGAGAACACGGGAAGGGAGGACAGAATGAAAAAACCAGTAATGTTAATGATCTTGGACGGTTTTGGTTTGAGCGAAAGAATTGAAGGAAATGCCATTGCCCAAGCTCAGGCCCCAGAGCTAAAAGAGATGATGGTTCAGTATCCCCATGGATCTTTGTCTGCATCTGGCTTAGATGTTGGATTGCCAGAAGGACAAATGGGAAATTCCGAAGTGGGGCATTTAAATATTGGCGCGGGAAGAGTGGTATATCAAGACTTAACTAAAATTACAAAAATGATTGAAGAAGGTAGCTTCTTTAGAAATCCCGTGTTTTTAAAAGCTATGAAAAACGCAAAAGAAAAGCAGTCAACCTTGCATTTATTTGGCCTTGTTTCTAATGGTGGCGTACATAGCCATCTAGATCATCTTAAAGCATTAATAAAAATGGCAAAGCAAGAGGGTGTAAAAGATGTTGCAGTTGCTTGTTTTTTAGATGGGAGAGATGTTCCACCTAGGTCTGCAAAAATATTTTTAGATTCTCTACAGCAAACAATGGATCAAGAATCTTTAGGCCGAATTAATTTCATCGCAGGTCGTTATTATGCCATGGATCGAGATAAAAGATGGGAACGTTTAGAGAAAGCGTATAATGCCTTAACCCTTGGAGAAGGAATAAGAGTTGAATCATATTCAGAAGCCATAGAAAAAGCCTATGAAAGAGGTGAGGATGATGAATTCATACTCCCCACTTTAATAGGAAACTTATCCTTAGTTTCAGAGGGTGATTCCGTTATTTTTTTCAACTTCCGTCCCGATAGAGCCAGACAATTGACTCGAAGCTTTGTAGATCCTAGTTTTCATGGATTTTTCCGTAAGAAGGTTATAGAAGACATAACCTTTGTATGTATGACTCAATACGATGCTACCTTGCCTAAGGTTATGGTTGCATATCCACCAGAAATATTACTCAACACTTTGGGAGAATATTTATCGGCTAATGGAAAAACTCAATTAAGAATTGCTGAAACAGAAAAATATGCTCATGTTACATTCTTTTTTAATGGTGGTGTAGAGATCCCCAATCCTGGAGAAGATAGGGTATTAATCCCATCTCCACAAGTAGCAACTTATGATTTACAACCTGAAATGAGTGCATTTTTGCTACGGGATAGAGTTTTAGATGAGCTTAATGAAGAATATTATGATTTAATAGTATTAAATTACGCCAACGCTGATATGGTTGGACATACTGGTAAGATGGAAGCTACAATAAAAGCCATCGAAACTTTGAATTTGTGTGTTCTGCCGGTGGTGGAAAAAGTGTTGGAAATGGGTGGCGAAGTTCTTGTGGTTGCTGACCATGGTAATGCAGAGAGGATGTTGGATGAAGAGGGGCGTATTGTAACAGCCCATTCGACTAACCCAGTTCCTTTGATTTATGTTACAAATACTCCAAGAGAGTTGAGAGTCGGAGGCAAACTATCCGACTTAGCCCCTACCTTATTGGAGATGATGGGACTAGCAAAGCCTGTAGAAATGACAGGCATCAGCCTTTTTAAAGAATAAAGGAGAAGAAAGGCTTAATGGAAAAAAAGACATTTTTGGTGGGTGCAGTGATTCTCGGAATTGCAGGATTAATGGTGCAAGTCTTAGGAGCTGTATTTAGAATTCCTTTAGCAAATATTATAGGTCCGGCCGGAATGGGTTATTACCAGACGGCTTATCCGCTATATGTTTTTTTATTGGTTTTTTCTACAAATGGGGCACCTGCTGCCATATCCAAAATGACATCTGAACGATTAGCAGTTGGTAAAATCAGAGATGCCCATAAAGTCTTCAAGCAGGCCTTTGTTCTTATGACAGGGCTGGGCTTTATTGCATTTTTAGCAGTATTTTTGGGAGCAGAATACATTGTGTCGGCCTTTGGAGATCCTGGAGCTGTCTTAGCAATGAAAGCCATTTCACCTGCTCTTCTTGTAGTACCAATTATGTCTGTTTATAGAGGATATTTTCAAGGAATGCAAAATATGGGACCAACAGCAACATCCCAGCTTATAGAACAAGGAGTTCGTGTTGCCGTGGGCTTAAGTTTAGCTGTTTTATGGATGAAACATGGAATCGAAGAGGCCGCAGCAGGAGCAACAATAGGTACCTCTGTTGGTCCAGTGGCAGGGGTTCTTGTTTTGGTCTTAATTTATAATAAACGCCGTGGTAGGATACTGGCTTCTATGGAAGAAGATGTGAGTACATCTAGAGAATCGGGAAAAGATATCTTAAAATCTCTCTTATGGATTGCTGTTCCTATTACCGTAGGTGTTTCGATTCTACCTATTATAAACCTAGGAGATCTTTTCGTTTTAATGAACAGACTATCAGACTCTGGATTTACACTAGAGGAGGCAAATATACTTTATGGGCAATTGTCAGGAATGGTAGGACCAATTATTAATATTCCCATGGCTTTAGCTCTATCCATGGCCCTTGCATTAGTTCCTGCCATTGCTTCAGCAAAGGCTTCTACGGATTTGGCCCTTCTTAGTAGAAATATCCAACTTGGATTTCGAATGGCAATGATTGTAGGAGTTCCATGTAGCTTTGGTCTAATAATTCTTGCAAAGCCTATAATGACCCTTCTTTATCCATTAGAAATGGCAAGTGCCATTAATGCCTCAGGCAGCCTAGCATACCTAGCAATTGGCGTTATTTTTTTGTGTATTGCTCAAACCATGGCAGGGACATTACAAGGGTTAGGTAAACCAGGTGTAGCAGTTGTTGGTCTTTCCATAGGCTTTCTTGTTAAGCTACTTGCAACTTATATCTTGGCCGGGATTCCTAGCCTAAACATGGAAGGCGCTGCAATAGCAAGCTCAATGGCATACGCAACTATTGGATTGTTTAATCTTTGGGCAGTAAAAAGAATTACTGGTATAGCGTTTGACCGTGTCCAATCAGTTTATAAACCACTATTATCCGGGGTGATTTTATTTATTACTGCAGGAATCGTTTATAGAATTTTTGATGGCCTTATAGGCAATTCTCTAGCGTGTATTACTGCGATTTTTGTAGCAGCATTAGTTTATGTTATAGTACTATTGCGAATCAAGGGAGTAACCGAAGAGGAGATTCGTAGATTTCCAAAAGGGGATAAACTTGCTTCCTTATTAATTAAAGTAAAATTAATTTAAACACTCATATTTACTAACCTTTTGCCGGAAGCGAGTACCTTAAGGTGTTCGCTTTTAAAATATCCTACATACTAGGGAAACAAGGCTTTTTAACTTGCGAAGCTTTCGCTATAAATGTTATAATTTAATGTCATACAATGGACTCTCAAAGAAAGGAGGTTGCCAATGGAATACGAAAAAACATTTGATGAAATAACAGATGAGATATTAAAACTGGTAACCGAAAAAAAATATATCAAAGCTAGAGATGATTTGATAGCTTTAAATAACCCTGTTGACGTGGCAGAGGTTCTGGAAGAGATTATGGAAGAAGTTAGTCTAGAGAGAGCCATTATCTTGTTCAGAAGTTTACCCAAAGAATTGTCTGTAGACGTTTTTTCTTTTTTACCTATCGAAGACCAGATTACAATTATTAATGGAATCACTGATACAGAAATCAACTTCATATTAGACGAGTTGGATTTTGATGATATGATTGACGTTTTGGAAGAACTGCCTGCAAATGTGGTTGACAAAATTTTAGAAAAAACTCCAAAAGAAGAGCGTAAGCAAATTAATACTTTCTTGAATTATCCCGACGGTTCTGCCGGCACCCTTATGACCCCGGAATATATAAGTTTAAGTAAAAACATGACTGTGGAAGAAGCCTTGGCCTATATTAAAGAAGAGGCCTTTGACAGTGAGACCATATATACTTGCTATGTAAAGGATACTGGAAGGAAACTGGCAGGAATTATTTCTTTGCGTACTTTAGTGATTTCGAATAGTGATGATATTATTGGGGATATAATGCAGGAGGATTTTGTTTCTGTCAAGGTTTATGATGATCAAGAAATTGTTTCGCAGGTTTTTAAGCGGTATGGTTTTTTAGCAATACCCGTTGTAGATAATGAATCTAGACTGGTAGGAATAGTTACTTTTGATGATATTCTTGAAATTATCGATGAAGAAGCTACTGAAGATATAGAAAGAATGGCAGGAGTTCTTGGTACAGCACAAATGGAATACTTGGATACCAGCGTTTTTGTTCATATAAAAAGTAGATTCCCATGGTTGTTATTTCTTATGTTATCGGCTATGGTAACTGGTGTTATTATAACTAGATTTGAATCCATGTTATCAGAAGTAATTGTTCTGGTGGCTTACCTCCCCCTTCTTATGGGAACGGGAGGCAATAGTGGTTCACAAGCAGCAATACTTATTATTCGTGGTCTTGCCTTGGGGGAAGTAGAAGTTAAAGATGCCTGCAAAGTGCTTTGGAAAGAATTTAGAATCAGCTTGTCAATTGGCATCATGTTAAGTATTTTAAACTTTTTAAAGATTATGTTCTTAGATAAGCAGGGAGTTTTTATTGCTTTAACCGTTTGTATATCCATGGTTTTAATTATAACTTTTGCCAAAATAGTGGGGGGGATGTTACCTTTGATTGCAAAAAAAGTAGGATTAGACCCGGCACTGATGGCAACTCCAATGATTGCTTCTCTTACGGACATGACATCAGTAGTGACATATTTCTTCCTAGCATCTTTGATATTGGGTATTTAACATGAGTAATGAAGTGGTACTATCTATTGTTAAATCAATAATAACTGATCGAAAGGAAAAGTCTCACAAAGGGGATTATGGTAGAATTCTTATTGCTGCCGGCAGCTCCGGTATGTGTGGTGCTGCAGTTTTATCGGCAAAAGGAGCCTATAGATCTGGAGCAGGCGTAGTTTCAATTGCCATACCAAAAGACTTATTCCCTATAATACATCCGGGGGTGTGGGAAGCAGTACTTGTCGATAGAAAAACTCCTTTATCAAAGCTTATGGATTACCACAGCATGGCGGTAGGCCCGGGAATTGGACAAGAGGAAACTACGAAAGAATTTTTGAAATGGGTTCTTGAATGCTATAAAAATCCTTTGGTTCTTGATGCAGATGCATTAAATATAGCAGCGGGGTTTAAAAATTATTCAAAACTAAAGAACTATCAAGGAGATCTTCTTATTACTCCTCATCCAGGAGAGGCACAACGCCTTCTGCATATATCCCTAGAAGAGTATAATGTTTTGTCAAGAGAGCAAGTAGTTATATCTTTAGCCAAGCAAACAGGGGCCGTAGTTGTATTGAAAGGTTGGAACACATTGATTTCGGACCCTGAAGGTAGAGTAAGCCTCAATACTACTGGGAACCCAGGGATGGCAACAGGGGGAACAGGAGATGTTCTTACAGGGGTGATTACAGCATTACTTGGGAGAGGTTGCAGAGCCTATGACGCTGCAGTTGCAGGAGTATATATACATGGATTGGCAGGGGATATAGCTGCCCAGAGAAAAGGTGTGACCAGTATGACAGCTGGAGATTTGATTGAATCTTTACCAGCAGCATTTATGAAAACGGAGAGGGGAAATTAAAATGAAAAAAGGATTATGGGCCATATTGATTTTAATTATGGTTACAGGGATGAGCTTGGTTGTTGCTTTTGGGGACACTTCAGTTCCAGGTTCTCCTGAAGACCCAGTTGTAACCAAATCATATGTGGATAGTAAACTTTCTTATGCAGTACTTCGTCTTCAACCGGGCCAACGGTTAATAGGCGGAGAAGGAACAGAAATAATTGTTAGAAGCGGCGAAGTAAAGGCTATAGATAATGGGAAAGATGGAGTTTCTGATATCACAGGTGGCCAGGATTTAAAAAGTGGGGCAGTTTGTAAGACCAATCACCTCCTTCTTATTCCAAGAAGCGATGGGCGAGGAGTTGTGGCTAGTACAGAGGCATACATAATGATAAGAGGAACCTACAAACTCAATTAAAGGAGCACTTAAGATGAAAGAGTATTTACAGCAAAACAAACTTCTTGTAATTGGTATTGGCCTAGTACTTTTAGTGTGTTTGATAATAATAGCTGGACGTTTGAATGTCGAAAAAAACAACAAAACTTATGACATTGTTTTAGACTTTAATGAGGTAGAGGCAATGGCCATTCAGTCAGATCAAGACCTTGGCTGGTGGCTAGAAGAATTCAAGAAAATGGGTATTCACAAAGTAGGTTTGACAGAAGAGAGCATTGTAACGTTAATGGAGGATACTGAACTTCCTGTTACAGGTGTTGTTATGGATCAGCTGATGAAGGATGCCAATTGGAAAGCTAATTATCCTTCACATTTTGTGGAAATAATCGAAGGATTGGGATATGACTCATATGACGTGGTATTTCAAGGAGAAGGGGCTGCTGCCACCTTCTTGAAAAAAGGTATAAGCCAGAGGATTCCATCAGATCGATACATACTATATGAGGAAGGCAACAAGATTTATGGATTTATTCATGGAACTGCCGATGTTGCTTTATATTCAGAAAAATATAAGCTTCAAAACTCCGACAACACAGGTTATCAGGAAAGAATTGATGTTGAAAGTTCTAAAATTATGTACATCAGCTTGGGGTTTTTACCAGGTAAAGTAGAAACTATTCAGAAAGCAGGTATGGAAATAGTCCCCAGAACTATGAGTTACAATGGATGGAATGACAAACAATTTGCTAAGGCTGTTGTGGGGGATTACGAAAAATACAAAATATCACCTGACTATATAATAGTGGGTGGACAGGCCGTGTTTGGTTACGACGATGGTTTGGATTTTGCTAAAGACTATATTCTGGATAATAATGTAACTATGGGGCTAATTGAAAATACCACTCAACTACAAAACATTATGCAGTATGGGGTAGAAGATGTGGCAATTGCGTCTGGATATGATGCAGTGAGAATTTTTACTGTTTGGCCATACATTCAAAACCGATATCAATACTACGGTTATGAAGGCTCTAAGGAAATTGAAAACACACTTTTCAGAGCAGTGGTAGAGAGAAATATAAGGGTTATATACTACAAGCCTATTTTTGAGTTTAAGGATTTGCATACTTATGTAACTGACCCCGTGGAATATCAAACTATGTTTGCAAATTTGGAAAACCGACTTTCTTCCCATGGTTTTGAGATGGGCACAGCAACACAGATGAAAAACTATCAAGTAAATATTTGGTTGAAGATAATCATGGGAATTGGAAGTGTTTTAGGTGTTTTATTGCTGCTTAAACTACTATTTCCCATTCCACGAAAATGGTCATTCTCTTTGGGTATAGTCGGGATCCTAGGGGTTATTGGTATGGCAATGTCAATGCCAGAGTTATTTGAACTGGCCGCCGCCTTTTTCGCCGCAGTTGTTTTCGCATCAATAGGAATAAGCGTATTTACTGCCCAAGCCAGATGGGCTAAAGACAATTTAGCTCAAGACGAAAAACTGCCTAAAATAATTGCAGTAAGTATTTTTGCCCTGATTGCCTCAGTTCTTATTGCTTTATTGGGAGGCCTTATGACTGCGGCCCCAATTTCTTCTGTAAATTACATGTTGGAAATAGATATATTTAGAGGGGTAAAAGTTGCGCAGTTGCTTCCTTTGGGTTATTATATCCTAATATTCTTGGCTCTGTTTGGTTACAGTGAAGATAAAAACAAGGTGGGGAGACTGGAATTCTTTGACATCAAGGAACTACTTAACTTAAGCATAAAGGCATGGATGGTTCTTGTTGGTCTTCTTATCTTGGGATTAGGAGCTTATTACATACTCAGAACGGGTCACAATTCCAGTCTTGAGGTAAGCGGCATTGAGATGCTAGTCAGAAATAAGCTAGAGGACTTCTTAGTTGCTAGACCAAGGACAAAAGAGTTCCTCATCGCATTTCCTTCTATAATGATGATGGTTTACTGTGCTACTCGACGATGGAAGTTATGGACCATTTTGTTCGGATTGGCAGGTGTAATCGGGATTACATCTGTTTGTAACACTTTCCAACATATTAGAACGCCTCTTTATTTAGGCCTTTATCGTACGGGTTACGGTGTGATTTTCGGAATCTTGATTGGAATTGCTGGCATGCTTATTTTTGAAGGGCTACATCATTTATACATGAATTGGCGAAAAAAACAATTGGAGACAAATGGGTAAGATATTAATTTCAGGCTATTATGGTTTTAATAATATTGGTGACGAATCAATTTTGCAAGCGGTAGTCCATAACTTGAGAGAAAAAGTACCAGGTGTTGAGATTACTGTTTTATCTCAACATCCTGAATCCACAGCTGAAAAACATCAGGTTATAAGCGTGGACCGGAAATCTTTTTTTGGAGTGGTTAAGGCAATAAAAAATTCTGATTTAGTGATATCTGGCGGTGGTAGTCTTCTTCAGGATGTTACAAGTAAAAAAAGCATCATCTATTATTTGATGATAATGTGGATTACAAAGTTTTTGAGAAAAGATTTTTTTATTTACAGTCAAGGTATAGGGCCGATTACCAGTAGTTGGAATCGGAAACTTACTGCTAGAACTCTAAAAAAGGCTAGTGGAATTGTGGTAAGAGATCAAGCATCTAAGGAGCTATTAGTTGAAATTGGATTGGCAGCAGATGATATAGTAATTACAGCGGATCCCGTTCTTGGAATTGAGCCTGTTCCTCTAGAACTAGGCCAAGAGATCCTAAGAAAAGAAGGTTTTACAAGAGATAAGGAAAAACCTTTAATCGGTTTTGCTATAAAAGAGAACCGTTTAGATTCACAATTCGTAGCAGAATTAGAAGAATCTATAAGACAATTAACAGCCATGGAGAAAGCTCAAGTTGTATTGATTCCTTTTCATTATAAGGAAGACTTAGCGGTTATTGAAGAACTCCAGCGAAGACTGGAAGACAAAGTGTTCGCAGTTAAAAATAAGTATCTAACAAATGAAATGATGTCTATTATTGGCAATATGGATGTGCTGGTAGGGGTAAGGCTTCATTCTTTAATACATGCGGCTATTATGGGAGTTAGTATGATAGGAATATCTTATGACCCAAAAATTAATGCATTTCTGAACTCCATTGGACTAAAGGCTTTGTCAACTACAATTGATTTTAGATCAACCTATTTTCTGGAAGAATACCAAAGGGTATGTGATGAAAGAAAAGAAGAAAAAGGGAACCGATTAGAAGAAAAAGTCCGAATTATGGTAGATAGTTTAGCAACTAATGAAGAGATGATTAAAAGGATTTTGGAAAAATAATATGAATAAGCGACTATATATTTGGGGAATACCTATCGATCAAGTTAATATGGAACAAGCAAAAGATCGGCTAAAGACCATAATGGACGAAGATGGTTTTGACATTATAGTAACCCCTAATCCCGAGATTATAATGAACGCTCTTAAGGATGAAGATCTAAAACAGTTAATTAAGAACTCTACTTTGGCTATTCCCGACGGGATTAGCATTATATATGCTAGTAAAATGATGGGGGAACCTCTTGAAGAAAGAATCACAGGTATAGACTTTTTAACCCAGGTTATTGAATTATTAAGTGAAAAAAAAATGGGCATATACCTATTAGGAGGCCGGCCAGCTAGTGACGGAGAACAATCAGTTTGCCAAAAGGCTGGAGATAACATGAAGAAAAGGTATCCAGGATTGATAATTTCAGGATACCACCACGGATATTTTGGCCCCGAAGAAGAAGCAGGTGTGGTAAAAAAAATCCGTGAATCTGGAGCTTCATTTCTATGCGTGGCTATGGGGTCCCCAAGACAAGAAAAATTCCTTGATGCCAATAGATCCAAGCTTTCTAATATTCGTGGTGCTATGGGAGTTGGTGGTAGCCTAGATGTTTGGGCGGGAACAGTAAGTAGGGCTCCTGAATTTTATCAAAAGCACGGGTTAGAATGGCTCTATCGATTGATTAAGGAGCCGGTAAGAATTAAAAGAATGGCAAAAATCCCTTTGTTTATGGTAAAAGTTATGCTAACAAAAGGGAAATAACAAGAGTTTAATAAAAAACCAAGACATAAAACATTAAAGGAGACAATTTATGGAAATCAAAAATCTCGAAAAACGGGCTGCCAATATAAGAAGAGGTGTTATTTTGGCAACTGGAGCAGCAGGTTCTGGCCATCCTGGTGGATCTCTATCTGCAGCAGACATTTTATCAGTTCTATATTTTCACGAAATGAATCATAACCCCAAGGATCCTACTATGCAAGATCGAGATAAGTTCGTACTTTCAAAGGGGCATGGAGCACCTGGCTTATATGCAGCTTTAGCAGAAAGCGGATATTTTCCAAAAGAAGATATTTTAACTCTGAGAAAAATTAATAGTAAATTCCAAGGCCATCCAGATTCAAAAAAACTACCTGGAGTCGAAACCTCTACAGGGTCTTTAGGACAAGGTTTTTCTATGTCAATTGGTATGGCATTAGCTGGACGTCTCGACAAAAGCAAGGGTAGAGTTTATGTTCTTTTAGGTGACGGAGAATTACAAGAAGGATTAGTTTGGGAAGCGGCAATGGCGGCAGGTCATTATTCACTAGATAATATAGTTGCCATTGTTGATTGGAATGGACTTCAAATTGATGGAAAAAATGACGATGTTATGAAAGTTACACCTATAGCCGAGAAATTTGAAGCTTTTGGTTGGCACACATTGTCTATCGATGGCCATAACATACCCGAAATAATTGAGGCACTTAGAGAAGCAAGAAACACAATAGCAAAACCAACCCTTATTGTTGCAAAAACCTTTAAAGGTCAAGGTGTTTCTTTTATGAAAGACCAAGCAGGTTGGCATGGAAAGGCACCTAACAAAGAAGAAGTTGAAAAAGCATTAGCAGAAATAGGAGGGGAATGGGTATGACAGAAAAAATGGCCACACGGCAAGCCTACGGGCAAGTATTATTAGAACTAGGAGATAAATATTCAAATTTGGTGGTATTAGATGGGGATTTATCAAAATCCACAATGACATACGATTTTGGACAAGAAAACCCTAAACGATTTTTTAATATGGGAATTGCAGAACAGAATCTTTATGGGACAGCAGCGGGAATGGCTCTTTCGGGGAAAATAGTATGTGCCTCTACGTTTGCTATTTTTGCTGCTGGCAGAGCATTTGAAATTATAAGAAATTCTATTGGATATACAAATGCAAATGTAAAAATATGTGCCACCCATGCTGGGATAACGGTAGGCGAAGATGGTGGAAGTCACCAGACCTTTGAAGACATTGCTTTGATGAGAACAATTCCAGGAATGATTGTAGTTAATCCAAGTGATGGTCATTCTACAAAGGCTTTGATGAGACAGGTTTGCGCAATTGACGGCCCTTGTTATGTAAGGTTGGGAAGATTTGCTGTACCTTTTGTTTACGAGGAAGATGCTGCTGTAACCCTAGGAAAAGGGAATCTGTTAAAAGAGGGTAGAGACCTTACAATTATTGCTACGGGAATTATGGTGAATGAGGCTTTGATGGCATGGGAAGAATTGAAAAGCCAAGGAATAGAAGCTCGTGTTATAGATATGCATACAATCAAACCTATAGATAAAGAGATAATTCTTAGAGCGGCAAGAGAAACAGGCAAGATAGTAACTGCAGAAGAGCATGGTATATATGGTGGTCTTGGCTCTGCTGTCGCAGAAGTGGTAGTTAAAGATCATCCCGTTAAGATGGCTTTTGTAGGACAACAAGATACCTTTGGTGAATCGGGGAAACCAGAGGAACTAAAAATAAAATACAAGATGACTGCCGCTGATATCGTTGAGGCGTCAAATAAGTTACTACAGAAGTAAGAGTTTCAAAGAAACGCAGAAAGGATCTAAGAAATTGGGAAAAGGGAAATTGACTTTTAGGAAAGACCGTTGTAAGGGATGTGAACTCTGTGTTCTTGTATGCCCAGAAAATATACTACAAATAGATCAAGAAACCATCAACATTAAAGATTATCATCCTATAATGTGTATAGATATGGAAAGATGTATCGGATGTGGCAACTGTGCTTTAATGTGCCCTGATGGAGTAATAAATGTTTACCGAGAAGAGGAGGCAGCCAAATGACAGATAAAAGATTAATGAAAGGCAATGAAGCTTTCGCCTTGGCCGCCATCTTAGGAGGAGCAAGATACTATTTCGGATACCCAATCACGCCTCAGAATGAAGTAACTGAATATATGAGCCGAGAAATTTCCAAGGTAGGTGGAGCATTTGTACAGGCTGAAAGTGAGCTAGCTTCTGTTAACATGGCCTATGGTGCTTCAGCAGCAGGGGGAAGGGTTTTTATATCATCTTCTTCTCCTGGAATAGCATTGATGCAGGAAGGTATGTCAGGACTAGCCTCCATTCAAGCACCTGTGGTAATTTTAAATGTTATGAGAGGAGGCCCAGGAATAGGATCTATACAACCTGGACAAGCTGACTACTTTCAAGCAACCAGAGGTGGAGGAAATGGAGACTATCATTTAATTGTATACGCACCCGCCTCAATTCAAGAAGCTATGGATATGATAATTAAGGCCTTTGATGTGGCAGATGAATATAGAAATCCTGTTTTGATTCTAGCCGATGGAATGCTTGGACAAATGATGGAGCCAGTTAGCATACCAAAAGCAAAAAAAGCTATTATGGGAGATGATATAGCGAAAGCAAAACCTTGGGCTTTGACAGGTCATAAAAATCGTAGAGAACGGAATGCTATAAACTCTGTTTATCTTAAACACGATAAATTAGAAGACTTTGTCAATGAACTTTGGGTGAAATACGATAAGGCGGAAAAAGAATTAGTAGAAGTTGAAAGCATAGGAGTTGATGATGCTGAAATAGTATTCGTTGCCTTTGGAACCACTTCTAGAATTGTAAAAGAGGCAATGCGACAATTAAATGAACAGGGTGTTAAATGTGGTTTAATAAGACCTAAGACCTTGTGGCCTTTTCCTTATCATGCTTTTGATGAGTTAGGACTCAAAACCAAGTGCGTTATTTCAGCGGAATTATCTATGGGTCAAATGATCCAAGATGTGAAGCTAGCAGTAAAAGGCAAATACCCTGTAGGATTAGTGAATCGTGTAGGCGGAGTTCTTTTGTCACCAGAAGAGATTGTAGAAAGAAGCTTAGCATTTTTAAAGGAGGTGAAGTAATGAAAGCGGTTTTTGAATACACTAAAGGTATGAGGGATGAGCCACTTCATTACTGTCCTGGATGTACCCACGGGATTGCGCATCGACTTATTATGGAAGTATTAGAAGAAGATAACAAACTGGGAGATACTATTGGAGTTTCACCAGTAGGATGTTCCATTGTAGCTCACCAATACTTAAATATAGATCTAATAGAAGCTGCCCATGGAAGAGCACCAGCTGTAGCATCTGGGATCAAGAGAGTTCACCCAGATCACCTGGTATTTACTTATCAAGGGGATGGAGACCTAGCTTCTATTGGTATGGGTGAAATTGTCCATGCAGCCCATAGAGGCGAAAAATTTTGCACCTTCTTTATAAATAATGCAATATATGGGATGACTGGAGGACAAATGGCACCAACAACCCTTCTTGGTCAGAAAGCTACAACAGCAGTAGATGGAAGAAGAGTTGAATCTGCAGGAAGTCCTTTAAGGGTATCAGAATTGATTGCCACAATAGACGGCGCTGTTTATGTAGAAAGAGTGGCACTAAACTCTCCTGCAAATATAAGAAAAGCAAAACGAGCTATACAACGAGCCTTTAAAATTCAAGAGGAAAAACTTGGATTCGCCTTTGTTGAAATCCTGTCAACATGCCCCATCAACTGGGGGCTTACACCAAATGATTCATTGGAATGGCTGAAAAATAATATGATTCCTTATTATCCTCTTAAACAGTTTAAAATTCCGGAGGGGGTAAAATAATGTCTAATAAAAGAATTGTATTTGCAGGATTTGGTGGTCAAGGCATCCTTATGATGGGACAAATATTAGCATATGGCGCTATGCTAGAAGGAAGAGAAGTTACTTTTATGCCAAGCTACGGACCAGAGATGAGAGGTGGAACAGCTAACTGTACTGTTGTTATTGCAGATGCTCCTATTGCCTCTCCAATTACAACAGATATAGATATTTTGGTGGCAATGAATGGTAGCTCATTGGAAAAATTTCAAGATTCCGTTGTTCCTGGAGGCAGTATTTTTGTTAATAGCGGCATGGTAACTGGAAAAATTGAGAGACAAGATGTAGAGGCTTTTTATGTTAACGGGATAAAAATTGCTAAGGATTTATTTCAAAACGAAAAAGTTGCTAATGTTGTTTTGTTAGGAGCGGTTATACATGAGACCCAAATCATTCCACTAGACCATATGGAAAGGGTCTTCAAACAAACATTTAAAGGGAAAAAGGCTGGATTGGTTGAATTAAATGTTAAAGCAATAAACGCTTGGGGGGGCCAATGAATCGGATTACTTGTATATTAGGTCATTATGGAAGCGGAAAAACTGAATTTGCTTTAAACCTAGCTTTTAAAGCAAAGGATGAGGGCAAGGATGTAGTACTTTGTGATCTGGATATTGCAAACCCATATTTCAGAAGTAGAGAATACCAGGAAACTTTAGAAAAAAAAGGGATAATAGTATACAGTAACAGCTTTGGTTATGATATTTCAGAGGACTTGCCTGCAGTTTCAGCCAGTATAAAAGTTCCTCTTCAAAATAAAAAATACACGGGTATTCTGGATGTAGGTGGAGATGATTTAGGAGCTCGAGTTTTAAATCAATACCGCACTTATTTAAAAGAAGACGATACTGATTTACTTTGTGTAATTAATGCCAATCGCCCAGAAACAGACTCTGTGGAAGGTGCAGTTAAACATATACGATCCATAGAAGAAGAAATCCAACTTCCTATAACAGGATTAATTAGTAATACCCATATGGCCAATTTCACAACTATTGACGACTTAATCAAAGGTGTAGAACTTTGTACAAAAGTTGCAGAAGAAACAGGGATACCATTATTGTATGTGTTATCTATCAAGGACTTTGCAAGTGAATTAGCCAATATTATGAAAGAGAAGAAGATGGAGGGAAGAGTATTTCTGCTAGAATTATTTGCTAGACCTATTTGGTTGAATTCATAAATCGAAGAATGAGAAAGGAATGACAAAATGAGCCATAAGTTTCCAATTACAAAAATCGAAAATCCAAAAATAAAGCCAGATCCAAGTACTTTAAAGTTTGGAAGAGCTTTTACTGACCATATGTTTCAGATGGAATACGATGCCATAAATGGTTGGCATAACGGTAGAATAATTCCTTACGGTCCTATTTCTTTAGAACCTGCAGCTGTTGTTTTCCACTATGCCCAGGAAATGTTTGAAGGTTTAAAAGCATATAGAGCAAAAGACGGAAGGATACTTCTATTTCGTCCAGACATGAATGCGAAAAGAACAACTATAACTAATGAGCGTCTCTGTATACCTTATTTAGAAGAACAATTGATGGTAGACGCTATTAAAGCCATTGTAGATGTAGATCGTGACTGGGTTCCAGAAAAACCAGGAACATCTTTGTATGTGAGACCCTTTATTATAGCAGACGAACCATTTTTAGGAGTAAGCCCAGCAAACCATTTTTTATTTATGATTATTCTTTCCCCAGTTGGCCCTTACTATTCTAGAGGTCTTGTGCCAACAAAAATATTTGTTGAAGACGAATATGTTAGAGCAGCTCCAGGTGGCACAGGTACTGCAAAAATTGGGGCTAATTACGCTATTGGACTTAAAGCTCAAGTTAAAGCAAATGAAAAAGGCTATGAACAAGTATTATGGTTAGATGCTGTGGAGAGAAAATATGTAGAAGAGATTGGAACATCCAACGCTTTTTTCTATATTGATGATGAGATAATAACCCCTCCTTTAGGTGGGAGTATTCTAGCTGGAATTACAAGAGCTTCAGTTATTGAATTACTTAAAGACTGGGGCTATAAAGTTACAGAAAGAAAGTTAAGCATCGAAGAAGTTTATGAAAAAGCAAAAAGCGGCCAATTGAAGGAAATTTGGGCAACAGGTACTGCTACAGTTATTTCTCCGGTTGGAGAATTGTGCTGGAAGGACGAAAAAATAATTATCAATAATGGAGAAATAGGTGCTTTGTCACAAAAGCTTTATGATGAACTTTCAGGCTTACAATGTGGGGATATCAAGGATTCGAGAGGTTGGGTTGTAGAGGTTTAATTACGCATTGCTTTTATATACATATCATAATCTTTTTTTATTGAGAAATTAAAAAAATAAATAACCGACTAGCTAAATCATTAGTCGGTTATTTTAATGATGGGACAATATCCGATATTAGTAGGGAGTTGCTCTTATTGGTAATTAATGGTATAATCTTAACACTAATTTTTAATGGAGGGTTAAGATGAATAGACTATTCTTAAGAGAAAAAGATCCCTTAGATAATACCAACTACCTAGCAAGAAAAAAGATTGGCATTGTAGGATTAGGCCCAGCTTGTGGAGTTACAACTATTGGAACCACTTTAGCAAAGCTTGCGTCTAAAGATGGTAAGTTAAGAGTTCAATATTTGGAATTAACCACACCAAGCGGCAACAAACCATTGATTTTCGATGCATTAGGAATGGATAAACGTTTTATAAATCGAAGATTTATTGATTATTATAAAGAAGTTAAGGAAGGAAATCATATAGGCCATTTAGTTAACCGAGAAGAAGGGATTAATTGGGCGCTAGTAACAAAAGAAAACCGTAACAAGGGAATTTACTTATCCACCAGGGAGAAAACTCATCTTATAAATAATTTGGAATATGATATATTGTTCTGTGATTTGGAATTAGGCTATGACCCTTGGAATAAAATAGAAGAAGAAAGAACATTGCTTCAAGAAATGAATAGGTTAATAGTTATTATAGATGCTTTACCATCCAAACTATTAAGCAGTTATTCTCTGCTTCAATGGATCAAAGATTTGTCAGAAAAAGGTTTACCAGTCTCATATATTGTGAACAAATATAACAAAGGGGTTCAAAAACGTGATTTTTTTGATTTCATTAAGTTGCGGCCAGATCATTTTATACCTTTTTTCTCAACAGAACAATTTTATGTTTGTGAATATAACTGTCAGTTGCCCTACAGAATTGATGAGCTAAGAGAGAATCTTTTTGAGTTTTGTAAGTGCAAAGAAACTTTCTTTTAATGGTTGCTAGATTTCATAACTTTAACCCAATCATAAGGAAATACTTCCAAATTACTACATATTGCTGTATAATAATGATTAAGTTAGATTTAAATGACTATATATGGTGGAGAGTAAATATGATTGAATACCAAAATGTTACAAAACATTACAAATCTAATGTGGGTTTAGAAGACGTCAGCATTAAAATAAACAAAGGCGAATTTGTTTTTTTGGTAGGACCAAGTGGTGCTGGCAAATCAACATTTATTAAATTAATGTTAAAAGAGTTAGAAGCGGATTCAGGCACTATAAGATTTGGTGATTGGGATGTTGGTAGTCTTTCAAATCGTGAGATTCCTCAACTACGAAGAGGAATAGGCATTGTTTTTCAAGACTTTAGATTGCTGCCCAATAAAACAATTTTCGAGAATGTAGCCTTCGCTATGGAAATCGTTCATTGTACAAGAAGAACAATCAAACGACAAGTCCCACAGGTGTTGGCATTAGTTGGTATTGAAGAAAAAGCCAACAAATATCCCGACGAACTCTCAGCAGGAGAACAGCAACGAGTTGCCATTGCTAGAGCTATTGTCAACAATCCAATAGTTTTAATTGCAGATGAACCAACTGGAAATTTAGATCCCGAAACTGCTTGGGGTATAATGCGTATCCTAGAGAACATTAATAATAGAGGAACTATGGTTGTAATGGTAACCCATGCAAAAGACATAGTTGACCGTATGAATAAAAGAGTAATTGCAATAGAAAATGGACGTATAATTAGAGATAACATAGGGACTTATGGCTATAATAATGACCTTAGAAAGATGGGCGTGGAAGGAGCTTTAGGCGAATATGAAGACTAGTTTCTTTTGCATAATTAGAGAAGGCTTCAAGCAAATAGGAAGAAATAAAGGCATGAGCCTAGCTTCGGTTTTTTCAATAACTGCCATGTTATTGATTTTGGGTGTATTTTTTGCTTTTATTGTAAACATAAATGTAGCTATGGAAGCTGCGAAACAGGATTATGATACTGTTCAATTGTATCTTATGGAAGAGACAGATATAGCTGCATCAACACAAATGCTAGAGACTTTGAACAATATGCCCGAAGTTCAAGAGGCCATATATATTCCCAAAGAAGATGCTTTAAAGAATTGGAAAGCCCAGTGGGGTGACAGTGGATATTTGCTAGACTCTCTAGCAGAAAATCCATTACCCAATACCATAGAAATTGATGTTTTAAATTTGGAAGGTGCTGACACTGTAGTTGCCAAAGCCAAAACATTTTCTGGCGTAGAAGATATTCTTTATTACAAAGAAACTGTAGAAAAGCTTATAGTCATAACTT
Source organism: uncultured Oscillospiraceae bacterium (assembly GCA_964383845.1). Lineage (GTDB taxonomy): Bacteria > Bacillota > Clostridia > Peptostreptococcales > Anaerovoracaceae > JAAZGD01. Next base: position 32,502 of record CAYLIF010000008.1, read on the forward strand.
CATCGGTTCAAATTGCCACATTAATTATGATGTTATTTTTAGTTATTGTTTCTATAGTTGTTGTTTCTAATACCATAAAACTCACTGTTCAAGCCAGAGGACGTGAAATAGAAATAATGAAATACGTGGGGGCAACCAACTGGTTTATACGTGGACCATTTCTCTTGGAAGGTATGTTAATAGGCCTTATATCATCTGGATTGGCATGCGGAATAGTAGCGCTGATATATAAAAAAGTCGTTGAACTTATTGGGGCTGAGCTCCTTGTAATAATAGGAATACCAATGGTACCGGTTCAATTCTTAAGTATTAATCTTGCTATTATATTTGTTGCTTTAGGAGTATCAATAGGCGCATCTGGTAGTATAGTTTCTATGAGAAGATATCTAGACACCTAGAAGAAAAAGCGAGTTTCAATTAGTAAATGCCACACTAAAAACTTGAAAGGAAGGGAATTAAATAATGAAAAGAAGTATCTGCTACACTTTAATTATTCTTTTGATTACTGGGCTTATGGGTTGGTCAATAGGTTTTGGAGCAAAGAATTCCCAGGCCGATCTAAATAATATAAGCAATGAGATTAAAAACTTACAGTCTCAATTAAAAGAAGGTAAAAAAGTAGAATCCCTATTGTCTAAGAGAATAAGAGAATTAGAAGACAGCATAAATCAAACACAGAGCGAAATAGATTCTATTTCAGGCAATATAGCAGCAACAGAAGCCAAAATCGCAGTAGCCTATGCAGAGATTGATCAAATCGAAAAAGAAATGGCTATACAAAATGAAGCCTTAAATTCGAGGTTAAGAGCCATGTACAAAAATGGCACGGTTTCCTATTTAGATGTGCTTCTGGGGTCAACTAGTATCACAGATTTAATGACTAATATAGACAGGATACAACGAGTTTATGAGTCGGACAAAGAAGTATTACTATACTTAGATGCGCAACACAAAATAGTTGAGTCTCAAAGAATGTATCTAGCCAACCTACAAGAATCTTTAAAATTAGATGTGGCTAATGTTACAGGTAAAAAAAATCAGTTAGATGCTGACAAAAACTTGGTTGCGGGGCAAAAGGCAGAAGTTTCCAAAGAAAACAAGCAAATAGAAAAAGATTTAGACTCTCTTAATGCAGAAGCAAATCGTTTAATAGCAGAGATTCGGGCTCTTCAAGGAAGTGGTGCATATTCCGGTGGAATAATGGCTTGGCCTGCTCCCGGAGTTACTCGTGTAACTTCAGAATTTGGATATCGTATTCATCCAATTCTTAAGATAAAGAAACTTCATACTGGAATTGATATTGGATGCCCTACTGGAACAAATATAGTAGCTGCAAATAATGGTAAGGTAATAAAAGCAGGATGGAATAATAGCTATGGTTATATGATTATGGTAGACCATGGTGGTGGCATCGTAACCTTATATGCCCATAATAGCTCCTTGGTTTCCAAAACTGGAGACAATGTAGTGCGCGGTCAAACAATAGCAAAATCAGGTTCAACAGGAGCATCTACAGGTCCTCATCTTCATTTTGAAGTTCGGGTGAATGGTGACTATCAAAATCCAAGAAACTGGATTTAGATAAGGATAGATACAAAAAATCATTAAGGAATTTATGAATAGAATTCACCCCAAAATAGCAGAATTACTCTCTAATAGAGGAATAACAGATACCGAAGAATATCTAGAATTGGTATCAGACAAACCTCAAAAAACTTATGATCCATTTCTTCTCTATCAAATGAGAGAAGGAGTGGATTTTGTGTTATCTGCTATTAAAGACCAAAAGAGAATATGCATTTACGGCGATTACGACGTAGATGGTATTACTTCTATTGTTATTTTGCTTACAATTCTGTCTCCTTTAACCGATAATCTAGAATACTATATACCATCCCGTTTCGAAGAAGGTTACGGTCTTAATAAAGATGCTTTAAAAAAGCTCAAAGTAAGTGGAGTAGATGTGATCATAACTGTTGATTTAGGCAGTGTAGCAGTAGAAGAAATTAGATATGCAAAAGAGATTGGTTTAGAAATATTAGTAACTGACCACCACAGTATCAATGATAATAAAGCTGAATGTTTGATGATTAATCCAAAACAAAAGGAGTGTAATTATCCATTTAAAGATTTGGCAGGATGTGGAGTAGCCTATAAATTGGCTCAAGGAATTCAACGTGAAGCGAATTTGCCTAAGAGTTTAATAAATGAGGTTTTAGACGTACTTGCTCTTGGGACTATCGGAGATATAGTTCCCTTGTTAGATGAAAATCGTACATTTGCGAAATATGGAATTAATAAAATAAATAATACAACACGTTTGGGTCTGTCAAAATTAATCGCAGCTAATTCTCTTAAGAAGGGTTACATTAATTCAGAAGAAATTTCATTTGCTTTGGTACCTCATTTAAACGCGGCAGGACGAATGAAAGATGCTGAAATAGCTTTAAAAATATTGATAGATAAAGATGATGCCTCTCTAGAAAAGGGAGTTGAAAATCTAGTGGTTCATAATAGAGAAAGAAGGAGGCTGCAAGATGAAGCTGCTTCCCAATTAACAAAAAAAGCATTGGAAGAAAATGCTGAAGACCTATTCTATCTTCTTTATTCTGAAGAGATACATGAAGGGATAGCGGGTATTGTTGCTGGAAAACTGAAAGATTTTTTTGGAAAGCCTGTAGCAATTCTCACACCAAGTAAAGAAGGACTTAAAGGTACAGCAAGAAGCATAAAAAAAATCAATCTTTATGATATACTAAAAACTCAAGAAGACAAACTTATAAGGTTTGGTGGCCACGCTATGGCTTGTGGATTTTCTATTAAAAATAGTGAGTTTGAGAATTTGAAATTATCTTTAAACCAAGCAATTAAATACAGATTGTTAGAAGATCCTGACCTTTTCCATAATGTTCAAAGAGGTGATATTGAAATGGATCCTGGTGAAATAGATTCTGAATTCTGTGAAGAGTTATGGAGCCTTGCTCCTTTTGGGAGCGGATGGACAAAACCCCTAATAATTTTAAGGGGAGTTTCTCTTTCAAATGTAAATTTTGTGGGATCCGAAAAACAACATTTAAGGTTTAAAATCCAAGGAAAAGATGGAAGCTTCTTAAAAGGGATCTGTTTTAATAAGGGAAAAGAATACAAAGAATGGATAAACAGTCCTGGAAAAGTCACTATATACGGTACTCCAAACACTTCTGTTTACAGAGGCGTTGAAAGTGTCCAAATAACAGTAGTTGTCATAGAGAGGGAGGGGATTAGATGATTGCTATAAGAAAGAAAAAATTTGCCCTACTGATAATGGTTGCAGTCATAGTGGGATTTGTTATAGCTGGCGGTGTTGCTACAGCTCTATTAATAGGTAATGGTTCAGTAATCCTTACAGGCAGCCAATACGAAAACATGAAATACATGACAGAAAAGTATAAGAAAACGGAGCAGCTCTTCAGTACAATTCAAAATAAATATTATCAGGCCGTTGATGATGACCCCTTATTGGAAGGAATCTATAAAGGTCTACTCTCTGGATTAAAAGATCCCTATTCTGAATATCTCACTGCTGGAGAATATGAAGACCTTATGGTTAGTACAATGGGTGAATTCGAAGGTATAGGGGTTACTATCACAGCGGACAGTAATGGTAACATTGTTGTAGTAAGCACTTTAGAAGGTACACCCGCTGAACAGGCAGGCCTAAAAACGGGAGATGTTATTACAATGGTAGACAAAGAACCTTTCACTGGGGCCCAATTATCAAAGGCTGCTGGGGCAATGCGGGGCGAAAAAGGAACAAATGTTACGATTACTTACTGGAGAGGCGGTGTTACTACAGACATTGTTTTGACTCGTGCTAAAATAATTGACAAATCAGTATATTTAAAAATGCTAACTGAAGATGTTGCGTATATCAGAATCACACAATTCGAAAAAAATACAGGTAAAGATTTCGAATTGACCTTAAATAAGTTGGAAGATTCGGGTGTTAAAGGAATGATTATCGATCTAAGAAATAATGGGGGAGGACTCATAGATGCAGGTATTAAAATAGCCGACATGTTGCTTGGAGAAGGAACCATCACCTATCTTGAGAACAATAAAAAGGAACGTACATATTATAACTCTGAGGAGTCCGCTACGGAAATTCCATATATTTTATTGATTAATGAAGGAACAGCCAGCACCTCTGAGATTCTTGCTGCAGCCATACTAGACAATGCAGGTGGGACTGTTATTGGAAGCAAGAGTTTTGGAAAAGGAGTGGTACAAAGTGTTGAAATGCTTCCTGATGGAGACGCTATTAAACTTACGATTATGCAGTACTATTCTCCAAAGGGAAAGATTATTCATGGAAAAGGTGTTACTCCTGAGATAATTATAGAAAATATTGAAGATTCCAATATAGATGAGCCCCTAGAAAAGGCAGTACAACTACTACAGTAGCAAACACTTACAATAGGTTGACGATATCAACGGGTCAGCATATAATTACTGTAATGTGTTAAAGTATTTGAAAGGAGCGTTTCAAATGACTTATGATTCGAAGTTCAAACGAAGTGATATTGATGAATTATTTAAAGCGATTTTATTGTTGGAAGATGAAGAGGATTGCTATCGATTTTTTGAAGATATTTGTACCATCAATGAAATTCACGCAATTTCTCAAAGATGGCAGGTGGCAAAGCTGTTGGCTGACAAAAAAACCTATAGCGAAATAGAAGAAATTACCAAGGCCTCAACTGCAACAATTAGTCGTATCAACAAATGCTTGGTATATGGTGCCGAAGGTTATCAAAGGATTTTAGCTAGGATGAAAGAAAAGGAAAATGAAGGTAAGGAATAATTTTAATAGCCTCTTCCCGAAAAAAGGGGAGAGGTTTTATTTTTTTATGATATAATATTAATGTTTGCTAATCCCTTATATCTAAGGAGAGAAATGGTAATCTATTCATATAAAGGGAATTACAAAGATAAAAAGGATGCTTTATTCGAAAAAGCTTGGGACTTAGAGAGTCTTGGAAAACCCCTTCCCTCTATCATGCGAGATGATAAAGGGAAGCCCTTTTTTGATGATAATTCTTGCTATTTCTCTATCAGCCATTCTCGAGAATACTGGGTTTGTGTATTTTCCAAAAACCAAGTAGGTATAGATATTCAATATCGAAAAAGTTTCGGAAATGAACTTCTTATAGCACGACGATTTTTCTCCAATGAAGATGCTTTAATGGTTGAAAGTAAAGGTACCGATAGCTTTTATGAATTATGGACTAGAAGAGAGGCTTTAGGTAAATTTTTAGGCACGGGATTTTTTATACCACATCAAATAGAACATTTCTATATAATAAAAGACTTCACTATTGAAGAAAGATATCAAGGTGCTATTGCAATGGAAAAGGAAGAAGAGATATGGATCAAGACAATCAATTAAAAAAAGCTTATCTTGCAGCAGTGATTTTTTCAGTGGCTGTAGGATTTTCATTTTTAGGTGTTAAGACCTGTATACCCCTAGCCTCTACACTGCAAATTTTAGTGTGGAGATATAATTGGGCAGCAATTGTAATGGGAATTCTTATCATATTGGGGATAGCTAAATTGGACTTAAAAGGTAAGCCCAAGAAAAAACTGGTTCTGACTGCCGGTTTCTATATAGGATTTATGGTTTTGCAAACCATAGGACTTATTTTCTCAACATCTGTTGAAAGTGGGATAATTTTTGCTATTATTCCAATTTTATCACGAATTATAGCTGGAATTTTTTTGGGTGAAAAGTCTACATGGATACAAAATATTTCAGTGATGATATCAATATCAGCTCTGATTTTGATGATAATATTAGGAGCTTCTGAAGTAGAAACTAGCCTATTAGGAATAATAATTCTATTTTTTAGCAGCCTATCTATGGCTATTAGCAACGTATTTATGCGTTACGTCAGAGCTATTTATAAACCTGTTGAAATCACAACCTATATTTGTTTTATGGGAGTGGTAGTTTTTAATCTAGCATTTTTAGCTTCTGGAGAAGCAGCTACTTATTTTGAGCCCCTTGTACATACTGAATTCATTGTTGCCACTTTTTATTTGGGCACAGCATGTATAGTTCTTTCTGCCCAACTAATGGCATTTATGCTTCGACATATGCCTGCAATAAATGCAACTATATTTGGTAATCTTTCTACCGCAATCTCTATAGTGGCTGGGGTGGTTTTTTTACAGGAAACACTAAAATACTATCATATTATCTGCAGCCTACTAATCATAATTGGAGTCATCGGAGTAAGTTTGCCGAAAATAAAAAGATTGAGAAGGGATCACTAAATGAAAATAATATTTTTATCAGAAAACAAAACAGATAGACCACCCTATATGGGAGAGCACGGCCTTTCGATTTATATTGAAACTCCAGGCCATAAACTTCTTTTTGATGCAGGAGCATCTAATCTTTTCTTAAACCACGCCAACTATAAAAAAATCGATTTATCTTTAGTTGATCATGTTATTGTTAGCCACGGACATTATGACCACACTGCTGGTTTACCTGATTTTATAAAAATAAATAAAGCTGCCTCTATTCATATTCACCCAGAAGGATTTCATGAAGTATATGGCGAAGAGAATGGCGTACTAGACCATGATCCTTGTTCTATTTTATGGACAGAAAAACAAGGAGGACTTCTAGAACCTCGAATTTCATTAAGCAAAGAACCTGTTTTTATTAATGAAGATATAGTAATATCTGGAGAAATTCCTGAGGAATATGGAAATGAATCTTTGGAAGACTTCTATATTAAGAATAAGGATGGTAGCTATATAAAAGATAATATGGCCCACGAACAATTTCTTATGATACGAGAGAATAGAAAGTTGTATTTATTCTTTGGATGTAGCCATAAAGGAGTTTTTCCAGCATTGAGATATGCAAGGGATTTCTTCCCTCTTGAAGAAATTGAGCTACTGGTTGCAGGAATGCATTTGTATAATTCGGACATAGAGCATGTGGACTCAATTATAAAAGAACTACAGACCTTTAATATTCAAAACTTAATGCCGGTTCACTGTACAGGTATTCACGCTATCGCTAGAATGAAAGAAATGGATCACGAGAGAGTTATTATAGCTACGGTAGGGGATGAATATGAGTTTTAGAGGTTTTGATCGTACAAAACGGATGGTGGGGGAAGAAGGTATAAAGCGTTTAAACCAAGCTAAAGTACTTATATTTGGTTTGGGTGGTGTGGGAGGGGCAGCTGTAGAGGCTCTTGCACGAAGTGGAATAGGAACTCTTGGAATCGTAGATGGAGATGAAGTTGAAATAACAAATCTGAATCGTCAGGTTGTTGCACTTAACTCAACAATTGGAATTTCCAAAGTTGATGTGATGAAATCTCGTGTCTTAGATATATATCCCCAAGCAAAAGTTAATGCATATAATAAATTCTATTCAACAGAAAATTATTCTGAATTTCCATTGGATGAATATGATTATGTTGTAGATGCAATTGATATGTTAGCCTCTAAGATTCATTTGATTGCAAGATGCGAAAGTCTAAATATTCCTATTTTCTGCAGTATGGGTATGGGAAACAAATGGGACCCCACTCTTCTTGAGGTAGATGATATATATAAAACAAGCATTTGTCCCCTTGCAAAAGTGCTTCGCAGGGAACTAAAAGAACTCGGAGTTGAAAAATGCAAGGTTGTTTATTCAAAGGAACCTACTTTTAGGTTAAGACCCCCTGGAAGTACTTCTTTTGTTCCACCAGTGGCAGGAATGATTTTAGCTTCATTGGTTGTTCGAGATATATTAGGAGGGCTAGTCCATGAAGGGTAAAGAGTTAGCTATAAAATACTTGAGCTTTAGACCAAGAACTGTATGGGAGATGCGGAAGTATTTAATCGAAAAAGAGCAAAAACCAGAGGACATACAAACAATAATTCAAGAATTACTTGAATTAGGTTACTTGGATGATGAGAAATACGCCCAAGAATATATTTTATACGGTAGAACGAAAAACCGAGGGCAAATACGGATTGTTAAAGAACTTAATGATAAAGGAATCGGATCTGCTATTTCAGAAGCTGCTCTTGAAATTATTCGTGCTGATGAAATATCAGAGAATGGTAAGGCATATTCTGAAAGAGAACGAGCTGAGGAATTGGTATTAAATCTGGCCAAAAATCAAGAGATTAATGACAAACTTTTAAGAAAAGCTGCACGCAAATTGGTAACATTGGGATATGATAGTGATGTAATATATGGGGTGATAGGTGTCTTAATGACACTGGGGAGTGAAAATAATGGGAGCGATTAAGGTTAAAGAAGTAAATCTAGAAAGAGGGAGCCCTACTGTTCCCCAGGCAATGTCAAAAATGGTTAACGAACTAGCCACTGCAAAGGGCGGAGGGTATAGGAGTATAATTCTAATCCATGGTTATGGGTCATCTGGAACTGGAGGTGCTATAAAGCCGGCGGTTATAAATAAACTAAAAGAACCTATGCTATCGGGAGTAGTAAAGAGCTTCGTAAATGGATCAAACTGGGATCAAAAGAAAAAAGAATTTATTGAAGAATGCTCCCAGCTTAGAGAGTATGAAAATCGGATTCAGCAAAATCCAGGTGTCACAGTTGTAATTTTAAAAGGTTAATATGTATGCACCATATTGCGTACATACATCATGGTAGTATCTCCTTAGTAAAGATAAAGGAGGGAGCAACCATGTTTGTTATAAGTTGGGGATTAATGATGATAGGGATTGGATTACTGTGTTATCTTTGGAATGATGAATTAAAAGAAGAGGAGAACTAACAATGGCAAAAAACAATAATTTAAGAGATGGACTTGAACACTTTTATGGAGACATTGTGGAGGATTATAAAGCGGCTCAAGACAAAGTAATGACAGAATCGCGAATGAGCAGCATATTTAAAAAATCAAATTATTCTGCTCGAATAGCAGATTTTGCTAAGGTTAAAAAAAGTGCAATTAAATTCAATGTAAAAGCTGATGATGAGCATACTGATTTAGAAAAGGATTTACTAGATGCTTTAAATAGAAGCATAGAAGTTCTAAAAGGCACATGTGATACACAAATTACTTTACAACAAACACTTAAAGCAAAAGCTGACAAAGAGCGCAAAGTAACAATGAAGGAATATTCTAAAGTCATGAACGATGTTCGAAATTCCCATGAAAATTTACAAAAAAGTCTTCATAATTTGGATATTTTCTATAGCGACTGGTTGGAGCTACAGTAGGAGGTGGATTTATGTCCAGCGGCCAAGTTAAAAAGCTTTATATTATTCAGATATTGGAAATCCTGAAAAATTATTCTGATATTGATCATCCTCTTTTACAGCGAGAGATTATTGAGCATATGAAAAGAGATTATAATGTTGAGTGTGAAAGAAAAGCCATTGGTCGAAATATTGAAAACCTTAAAGATGTTGGTTATGATATTGAGTATAACAATGGATATTATCTCGTTGAAAGAGAGTTTGAGGAAAGTGAATTAAGGTTTTTAGTGGACAGTATATTGGCTTCACGTTATATCCCTGTAGGTCAGGCAAAAGACTTAATAAAAAAACTAACAGATCAATCAAACATATACTTTAGAGACAAGGTAAAGCATATATCAAATATTACCAATATGGACCATCAAGAGACTAACGAGATGTTTTATAACATCGACATCTTATCCGAAGCAATTGCTTTGAAAAAGCAAGTCGTATTTTATTATAGAAAATACAACCTAGAAAAGAAGTTGGTTAATACCTCTATTGATAAACACTTAGTAAATCCTTACCAAATCATTTTGGCAAACGGTAAATATTACCTTATTGGTAATGTAGATAAGTACGATAATGTCACCCATTTTCGTATAGAAAGAATCTGTGACATAAAGATGGAAAATACCAAAAGAAAAGACCCAAAGAAAGTGAATGAATTAAAAAATGGTTTAGATTTACCCAAACATATGTTGGAACATATTTATATGTTCGGCGGAGAATCAGTTCCTGTTACTTTAAGGATAGATAATGGAGTGATTGGGGACATAATTGATTGGTTGGGTACGGATATAGAAATAATACAGGAAGAAGATGGACTTCACAGTCAAGTAATGTTTAAAGCAAACCAAAATGCTATGAAATATTGGGCCATGCAATTTGGTGAGAAAGTAGTCGTTTTAAAGCCAGAATCCTTACGCAGTCAGGTGAAAGATTTAATAGTAGCAATCAAAAAAAACTATTTTGAGGAGAGCTGATTTGAAAAATATAATTATAACCGGTGGACCTACAAATGAATTTATTGATGAAGTAATGAAAATCACTAATATGTCTACAGGATCTTTGAGTATTGCTTTAGCCCATCAATTCTTGATAAAAGGATATAGGGTAACGCTAGTTTTAAACCGCAGTGTTTCAACCCAAGTATTAAGTGAATACCAAGAAAATGGCTCTCTAACTCTTCATTCTGTAGAAACCACAGAAGATATGTTAAACTCTTTGGAGAAGATTGCTAAAACTGGGTCAACTTATGACCTTGTAATTCATGCTGCTGCTGTTGGAGACTATAAAGCCGACTTTACATTTTTAATGGAGGATTTGGCTCATGAGCTTTATTTAGCTTTCAAAGATGGGAAGTTTTCCAATAAGCAACAAATTTTAGATTATCTAAAGGAAGGCTCCTATAGAATCAACAATCAATCAAAGATCAGTAGTTATCAAGATACTTTAACAGTAAAACTAAGACTAACCCCTAAGATAATTAAAAATTTAAGAATCTGGTATCCAACTAGTGTTTTAGTTGCTTGCAAATTATTAGATAAAGTTTCAAAAGAAGAATTATTTAAGGTTGCGGAAGACTTAGCAAAAAAAAATAACATGGATTATATACTAGCCAATGACCTTAATGATCTTAGACAAGGAAAATCATCTAGATATTTGGTAAATACCAATGGATATATGGGCGTTGAATTGAGTTCACCAGAAGATATATGTAACTATTTTGATGAAAGAATTTAATGAAAAATTCTAGTAAGAAGAAGGGTAATATAGTATACTAAGATTATGGAAAATATAAAGGAATTGGTGTCCTCAGAAATTAAAAGAGCGGGACATTTTATTTTTGAGTGGGTCAAAAATCAGATCGTTGAATATAGAAATATTTATGGAATACTAGGTCTTGTAGCCGTTGCATTAGTAGGTATCAAGATATTTTTGTTTTACAGTTTTATGGATATAACAACAAATTTATTTTTTGTATGGGCAACCACATGTATACTGCTTTGGGTATTATTTTCCTCTTTTCGTAATAAATGGATTCCTTTGATAGTATTTACATTAATAACACTAATTATGTTTGCAGATGTAACTTACTCAAGCTTTTTTAACCGTTATTTATCAATAGGTATGATAGGGGCTGCAGGTGTCTTAGGGGATATTGGAGATAGTATAAAAGAAGTAATGAAACCAAAGTTCTTTTTGATGTTTTTAGATGTGATTGTTATATATACCGTATTTATCAGTCAAAAAATACCTCTAAAAAAAAACAATAAATCTAAGTTTCGAGGCAAAAAAGGGATAATAGCAATATTTTTATTTTCATTGTTACTATGGAACCCAATAGATACCACTTTTGCTGCATCCGTAGGGAATCAAGAATTTTTTGGATACCATATAAAGGATGTGTTCTCTGAAATATACGAAGAAGAGATAGACTCATCTATGGCAGCTTTCACTGACAGCTACAAAGATGAAAAAAATGGTCCTCTATTCGGAGTTGCAAAAGATAAAAATGTTATAATTCTTCAAATTGAATCCCTACAAAACTTTGTAATTGGTCGAGAATATAATGGACAGGAGCTTACCCCAAACCTAAATCGTCTTATCGAGGGTAGTTCTATTTACTGCCCAGAGTTTTACCAGCAGATTGGTAGTGGAAATACTTCTGATGCAGAATTTGCTGCCAACAACTCTTTATTTGGGACCTTGGCAAGTTATACCTATAAACTTTATGATGAAAATTATTATCGTGGATTACCAACTTTATTAAAAGAGCAGGGATATACCTCTAGTGTTTTCCATGGATTTGAAGATAGAAACTTCTGGAACAGAGAAAAAGCATACCCCGCAATGGGTTTTGATCGTTTTTATGGAGGATTAAATGATCAAGGAAGAGGAGGAGACTACTCTTCCAATGAATGGATGGGATGGGGCCTTACTGATTCCGAATTTTATCCCCAAACTGTAGAATATATGAAAGAACTAAAGGAACCCTTTTACAGTTTTGTAATTAGTTTGTCCAACCATCATCCCTATGAAATGCTGGACAAATATAAATTCATTGATCTTTTGCCAGAAGATAAAGAAACACTTGTTGGTAATTATCTTAACAGCGTTGCATATACAGACTATTCCATCGGCATCTTTTTTGATGAACTCAAAGAAGCGGGCCTATACGATAACAGCATAATAATAATATATGGAGATCACGTAGGGCTTACACATAGTGAGGAAATCGATGAATCTATGGAAAGATTATTGGGACATCCTTATGGCTTTAAGGATATGTTAAATATACCTTTTATTATTTCTATTCCTGGGGCAGATACTGATATACACGATACTTGCGAAACTGCTGGTGGACAAACCGACGTTCTTCCAACTCTAGCGTACTTAATGGGATTTGATTCCCTTGATACCTTGTATGTGGGCCACAATATATTAACTGTTAAAGAAGGTTTCGTAGCCCAGCAAACCTACATGCCTAAAGGATCATTCTTTACAAACGATATTGGTTATGAAATGTCACGAGATGGAATTTTTGAACATGGTAGAGGTTGGAATTTAGATACAGGGGAAGAAGTAGACCTTGATAAGTGTAAAGAGGGATACCTTAAAAGTTTATCTATAGTTAATACTTCTGAATATATTTTAAAAAGTGATGCTTTGAGACAAATTTATGTAGATAATAAAAGTCTTACTGAAGCTGGTTCTCAAGATTTAGGCCGTATTCATCCAAGAGAAATAGTAGATGCTGGTTGGCCAAAAGATGATTTATTTAGAACAAACACTTTAGAAGCCATGGAATATACTTATATGCAAGGGTATCACACTATTCGAATAAGTGGAAAATGGAACCTGGACAGCGAACCCTACGTTATAAATCCTGTTACTGGCTTAAAGAGTCTATCTTGGAAGGAACTGATAGCCTGGATGGAAGAGCATGGAAGCGCACAAATAGTTGTTAATATGACAAAAAACGGTGATGCCCTTATGAATTATACAAGTGGGAAAAGTCTTGCAGCTGCATCAAATCTCATCATCGAATATACAACTGCAGATGACTATTCCGGAAGATACGAAGGTGTTTTAAGTTTTGTTAATAGCAATATGCTAACAGAAGATATTCTATCTTTTACAAAGAACAATAAAATTTGGGCTGTTATGTTATCACCAGATCAGTATAGTTTAATTGGGGGTTCTTTAAAAGCAGATGACGTTTATGTATATGTTCAAGAGGAGTGGTATGGAATTATTCAAGCTGGGAATTAAAAAATTGAAAACATGGGTAAATGGAGTCCTTGAGAGCAGTGCTTATAAAACAATAAAGCACTGCATTAAGACACTGGCAGCAAGTTTTCTTGAAATAGCTACTAGTCTTTTTAAATCACTAAAGCATCATAGTAAAAAACTGGCAGCAAGTTTTATTAAAGTAGCTGCTAGCCTTTTTAAATCACTAAAGCATCATAGTAAAAAACTGGCAGCAAGTTTTATTAAAG
>CAYLIF010000008.1:46380-52925 GCA_964383845.1 uncultured Oscillospiraceae bacterium
GCAGCAAGTTTTATTAAAGTAGCTGCTAGCCTTTTTAAATCACTAAAGCATCATACCGCAACATTAATGATATTGTTTAGTGAAGCCCTTGAAAGTAATATGGTTCATTCATTAAAACAGCGAATTAAGAATCTTGGTATGTTGCTTTTTGAGAACTTCAAAACGAAAAAAATTTTTCGCAATGGTCTGATTACTTGCATGGCAATAGCCTTGCTCATAATCAGCCCATTTAATACTTCATTTGCGAAATCTATTAACAAGCAAGAGTTCTTCCTATATCACGTTAAGGATTTATTTCAACATTCATTTGGCGATAAAGCTTCTGCAGAATCTGGATGCTATTTAGCCTCTGATACTTATGAGAATCAGTTAGACGGAGACCTATTCGGTGTTGGCAAAGGAAAGAATCTGATTGTAGTGCAAATGGAATCCCTTCAAGGTATGGTAGTGGGTGCAGATTATAATGGACAAGAGATAACACCTGTATTTAATGGTCTAATAAATGAAGATGGGAGTATATACTTTGATAATTTTTATTGCCAACTTGGAGCAGGGAATACATCTGATGCAGAATTTGCTGTAAACAATTCATTTTTTGGAAGTATAGAAAGCTATACATATCAACTTTTTGAAGATAATTATTTTTATGGATTACCTAAAGTTATGATAGAGGAAGGATACGGAACTGCGGCATTTCATGGTTATAAAAAAGAATTTTGGAATCGTGAAAACATATATCCAGGCATTGGTTTCCAGCGCTTCTATTCTTCAGATGACTATGAGTCTGACAATATATCAGGAATCGGTGGAGGTAATATCGTTGGAATAAGTGATGAAGCTTTCTTCAATCAAACTGTTGACAAGATGCTACTTTTGGAACAACCATATTATGGTTTTGTAATAACTTTATCAAACCATAATCCTTTTGGTTTGCCGGAGTATCTGAAGAAAATAAAGCTTGAAGAAAAAGACCAGAACATATTTGGCAACTACCTTAACGCAGCTCATTATGGTGACTACTGCCTTGGTCAATTTATGGAGGCAATGAAAGATAAAGGCCTTTATGAAGATAGTATTTTTGTTTTTTATGGAGATCATTACGGTCTTACAAAAGCAGATTCTCAGATTTCCAACAGTGTTTCAGAATGGCTTGGAGAAGAATACACTTATGATGAAATGAATAGAGTGCCAATGTTGGTTCATATTCCAGGAAGCCAAGAAAATGAGACTATTTCAATTTCTGGGGGCCAGCTGGATTTGTTTCCCACAATCTCTTATTTGATGGGGATAAAGGAGCTTAAAACCTTATATCTAGGGCAAAATCTTTTCACAGCTGATGTTGGTTTTGTTCCAATTCAAATGCATATGCTAAAAGGTTCTTTCATTATGAACAATGTAGTTTTTCAAATGAGTAGAGATGGCATCTTTAAGAATAGTAAAGCTTGGGATAGGCTAACCAAGGAGCCCTTAGACCCAGAGGCCTATTATGTTGAATATAAAGCAGCAAAGCAAGCCGTTGAAATATCTGAATTTTATTTGTACAACGATATATTAAATAAAGTTTTAATAGAGGGAAAAGATATAAATTCCATAATGAATTCAAATACCGTTAAAACTCCTTTACCCAAAGAATTATCCCTGTATACTTTTAAGAGCAATTCCGATGAAGAGATTGATTATATGGCTCAGTATCTTAGGTTCAATAAAAAAGATCATTTGGCAATATCCTCTGACAATATGTATACTGTTTTAAGTAAGTTTGAAGAGCTGTATTCGGGTAAAAGAGGTGTTACAGGATCAATACTATACGTTGATGAGACTGCCAATGAAGAATTTCTTGATATGAGAAGTAGGATTGTACCTGTTATGAATGCATCTACAAACAATTACTCAAAACTAGAGTACTTGGGATATCACAATATTATTATTGCACCTGAAAAGTCAGGCATGGCTGCTGACGAACTTAAGCTATTTGTTGAATCAAACGATGTTGCAGGATTTTTATTTGATGACAAAAGCTCGAGTCAATTTACAGATTTAGCTGATAACAATGATGTGGACGTATATGAATTAAAAAATGGTTTCTTAAAAAAACAATAATAACATTTCTTAAACAAGGAGGTATCATGGAAAATATCAATCAATTTATTTTATCCATTATTCTTCTTGTTTTTTTGTTGGTGATTTTCATTATACTTATCGTTCTTTTAGTACAAAATAGCAACCTTCGAAGAGAAATTCAGCAGAGCCGTTCAGAAACATTGGGTTTTACTCAAAACCAGTTCACTGATTTGTCTATGAAGAATGAGCAGAAGCTTGAAAACATAAGATTTACTTTAGAGTCTCGTATTAGTGCCATACAAGAAGATCAAAATAAAAGACTAATTGAAATTCGAGAAATTGTAGATGAAAAACTTCAGAAAACCCTAGAAGATAGAATAGGGCAGAGCTTTAAAATGGTATCAGAAAGACTAGAGCAAGTATATAAAGGTTTAGGTGAAATGCAAAGTTTAGCTATAGGGGTGGGGGATTTAAAAAAGGTGCTATCTAATGTTAAAACTAGAGGTATATTAGGGGAAATTCAATTAGGAGCCATTTTAGAACAATTGCTTTCCAAAGACCAATACAGAGAAAATATAGCAACAAAACCAAACCAAGGAGAAAGAGTTGAATATGCTATTATCTTGCCAGGAGATGATAGAGACAAGGTGCTTTTACCAATAGACGCAAAATTTCCTCAAGACCCTTATATTCGATTAATGGAAGCCTACGAGGGAGGGAATAGTGAAGAAATAGACCAATCCTATAAAACCTTAGAAAGAGCTGTCAAGGTATCCGCCAAATCTATTTTCGATAAATATATAGAAGCTCCTTACACTACTGACTTTGCTATAATGTTTTTGCCTGTAGAAGGTCTTTACGCAGAAGTTGTTAGACGAGGGCTATCAGAAGTGGTGCAAAGAGAATATAAAGTAATTATAGCAGGACCTACAACTATGGCAGCCTTACTTAATAGTTTACAAATGGGCTTTAAAACCTTGGCCATCCAAAAACACTCAGGAGAAGTATGGAATGTTCTTGGAGCTGTTAAAACAGAATTTGACAAATTTGGTAGCGTTTTAGCACAAACACAACAAAGAATCAATCAAGCAAATGCGGAGTTAGACAAACTTGTAGGGGCTAGAACCAGGAGTATCCAAAGAAAATTAAGCAGTATCTCAAGACTAGATAAAGATATTGCAGAAGAGCTTTTAAACAGTGAGGATGAATTATATTCTGAAATCGATGAGTACATAGAAGAAGACAAGGAGGGGAGGCTATTATGAGTATTTATGCCATTGGAGACACCCACTTGTCTATGAACAAAGATGTGGAAAAGCCTATGGATATCTTTGGCTCTGAATGGACAAACCATGCAGAAAGACTAAAGAAGAATTGGGAAGAAATAATTTCCCCCCAAGATGTTGTTATTATTAGTGGTGATATTTCATGGGCACTTAAACTTCCTGAAGCTATGGCAGATTTAGACTTTATCCATGATTTACCTGGTAGAAAAGTTCTTGTGAAAGGTAATCATGATTTATGGTGGACATCTATTACTCGGCTTAATAAGCTTTATGATGATTTATATTTTTTGCAAAATGATTTTTATGCAGTTGATGACGTTGCTATATGCGGGAGCCGGGGATGGATTTGTCCTGGCAATGAAGATTTCACCAGCCATGACCGTAAAATTTATGACCGTGAACTGGGCAGAATGAGAATGTCTCTGGAAGCAGCAGAATTAGCTGGTTTTGGCAAAGCTCAAAGGGGTATAATAATAGGAGCTATGCACTTTCCTCCTACGAATGATGCTAAAGAAAGCTCAGGCTTCACAGAATTGTTTCAGGAGTTTGGTGTGAAAACAGTTGTTTATGGACATCTTCATAAAGAGGAAAATCATAAAAAAGGATTGCAAGGCTATTATAAAGGTGTTGAATATAAGTTGGTTGCTTTTGATTATGTAAAAGGAAAGCCGGTGAAAATATTATGAAAAGAGCTATAATCATTGTTTTAGACAGCTTGGGTATAGGCGCACTTCCAGATGCAGGTGATTACGGAGATTTGGGGGCAGATACATTTGGCCACATTTTAGAAAACTATTCTCAATTAAAAATTCCTACCCTTCTTGATTTAGGTTTTGGGAACATAGAGAACCTTGCTCAAGGAAAATTGAAACAAGAAAAAGTTAAAGGTTCATTCGCACGTTTGGCTGAAGCGTCTAAAGGCAAGGATACTATAACTGGCCATTGGGAAATAGCGGGAATTTATACAGAGCGTTCATTTAAAACATATCCCGATGGTTTTCCCGAAACATTTATGAAAGAATTTGAACAAGCGATTGGTAGAGAAACAATAGGTAATTACGCCGCTTCGGGCACAGAGATAATAGAAGAGCTGGGTCCTGAACACGAAAAAACTGGCAAACCTATTATATACACCTCAGCAGACAGTGTTTTTCAAGTAGCTGCAAACACAGATGTTATACCTTTAGAAGAACTCTACAAAATTTGCGAAACTGCTCGAGAAATGCTAGTTGGCGACCTTGCTTGTGGTCGTGTAATAGCAAGACCATATATACTAGCTGATGGAAAACGAGTGCGTACTTCTGATAGAAAAGATTATGCGGTATCCCCACCATTACCAACACTTTTGGATGGCATAAAAGAATCGGGACAAAAGGTTAAAGCAATAGGCAAAATTAGCGATATATTTAATGGAAAAGGAATAACTGACTCTATTCACACTGAAAGCAATTTAGATGGTGTGGAGAAGACTATTGAGGCTATAAAAGAAGAGTTTAATGGTCTGATTTTCACAAATCTTGTTGATTTTGATTCAAAGTTTGGACATAGAAGGAATGCTGTTGGGTATGGTAAAGCCTTGGAAGAATTTGATGCAAGATTACCGGAAGTAATAGAAAATATGAAGCAACAAGACATTCTATTCTTATGTGCAGATCATGGGAATGATCCTACTCACCAGGGATGGGACCATACTCGAGAATATGTACCTCTCGTTGTATATGGAAAAGGAGTAAAGGCTGGGGTTAACTTAGAAACTAGAAGTTCTTTTGCTGACATAGGTGCAACAATAGCCGAGTATCTAAGCACTCCAAAACTTCCCACTGGAGAGAGTTTTCTTTCATTAATTAGGAAATAGTTAGGAGAATCAACCATGGATATGATTGAAATCATTGAAAAAAAGAAACAAGGACAAGTTTTGACAGAAGAAGAAATAACTTTTTTTGTTCAAGGCTATACAAATGACACTATCCCAGATTATCAGATGTCCGCATTACTTATGGCTATATATTTCAAAGGTATGAGCCGAGATGAAACATCATTACTTACAAAAGCAATGCAGTACTCTGGAGATATAATTGACTTAAGCCTTATTCAAGGTATAAAAGTAGACAAACATAGCACTGGAGGGGTTGGGGACAAGACATCGCTGATAGTAGGACCCTTAGCCGCAGCCTGTGGTGTACCTATTGCTAAAATGAGTGGTAGGGGACTTGGGTTTACGGGAGGAACTGTAGACAAAATGGAATCAATCCCGGGTTTTCAAACTACGTTAAATGAAAATGAATTTATAGATCTTGTAAACCGAGTAGGTCTTTCAATAATAGGGCAAACATCTCATGTCGCTCCTGCAGATAAGAAAATATATGCTTTAAGAGATGTCACAGCAACTGTTGATCAAGCTAGTCTAATTGCGTCAAGTATTATGAGTAAAAAACTGGCATCAGGAAGTGACGCAATAGTATTAGACGTAAAATGCGGCAATGGAGCATTTATGAAAAACATGGAAGAAGCAGTAGCACTAGGAGAAATACTAGTAGCTATAGGTAAATCTGCGGATAAAAGAACAATAGTTGCCATTACAGATATGAATCAGCCCCTTGGAATGGAAATAGGAAATAGCAATGAGGTTATAGAATCAATTGAAACATTAAAGGGCAAAGGTCCTGATGATATAACAGAACTATCTTTGTCTCTTGCAGGTATGATGATCTTTGCTGGCGAAAAAGCTTTCTCGCCAGAAGAAGGAAAACTAATGGCCAAAGAAGTTCTTGTAAATGGTAAAGCCCTTGAAAAAATGAAAGACTTCATAGAAGGACAGGGAGGGAACCCGGATGTGATTGAAGATTACAAGCTTTTTCCAAGGGCATCTCATTTCAAGGAAGTAAAAGGTCCAACCATGAATGGATTTATTACAGAAATATCTGCTGAACAGATAGGACTTGCATCTCAGCACTCTGGAGCAGGAAGAGCTACTAAGGATGAAAAAATCGATTTATCTGCAGGTATATCTTTGAAGAAAAAAGTAGGAGACCCTTACAAAGATGGTGAAGTCTTAGCCCTAGTTTTCGGACAAGATATTGAAAAGGTAGAGAGAGGAGTCCAAGAGGCAGAAAAGGCTTTTACCATTGGTAAAAGCAGAGTAGAGCCCAAGGAACTAATAAAGAGAATATTATCGTAAAAGAGATAAAAACCCGCCAA
>CAYLIF010000009.1:0-51119 GCA_964383845.1 uncultured Oscillospiraceae bacterium
TGCGGGATTCAAAATCCCGTGGTGGCAACACCGTATGGGTTCGACCCCCATCGCCGGCACCATTTTAATAATAAATGTTCGAGTTGTTTGAATTTAAGGAGGATATAAGATGGGTACAGCTGCACAATTTTTACCATTAGTACTATTAGTAGTTTTAATGTATTTCTTACTAATTAGACCACAGAAAAAGAGAGAAAAGCAAACTGCAATGATGCGTAACAGCGTTAGGGTAGGAGATGAAGTTGTAACAATAGGAGGTATTCGCGGTAAGATCGTAAAAACAAAAGACGATACTTTAGTAATAGAAGTAGGCGCAGATAAAGTAAAGTTTGAAATAATGCGTTGGGCTATTTCCAAGGTAGATGCTGAGGCTCCTAGTAGTAAGAAAATCCTTGAAGAGGATGATGAGTTTGAAGAGGTAGCTCCTAAAAAAGTAATGCCTAAGAGAATGAAAAAGGCTACAGCCCCAGCAAAAGAATCTGTTGACGAAGGGATTGAAGAAGTAGAAGCAGAAATTGTTGTTGATCCTGTTGTTGACCCTTTAGAAGATAATGAAAAATAAAAGGTCTAAAAAAAATCAATAGTCATCTTAACCCTTGAAAAATTAACATTTTCAAGGGTTCTTTTGTTAAAAAACCTTGTTTATGCATGTAAAATGTAGTAAAATATAAAGGTTAATTTAATTATATTTTTAATTTTCGAAAGGACGATAACATGAGCACTTCTACTAAAAAAATTGCCGTAATATTTATTATCATCATACTATTATTTGGTTGGTGGGCAACCTTGTTTGGAATAGGGCCTGTTGACCCCATAAAAGATAAAATGAAGTTAGGGCTGGATATAAAGGGTGGAGTGTACGTGGTCTTAGAAGCCCAAACCGATGTAGTGGGTGAAGATTTAAAAAAGATTATGGAACAAACCCAAGCTGTTATTGAAAATCGTGTAAACCAAATGGGTCTTTCTGAACCCGTAGTAACAATAGAAGGTGAGAATCGAGTAAGAGTCGAGCTACCTGGTGCTGAGGATGCAAATGAAGCCATTGAGCTGATTGGCAAAACCGCCCAACTTGAGTTTATATTAGCTGATGGAACATTGGTCTTAAACGGTAGCGACATTAAAAGTGCTGGGGTTACAACGGATCAAGAGCATGGCGGATATGCAATATCTTTAGAAATGACAAGAGAAGGTGGAGCTAAATTTGAAGAAGCCACTAGATTGGCAGTAAGTGGAACTGTAGTTAGTGCCTATGAAGGGATTAACAACAGAGCAATTATCATATTATTGGACGGAGAAGTAGTTTCTAGCCCAGTTCCAAGTGAGGTGATTTCTGGAGGAAATGCAATCATTACAAATGGAAGTATGGGAGGATTTGATCTTGAAGAGGCTTCCAATACGGCGGCTTTAATTCGAGGAGGAGCCTTACCTGTAGGATTAGAAGAAATAACGTCATCGGTGCAGACAGCAAAAATCGGAATCAATGCCTTGGAAAAAAGTATTGTGGCTGGATTTATAGGCCTTTTGCTAATAATAATCCTAATGTTTGTTTTCTACCAAATCATGGGTTTGGCAGCCAACTTGGCATTGATGCTTTATGTGGTATTTATTCTCTGGATTATGGCTACCATGGGAGCTGTTTTAACCTTGCCGGGAATTGCTGGTATTATATTGTCCCTGGGAATGGCTGTAGATGCTAATGTAGTTATTTTCTCAAGAATACGGGAAGAAATTATCAACGGTAAAACTGTAAGAGTGGCAACTCAGCTAGGCTTTAAAAGAGCATTGTCTACGATTATAGATTCTCAGCTCACAACATTGATCGCAGCGGTTGTTCTTTATCAAGTAGGAACTAGTTCAGTAAAGGGATTCGCCCTTACATTAATGATTGGTATTGTAGTCAGTATATTTACTGCAGTAGTTGTTACACAACTTCTTTTACATGTTATTTGCGAGAATAAAAAATTCGGACAGAAGAAATACTTTGGGGTTAAGAAAGATGGCACAGGTATTTTTAGTGCAAAGAGACAATTTAAATTTATTGAGCATAGAAAGATTTATTATATTGTATCAATAGGTATTATAGTTTTGGGACTTTTAGTGGGAGGCATTCGTGGATTAAACTACGGCATCGACTTTACTGGGGGAACAATGATGCAATTTGATATGGGCAAACAAGTGACCCAAAGTGAAGTGAGGGATGTACTTGATAAATATGAACTAGATGAAGAAATTATTTTCTCAGGAGAGGGGAATAAGGAAATCATAATAAGAACCACCAAGGCCCTTGAAAACGAGAAGAGAATGGAAATTGTAGGAACATTTGAAGAATCATTCGGTATCGGTGAAGATGACATCTTATCAATTGAGCAGTTTGGACCTTCCGTAGGCAAAGAACTTCAAAGGAATGCCTTATTGGCTATTGCTATTTCCGCTTTAGGAATGTTGATTTATATTAGCATTAGATTCCAGTGGAAATTTGGAGTAGCAGCCCTGGCGGGAGTAATCCATGATGTTATGATGGTCCTAGCGTTTTATGCTATATTCAATATCACAGTTAATAACCCTTTTATTGCAGGAGTCTTGACGGTAGTGGGATATTCAATAAATGATACTATTGTTGTTTTTGATAGAGTAAGAGAAAATCTTGGTCTTCTTAAGAAAACTCCTTTAATTGAGACCCTTAATATTTCCATAAATCAAACGATTCAACGGTCTGTTATGACATCTGTAACTACATTGTTGGTAATGGTTCCTTTATTCATTTTATCAGGACCTGCTATAAGAGAGTTTGTAGTTCCATTGATGGTTGGTGTTGCAGTAGGTTGTATATCTTCAATAACTTTATGCTCTCCACTTTATAACGATATTTGTAACTGGACAGGCGGAACAAAGTATAAGGCTAAGAAATCAAGGAGAAAGACTAAAAAATAAGCAGAGACGAGGATTAGGGTGAAAGGCAAAGAAAATTTCATTGAGAATATTTTGCAGATCAACCCAGCTTATAATATTGAGGCCATAGGAAAGGCCTACGAAAAAGCTGAAGAACTGCATGAAGGGCAAGCCAGAAGGTCCGGTGAAAAGTATATTATTCATCCGGCTAATGTCGCATTGATTTTAGCTGAACTAGGTATGGATGATAATACTATTATAGCGGGCCTGCTTCATGATGTAGTGGAAGATACGGAATATGATCCGGAAGTCTTAAAGATTGAATTTGGTGAAGAGGTATTACTTCTAGTTGACGGCGTTACAAAACTAGGAGGTATTAAGTACGAAAAGAAAGAAGACATGCAAGCCGAAAATCTAAGAAAGATGTTTTTGGCCATGAGTAAAGATATTAGAGTACTTATAATAAAGCTTGCAGATCGTCTTCATAATCTTCGAACTATTAATTACATGACTCCAGAAAAAATTGTTGAAAAATGTGTAGAAACATTAGAAATATATGCTCCATTAGCTAGCCGCCTTGGTATTTATGCAATTAAATTTGAATTAGAAGATATTTCTTTTAGATACCTAGAGCCCATCGCTTACGAAAATCTTGTTGCTCAAGTAAAAGATAAAAGAGCAAAGCAAGAAGAAATAATTGATCATGTAATGGATGACATTAGAGAAGCCCTAGAAGACATGGGGATAAGCTATGAAATAATGGGTCGTTCAAAGCATCTTTATAGCATTTATAAGAAAATGAGCCAACAAAACAAAGAGCTGGATGAAATTTTTGATCTTACGGCAGTTCGCGTTATAGTGGATAGCGTTAGAGATTGCTATGCTGTTTTAGGAATTGTTCATACTTTATGGAGACCTATACCAGGTAAATTTAAAGACTACATAGCTATGCCCAAATCAAATATGTACCAGTCGTTGCATACAACGGTTATTGGTGCCAACGGTGATCCTTTTGAGATTCAAATTAGAACTGTGGAAATGCATAAAGTTGCAGAATATGGAATCGCAGCTCACTGGAAATACAAAGAAGGCGTAAGCCAAGATATGGAAGAAGTAAAGTTGGCTTGGTTGAGACAGACTTTAGAATGGCAAAAAGATATAGATAACTCAAGAGATTTTATGGAAACCCTAAAAGTGGATTTGTTTGCAAGTCAGGTTTTCGTATTTACTCCTCAGGGAGATGTAATTGAACTTCCTGCTGGATCTACTCCTTTGGATTTTGCTTTCAAAATCCACTCCAATGTTGGATATAAATGTATAGGGGCCAAAGTAAATGGCAAGATGGTTCCAATTGATTACAAATTGGAAAATGGCAATATAGTCGAGATTATAACTAGTAATTCTACAAAAGGTCCGTCCATAGACTGGCTTAAAATTGTGAAAAGCAGTAATGCAAGAAACAAGATAAGAGCCTATTTAAAGAAAGAGAACAAATCCGACAATATAGATAAAGGCAGAGAGGCTCTTGAGAAATATATTCGAAGAAAAGGCTATGATCCACAATTTGTATTAACAAATACAAAAATAATGAGAGTAGTTAAGAACCTTCACTTATCAGGTGTAGATGAGCTTTATACCCAACTAGCATATGGTGGAGCTTTACTTTCTAAAGTTGCGATTTCTCTCATTGGCTTTTACCATGAAGAAAAGCAAGAAGAATTAAAGAAAAGCGAAAATAGAGTTGAAAATATAGCAGTTAGCAAGAAGAAAGAACAATCGAAAGATGCAACAGGAGTTAGAGTAGAGGGTGTAGATAATCTTTTGATTCGTTTCAGCAAATGCTGTAGCCCTGTCCCAGGAGATGAAATAGTGGGTTTTGTTACAAAGGGTCGGGGGGTTTCTGTTCATAGAAAAGACTGCGTTAACCTTCTTGCTATGGGTGAAAAAGAAAAGGGGCGTATTATTGACGTTGAATGGGACGAAACCTATGCCAATAAGAACTACAATGTTGATATTAATATTCTTGCAGAAGATAGAAAAGGGATGTTCAGTGATATTTCAAAGGTTTGTGAAAACATGGATGTTCACATCACTGGAGTCAATGCCAAAAGTGGCAAAGATCATGATGTTACAAACATCACCCTAACAGTCTCTATTTCAAGCACCACTGAAATGGAAAAATTATTAAAAGGCTTCCGGATGATTCCTGGAGTTGCAGACGTTTATAGAGCTATTGGTTAGGAAGGTTATTAATGAAGGCAGTCATACAAAGAGTAAGTAAAGGTACCGTAACTGTAAACAATGAGATTGTTGGTAAGGTAGATAAAGGATTCGTGGTATTCCTGGGAGTTGGTCATGAGGACACAGAAGAGGATGCAGCCTATTTAGCTAAGAAAATAGCGAACATGCGGATTTTTGAAGATGATCAAGGTAAAATGAATCTCTCGCTGAATCAAGTAAATGGTGGGGTTCTAATCATATCTCAATTCACACTTTATGGAGACACTCGAAAAGGAAATAGACCCAGCTTTGTAAATGCTGCTGCCCCAGAACATGCAAATAAACTTTATGAATATTGCATTAAATTGATTAAAGAGTTTGGAATTCCAACAGAAAGTGGAGTTTTTCAGGCGGAAATGTTAGTGGAAATCCATAATGACGGTCCAGTCACATTGGTTATTGATAGTAATAAAGAAGATTAATGGAGGATTAAATGGAAATTATTATATTCGGAGAAAGTGGAGCGGCTTGTAATACTTACTTGGCATTTGACGAGGATGCTAAAAGTGCTTTTATTATAGACGCAGGCAAACTCGAACAACAATTAGTTGATGAAGTGAAAAAAAGGGACTTGGAAGTAACACATCTAATACTAACTCATGGCCATGGAGACCATATAGGTGGAGTGGCAGGATATAGAAAAGCTTTTCCACAAATTGAAGTTATTGCCCATGAAGATGAAAAAGAATTTTTATTGGATCCCAAACAAAACTTTAGCCGCGAAATTTGGGGCGAAGAAATTTCTATACAGGCAGACATTTATGTGAAAGATCAAGAAAAAATTTCGTCAGGTCCATTAGAATTAAAGTTCATACATACCCCTGGTCATACTAAAGGTGGAATGTGTATTTTAGTGAACGACGTTTTATTTAGTGGTGATACACTATTCAGACAGAGTATAGGAAGAACAGATTTTCCTGGAGGCAACTTTGATGAAATAAAAGCTTCTATAAACCAAAAACTTTTTGTTTTACCTGAAGAAACCGATGTTTTTCCAGGACATATGGGCCCAACAACCATTGAATATGAAAAGGTGAATAATCCTTTTGTTTAAAGTTAAAGTACCTGAAAACAGCAATTCATATGAAATACTGGAGTTGGCTAAAGTTTTTTTGCCCATAGAGGAGTTAAAGATAGAATTAGGACCCAAAGACCCTGATTGGAATTCCCATAAAAAAGAGACTCTAAAGCAAGATATCTACAAGCAGCTTTCTGAGTATACAAGAACAAAACCTAAGTGGGGAATATTAACTGGTGTTAGGCCAGTTAAACTTACAGGAAATCTTGTTAGAGAAATTGGGTTTGCAAACACCCTAGAGAAGTTATGTGATTTTTATTTGATTCATCCAGAAAAAGCAAATTTGCTTTTGGATATTTATAATTATCAACAAGAACGTATAGATGATAATCACAGGGATGTAGCTTTATATATAGGTATTCCTTTTTGTCCCACCCGTTGTTCATATTGTAGCTTTACATCTAACCAAGGCAGCCGAGATGAAATGATAGAGTATGTAGATGCATTAGTACATGAAATAACTTCTATTGGCAATCTAATGGCAAAGAACAACAAATTGGCAGAAACAATATATGTTGGTGGTGGAACCCCTACGTCTCTACCTCTAGACCAACTTGAACGATTAATGAAAACCATAACTCAGACATTTTTAAAGGAAAATCTGAAAGAACTTACAGTAGAGGCGGGACGACCTGATACCATTTCACTGGAAAAACTAAATGTGTTAAAAGACTATGGCGTTGATAGAATAAGCATCAATCCTCAGTCAATGAATGAAAAAACATTAGAGAGAATAGGAAGAAGCCACAATCCCGATGCTGTTTTAGAGGCCTTTGCATTAGCAAAACCCTTTGGATTTCAAATTAATTCTGACATAATTGCAGGTTTACCAGGGGAAAGCCCAGAAGATTTTCAAAATACACTAGCAACTATGATTAATCAAGGTGCTGACAATATTACGGTTCACACACTGGCTGTAAAAAGAGCATCAGCTTTAGTATTAGAGGATAAAGACTATCATTATGGAGCTAAAGACAGTGTAGAGTCAATGTTAAAAAGAGCCCATAGTTTGCTAGCAAAGTCAGGCTATAATCCATATTATTTATATAGACAAAAACACATGGCCGGAGCCCTAGAAAACGTTGGCTATTGCAAAGAAGATACAATGTGCCTATATAATGTCCGAATTATGGATGAACATCAGTCGGTGGTAGCTTTAGGGGCTGGGGGAATCAGTAAAGCCTATTACCCAAAAGAGGATCGCTTAGAGCGCATTCCAAATGTTTCTAATTATAAGATTTATATAGAGCGAATAGACGAGATGATACAGAGGAAAACCAACAACTTATTCATGGAGGAAGAGTTATGATAATCAGTGCGCCAAAAGGAACCAAAGATGTATTGCCAAATCAAATATATAAGTGGCATTTTGTAGAAAAGGCTTTCGCGGGAATTTGCAAAAGATACGGTTTTAAAGAGATTAGAACACCTGTCTTTGAACACACTGAGCTTTTTACAAGAGGAGTAGGTGATACTACAGATATTGTTGAAAAACAAATGTATACATTTCTTGACTATGGTCAACGGAGCATTACATTAAGGCCCGAAGGAACATCTCCAGTGGTTCGTGCTTTTGTCGAACAAAAACAGTATGCCGAGGTTCAACCTACAAAATACTATTATAACATCCCTTGTTTTAGATATGAAAAACCACAATCGGGGAGACTAAGAGAGTTTCATCAATTTGGAATTGAGATATTTGGAACATCTAATATGGTTGCAGATGCGGAAGTTATTGCTTTGGGCTACGATTTCTTGAAAGAAATGGGTATACGTGATATTGAACTTAGAATAAACAGCATTGGTTGTCCTTCTTGTAGAGAAAACCATAGAAAAGCCTTGCGAGAGTTCTTAGAAGATAAATACGATGGTCTTTGTGCGACCTGCAAAGTGAGATATGAGAAAAATCCATTGAGAATCATGGATTGTAAGAGTGAAATTTGTCAAGCTTTAGTAGTAGGAGCTCCAAATATGCTTGACTACTTGTGTGATGAGTGCCAAGAGGCCTTTGATGATGTACAAAAGAATTTGAATTCCTTCGAGATACCTTTCACTGTGGATTCAGGTATTGTAAGAGGCTTAGATTACTATACCAAAACTGCTTTTGAATTTGTTACAGACAGTATCGGAGCCCAAGGCACGATTTGCGGTGGAGGAAGATACGATAACTTAATAGAGCAGTTGGGAGGCCCTCCAATTCCAGGAGTTGGTTTCGGTTTGGGAATTGAAAGATTACTTCTGGTCATGGAGTCTAACGGGGTAGTTATCCCTAAACCCGATGTCCCTGAATTATTCATTGCAGTGATAGGAGAGTCAGCAAAGGCTTGTGGGTTGAAATTAGCAAGGGATTTAAGAGAACAAGGACATGACATACAAATGGATAATTTGATGAGAAACATAAAAGGCCAACTAAAATATTCTGACCGATTAAATGCTAAATATACTGCAGTTATAGGTGACGATGAACTTGCGAAAAAGTTGGTCAATGTAAAAAACATGGGAACAGGAGAGCAAGTTGAGTTGCCTTTTGAAGATTTAGGATTATATCTGAAAGAAAACAAGGGAGTTTAGTTAAAAATGGCCATATTGAAGAGAACAAACATGTGCGGACATTTAAATGTCCAAAATCTAGGGGACGAAGTAGTACTAAATGGATGGGTTGCTAAAGCAAGAGACCAGGGTGGTTTAGTTTTTGTGGACTTGAGAGATAAAACCGGTCTTACACAAATAATATTTGATGATTCTACACCCCAAGGTTTACTAGAACAAGCAAAATCATTACACGGCGAATTTGTTATAGGAATCAAGGGAATAGTTCGGAATAGACAGACCCCTAACCCCGACATCTCAACAGGAGAGATAGAAGTTGCTGCAACCGAGATGGTTATATATTCAGTGGCTGAAACTCCTCCTATTTATATTAAAGACGATGATCAGGTGGACGAAAACTTGAGATTAAAATACAGATATTTGGATATGCGAAAAGCAAAGATGCAAAAAAACTTTGCTCTTCGCCATCAGATTACAAAAATTGCAAGAGATTATTATGAAGAACAAGGATTCACTGAAGTAGAGACTCCCATGCTTATTAAACCTACACCTGAAGGAGCAAGGGACTATCTAGTTCCTTCCCGTGTTAATGGAGGCAAATTTTATGCTTTGCCTCAATCACCGCAAATGTACAAGCAATTGTTAATGGTTGGTGGAACAGATAGATACATGCAAATAGTCAAATGCTTTCGAGATGAAGATTTAAGAGCAGATAGGCAGCCTGAATTTACTCAAATAGACTTGGAGATGTCATTTGTAGAAGTTGACGATGTTTTAGAAATTCAAGAAGGTTTTATTGTTAAACTTATGAAAGAGTCTATGGGTGTGGAGATCTCCAGACCTTTTCCTAGAATAACTTACGATGAAGCTATGGAAAGATATGGATCAGACAAACCAGACACTAGATTTGATTTTGAATTAAAGAAATTAAATCAGTACTTTGTGGATTGTGGCTTTGTTGTTTTCGATCAAGCCTTAGAAAATGGTGGCGATATTAGAGGAATCTGTATTACTGACGGCGCTAATGCTTTTTCGAGAAAAGATATAGATAAAATGACCGAGTCCATCAAACACTTTAAAGCTAAGGGTATGATTTGGATTAAAATCGATGACAAAGGTATAACTTCATCAGTTAATAAGTTTTTCAATGAAGATCAGCTTAGAGAGGTGGCAAGGGTTTTCGAAGCTGGTCCTGGAGATCTCATTCTAATCGTTGCAGATCAACCTAAGATTGTTTTTGATAGTCTGGGATTTTTGAGAAGAGATTTGGCAGGGAAATTAGGTCTATTAGACAACAAAACTTTTAATTATCTCTGGGTAGTTGATTTTCCACTCTATGAACAAAATGATGATGGCTCTTTAACTGCCATGCATCATCCCTTTACATCACCTAAATTAGAGGATATTCCATTATTAAAAGAAGAACCGTTAAAGGTTAAGGCTCAGGCATATGATTTGGTATTAAACGGCGTTGAACTTGGTGGCGGATCCATAAGGATTCACAACAGAGACCTACAAAAAACAATGTTTGAAGTTCTTGGAATAAGTGATGAACAAGCAGAAGATAAATTCGGTTTTTTATTAGAAGCTTTTAGATATGGAACTCCTCCACATGGTGGTATTGCCTTTGGTTTGGACCGTATAGCTATGCTGCTGGCTGGAGAGAAAAGTATCCGGGAAATGATTGCATTTCCAAAGAACCAGAACGCTCAGTGTTTGGTTTCTGGTGCCCCTAGTGAAGCAAACGATGCTCAATTAGAGGAACTTTCGATTAAATTGAGGTAGATGATGAAAATAGGAATCTTTGGAGGTACATTTGATCCCGTTCATAATGGACATATAGCCTTAGCAAAAAGTGCAATAAAACAAGTTCCTTTTGACAAATTAATAGTTGTTCCAGCTAGAATACAGCCTTTCAAAGTTCATCAAGATGTTACTTCTGGTGAACACAGAGAGAATATGCTTAAATTAGCTTTTAAAGATGTCCCGGAGGCTGAAGTAAGTAGTTACGAACTTAAAAAAAAGGGTATATCATATACAGTTGACACAATGAATTATTTCAAAAATAAGTATCCTAATGATAGTGTTTGTTTTGTTATGGGAACAGATGCATTTTTAAAAATTCTGGATTGGAAAAATTCAGAGGATTTATTGAAAGAATACCCCTTTGTTATTGGTGGGAGACCTGGATATAACGAAAAAGATTTAAAGGAAGTTGCTAAGGAAGTTGTTGAAAGATACGGTACCACTTTATTTTTTCTGGATAATGACTTGGTTAAACAAGAATCAACTCAAATTAGAAATGGAGCTGTGAAAGAGGGTAATTTAGGATCCTCTGTTCCAAAAAATGTAGAGGAGTATATCCTTGCAAATGGACTATATCTCAATGAAGATATCCGTCAGTATATTCAAAAAAATTATTCCGAGAAAAGAAAAGCGCACACACTACAAGTTGAAATCACTGGAGTGAAATTAGGACTGCTTTATGGTGGAGATATAGAAAAAATAAGGACAGCAGCTCTTTTTCATGATATTTGTAGAGGAATGGGGAATGACCAGCTAAATCAGTACATAAAAGAGTTTGGGCTTTCTGAAAAATATTTAGACAACCCTGATTTAGCTCACGGCAAAGTGGGTGCAGAACTGATGGTTAGAGATTTTGGAATAGATGATGAAGATATTTTAAATGCAGTTAGGTATCATACAACATCTAGAAAAGGCATGAGTCTTTTGGAAAAGATAATCTACCTTGCCGACGTAATCGAGCCTGGACGCAACTATGCCGGAGTAGAAGAGCTAAGAGAACTTGCCTTTATAGACCTAGATAAGGCTATTTTGGCTTCCTTAGACCAATCCATATCATTTGTAAAGGAAAAAGGTTATGATTTAGATAATAATACAGTTGAAGCGAAAAATTATATCAAAGAAAAAATAAAGGAGGATCTGAATGGAAAATAAAGAACTAGCATTAAAAGCGGCAAAAATCTTGAACGAAAAAAAAGCTCGAGATATAATTATTATAGATATAAGGGAGAAGGCATCTTTTGCAGACTTTTTTGTTCTGGCATCAGGAAGTAGTGAAAGACAAGTTGGAACCCTAAGCGAGGAAGTAGAAGATCGCTTCCAAAGTGAAGGTTTGGCTCCAAAAGGCATCGAAGGTCACAGAAGCTCTGGATGGATTTTGATGGATTATGGAGATGTAATTGTTAACGTACTTACAACAGAGATGAGAGAACGATATAATATAGAAAAAGCATGGGGAGACGGAGACTTTATTACTCTGGAGGGCAGCGAAAATGAATGAACGGTACGACTTTAAATCAATAGAAGAAAAATGGCAAGCTTATTGGGAGAAAAACAAGACTTTTGAAGTAACAGAGGATCCTAGCAAAGAGAAATATTATCTTTTGGAGATGTTTCCTTATCCTTCAGGTAAACTCCATATGGGACACGTACGTAATTATTCAATTGGAGATGTAATTAGCAGATTTAAGACTATGAATGGTTTTAATGTTTTACATCCTATGGGATATGATAGCTTTGGATTGCCTGCGGAAAACGCTGCTATCAAAAATAATGTTGAACCTGCAAAATGGACATGGTCTAATATTGAAGAAATGACCAGCCAACTAAAAGAAATGGGATTATCATACGATTGGAGTCGAGAAGTAGCCACTTGTCATCCGGGATATTACAAATGGATGCAATGGATTTTTATACAGTTTTTCAATCACGGTATCGCTTACAAAAAAGAAAACCCAGTTAATTGGTGTCCCAGCTGTCAAACTGTGCTTGCAAATGAACAAGTTGTGGATGGTGGTTGTGAGCGTTGTAGTACCCAGGTGGTCAAGAAGGAATTATCACAATGGTATCTCAAGATTACTGATTATGCAGATAGATTGTTAAACAATCTTGATGATCTTGATGGATGGCCCAACAAGGTTAAAGTTATGCAGAGCAATTGGATTGGTAAATCCATTGGTGCAGAAGTAGATTTTGAAATAGAAGATTATCCTGAAACCTTAAAGATTTTTACCACTCGCCCAGACACTCTATATGGCGTTACCTATATGGTTTTGTCTCCTGAACATCCTTTTGTAAAACATCTTATAAAAGGTGGTATACATGAACAAGAGGCAATAAAGTATATAGAAGAATGTCAAAAAATGAGTGATATCGAAAGAACATCAACAGAAAACGAGAAAACAGGAGTTTTCATTGATAGGTATTCAGTTAATCCTCTAAATGGGAAAAAAGTCCCAATTTACATTTCCGATTATGTCTTAATGGATTACGGTACGGGAGCAATAATGGCTGTTCCTGCTCATGATCAAAGAGACTATGAGTTTGCCAAGAAATTCGATTTAGAGATTATCCCAGTTCTTGACCCTGAAAACCCAGAAATTGATGTTAAAAACCTGGAAGAAGCATTTATTTCCGATGGAAAGATGATCAACTCAGATCAATTCAATGGAATGCCTAACCTTGAAGCTTTGGAAAAAATAACAGAATATGTTGAAGCAAAGGGGATAGGTAAAAAATCAATTAATTTTAGATTAAGAGACTGGCTTATTTCTCGTCAGAGATATTGGGGTACCCCAATTCCAATGATTCACTGTGAGGATTGTGGCTGGGTTCCAGAAAAAGAAGAAAACCTCCCTGTTCTGCTTCCCACAGATGTGGAGTTTACTGGAAAAGGTGAATCACCTCTTAAAACCTCTAAATCCTTTGCAGTTTGCAGTTGTCCTAAATGCGGAAAATCTGCCACTAGAGAAATGGACACAATGGACACTTTTCTGGATAGCTCATGGTACTTTTTAAGGTATTGCGACCCAAGAAATGAAGAACAAGCTTGGGATTATGAAAAGCAAAAATACTGGATGAATGTTGATCAGTACATTGGTGGAGTGGAGCATGCCATTCTTCATTTATTGTATTCTAGATTCTTCCAAATGGCCTTTTATGACTGGGGTTTAGTGTCCCATCAAGAACCATTTGAAAACCTTTTAACACAAGGCATGGTTATAAAAGATGGAAGAAAAATGAGCAAATCTTTGGGGAACGTAGTCTCACCAGAAGAAATAATAAGCAAGTACGGTGCAGACACTGCCAGATTATTTATTTTATTTGCAGCACCCCCTGACAGAGAACTTGATTGGTCTGAAGCAGGAGTTGAGGGGGCATTTAGGTTCCTAAATCGTGTATATAGAGTTGTTTTCGAACTTGCCGAAGAAGTAAAGGTGGCTCCACAAAATTACACTTTAGAAAACGATATGGACAAGGAATTAGCATATAGGCTTAGCCATTCCATTAAAAGATGTACGGAAGATATTGGTGGGCGTTTCAACTTTAACACCGCAATTTCTTCTATTATGGAATTAGTTAACGAGCTATATAAGTATAAAGAACAAGAACATCGAAACATAGGACTATTAGCGGAGACTATTAATAGCCTTGTATTAATTTTATCACCATTTGTGCCTCATATTTGTGAGGAAATGTGGGAAAACCTTGGTAACACTGAAACTCTATATCGACATCCTTGGCCAACTTATGATGAAAAGGCCTTAGTGAAGGAAAGCGTAGAAGTTGTAGTACAAATCAATGGTAAAGTTAAAGAAAGACTAAATGTTCAATGTGGACTTTCAAAAGAAAACTTCGAAAAAACTTGTCTGGAACAACAGTCGGTAGAACTATTAATCAAAGACAAAAAAATCATTAAAATTGTTGCAGTTCCTGATAAGTTATTAAATATTGTAGTAATGAAGGAGTAAAAAGAGGAGAAAAATTATATATGAAAGAAAGTAAAATAACGCGTTCGGGTAAAGTCCTGAAAGTAATCCCAATAGGAGGTCTTTCTGAAATCGGCAAGAATATGACGGTTTTAGAATATGGTAATGATCTCATAATAGTGGATTGCGGTATGACTTTCCCTGAAGACGAGCAATTTGGAATTGACATAGTCATTTCCGATTTCACATACCTTGAGGAAAATGCCAAAAAGATAAGAGGCTTGGTTTTGACTCATGGTCATGAAGACCACATTGGTGGTATTCCATACTTGTTGAAAAAATTAAATGTTCCCATATGGGGGACTAGATTTACGGTTGGATTAGTTGAAAATAGATTAAAAGAACATAATTTAAAGGCTAAGCTGAATAGAATAACCCCAGGTGACACTATTAAGCTTGGGTGTTTCACAATTGACACAATTAGAACGACCCATTCAATAGCAGATGCCATTTGTCTTGCTATTGACACCCCAGCAGGTCTTATCTTCCATACGGGAGACTTTAAAATCGACTATACTCCAGTAGATGGAGACCCTATTGATCTTCAGAAATTTGCGGAAATAGGAAAGCGCGGAGTAACCCTTATGTTAGCCGATTCGACTAATGCTGAGAGACCAGGATTTACTAAGTCAGAAAAACTAGTAGGCGAAACTTTAGACAGTATTTTAAGGGATCACGAAACAAGAATTATAGTTGCAACATTTTCAAGTAACGTTCATCGAGTCCAAAAAATAGTGGATGCAGCAGTTAAGTATAACCGCAAGGTGGCTATTTCTGGAAGAAGTATGGTAAACAACGTAAAACTAGCAACTGAATTAAAATACTTAAAGATTCCCGACGGAGTTTTGGTAGACTTAAATAAGACCAAGAGTTATAAAAGCGATGAACTGGTAATTGTAACTACAGGATCCCAAGGAGAGCCTCTAAGCGCCTTGTCTAGAATGGCAAGCAAAGAACATAGAGCAGTTCAGATAAAGCAAGGAGATGTTGTAATACTAAGCTCCAGCCCTGTTCCTGGGAATGAAACGTCGGTTTCAAATGTAGTCAATAAACTTTTTGAACAAGGAGCCAAGGTAATATATTCAGATATAGCAGATATTCATGTTTCAGGACATGCCTGTGTGGAAGAGCTTAAGCTGATTCACTCACTTATCAGACCTAAATACTTTGTACCTGTCCATGGTGAATATCGCCATCTTTATCGTCATGCTCAGTTAGCTGAAAATCTAGGCATGAATCGGGATGATATATTCATAATGGCTAATGGAGACTGCCTTCTTATCGACAAACATAAAGCTGAACATATCAAGGACGTTGTACCTGCGGAAGCGGTATTGGTAGATGGCTTGGGTGTTGGTGACGTAGGTAATATAGTACTTAAAGATCGAAGGATGCTGTCAGAGGCAGGCTTAATAATAGTTGCAGCATCTCTTGATAGAGCTACAGGAGAAGTAGTTTCTGGTCCTGAGATTGTATCTAGAGGCTTTGTTTATGTAAGAGAGAATGAAGACCTTATATGTGAGGCAAGGGAAGTGGCTGCAGCAATACTTGCAAAGCCATCAGGAGGAAACCGCAAAGACTGGAACTCGAGAAAAACAGCAGTAAGAGATGGATTGAAAACATTTATTTATGAGAAAACGAAGCGTAATCCCATTATTTTAACAATTTTTTTGGAGGTGTAAAATGAACGTTTATGATGAAGCACACAGCTTGGCAAAAGCCATAAAAGAATCCGACGAATTTAAAGAATACGATGCAACCAAGAAAAAGGTGGATGAAAACCCAGAGCTTGCTAAAATGCTTGCAGACTTTCAAGGCAAACAATTAGAACTTCAAACCAAACAAATGATGGGAGAAGAAATGGGCCCTGAAATGATGGAGTCTATTCAAACACTCTATACCATTATTATGAAAAATCCAGTTGCTGCAGAGCACATGCAAAATGAAATGAGATTCTCTATGATGATGAACGATGTTTATCAAATATTAGGAGATGCCATGGGAATGGGCAGTTTTCTAAAGGGTGGAGATAATTAATGGCAGCTGTAAAAACTCCCAATGAATTACTGGCAATTATCAAAGCATCTGCCATGAACGATGCATGCTTTCAACATATTTTAGGGTATTTGCAAGTTGGTATAACAGAAATAGAAATTGCTGATGAAATTTACAAGGTCTTGAAAAAATTGGGGGCTGAAGACTTAGCTTTCCCTACAATTGCAGTGGCAGGAAAAAATGGCGCTGATCCACACGGAATTCCTTCGGAATATAAAATACAAGAAGGGGATTTTCTAACTCTAGATTTTGGAGCAGTTGTAGAAGGTTATTGTGGGGATTTCACCAGAACAGTTGCAATTGGAAGAGCCACACCCTTTATGAAGAAAATATATAATATTGTCTTGGCTGCACAATTAGCAGGAGTAGATGCTTGCTTTCACGGCGCAAAGCTAAGAGATGTGGATCAAGCCGGTAGAAGCATTATTGAAGCTGCAGGATATGGTAAATATTTTGTTCATGGTACTGGCCATGGCGTAGGCACACAAGTTCATGAAGAACCATATATCAATACCAAAGCTACAGATCAAGAATTCTTAAGTGAAAACATGGCTGTTACAATAGAACCCGGAATTTACATTCCAGACAAACTAGGTGTTAGAATAGAAGACTTGGTGATTATCACTTCATTTGGGGTAATAAATACCAATAATTCTTCAAAAGAGTTATGTATTATTAAATAATAGAATAGGAGCAAATACAATGATTTATGCAGGGGATTTTCGTAAAGGTGTCACCTTTGAGATCAATGGTGAGCCTCATGTGGTAATTGACTTTCAACATGTTAAGCCTGGAAAAGGTGCTGCTTTTGTCCGCACCAAGTACAAGAATGTTTTAACGGGAGCAACTCGAGAAGAAGCATTTAATCCAGCTGATAAGTTTCCAAAAGCTCGCATCGAGACCAAACAGATGCAGTATCTTTATAGTGATGGAGAGCTTTATTACTTTATGGATCAGGCAACCTTTGAACAAGTTCCGATTGGATTTGACCAGGTGGAAGATGCTCTTAAGTATATAAGAGAAAATGATGAGGCAACAATAAAGTTTTTCAAGAACATGCCATTTCTTGTTGAGGCCCCTAACTTTGTTAACCTCAAAGTTACCGAAACTGAGCCTGGTATAAAAGGTGATACAGCTACAAATGTTACAAAAGCTGCAACAGTTGAAACTGGGGCAGTGGTTCAGGTTCCTATTTTTATTGAAGTGGGAGAAACCATTCAAATTGATACCCGAACCGGAGATTATTTGAGCCGTTCGAAATAAATGAAAATATAAGATCATCAGTGAGGTGA
Source organism: uncultured Oscillospiraceae bacterium (assembly GCA_964383845.1). Taxonomy (GTDB): domain Bacteria; phylum Bacillota; class Clostridia; order Peptostreptococcales; family Anaerovoracaceae; genus JAAZGD01. The sequence goes on from CAYLIF010000009.1 coordinate 17,937, forward strand.
AAAAATGGGAAGAAGTAATAGAAGGGCAAAGGGCAAAGGGTTTCGTGTTCCAACTGTAGGAGTGATCATAATTATAGTTCTTCTAGTAGTGGTAGCAGGTCTATTATATGTGGATGGACTAAACAAACCCTTTGATTCGGAGAATAAGGAATACATATCTATTTCGATTCCCATGGGAACTGCCACACAAGCTATAGGAACTATACTTGAAGAAAATGGAGTTATTAAAAACTCTGATCGTTTTAAATGGTATGCCATGATTCATGGTTATAATGGAGAATTAGAAGCAGGTGACTATCTTCTTTCACCTTCTATGTCTATGGAAGAGATAATGACTATGATGACAGAAGGCTTTTCCCAAGCTACACGCTTTGTTATTCAAGAAGGTTTAACCATCAAACAAGTTGCGGAATCTTTAGAGAAATCGGGTTTGACTACTGTAGATGAATTTCTTGTAGAAGTAGAACATGGTGATTTCGATTATAAATTCATAGATGCTTTGCCTTCAGGATCTTCGCGGCTAGAAGGCTTCCTTATGCCTAACACATATGATGTACCTATGGGAAGTGATGCTCATTTTATTATTAACATAATGTTAGCTCAATTTGACAAGGTATATAAAGATGATTATTATAGCAGAGCAACTGAATTGGGCTACAATATAAACGAAATAATTACCATTGCATCTATGATAGAAAGAGAAACAAGAGTTGAAGCAGAGAGAGCTATAGTAAGCTCGGTTATATATAATCGTTTAAATATTGGAATGCCTTTACAAATTGATGCTACAGTACAGTATGCATTGGGAGAATGGAAAGAACGTGTTCTTCTTAGAGATTTAAAGATTGACTCTCCTTATAATACCTACATAGTAACAGGCCTTCCAATTGGACCCATCTGCTCACCTGGAGAAAATTCAATTATAGCTGCCTTGTATCCAGATACTACTGATTATTTGTATTACGTCTTAGATGCTGAACTTAACGGGTCCCATAGGTTTAGTCAAGATTATGATACATTTTTAAAGAATCGTGACGAATATCTAAAAGCAATGGAATAAGAGGTGCTTTAAGTGATCCATATCACAAACAATGATGTAACAGAATATATCAATAAATTTTACAAACCCCTAAATGATGAACTGGGCATTTTAAGGCAATATGCAGAAGCAAACAATATTCCAATTATTTTAAAAGAGACAGAAGAGTTCCTCCTTCAAACCTTAAGATGGAAAAAAGCAAATCGGATTTTAGAAATTGGAACATCAATTGGCTATTCTGCCGCTTGTTTTTCCATTCTCTCACCGGAAAGTAAAGTGTTAACAATTGAGCATAAAAGAGAGGTTTTTGATCAAGCTGTCGAGAATCTTGAAGAATTAGGAATTTCAGATCGAGTTCATGTTGTTTTTGGTGATGCAGAGGAAGTAATGAGCAGCCTTTACCATAAGACCCAGATTCAAGAACTGGATTTCTTTGATTTCATATTCATAGATGCTGGAAAAAGCCATTATCGCAGATTTTGGGATCAAGCTATAAAGCTTGTGAAAAATGAAGGCATGATTATCTGTGATAATACATTAATGAATGGGCGTACCGTTTCAGACAAGTATGATCATTTAAAAAAACACAGGACCAATATTTCACAAATGAGAGATTTCTTAGACTACATAACCAATTTAGAAGGTATAACAACTTCTGTACTTCCAATTGGAGACGGAATATCTATAAGCGTGGTGAACAGATAAATGGACAAAATTGAATTGTTGGCTCCAGCAGGAGACTTAGAAAAATTAAAAATAGCCATTAGCTATGGTGCAGATGCGGTGTACTTTGGAGGTGACGATTTCTCTTTGCGTGCAGGAGCAGGAAATATGACCCTGGAAGAGATCCGTGAAGGTGTTGAATATGCCCATCAAAGAGGAGCCAAAGCCTACTTAGCCTTAAATATTTTTCCCCACAATGAAGATATGGACCCCATTAAATCATACCTAGCCAAAATAAAAGGTATTCCACTAGATGCATATATTATCAGTGATCCAGGGGTCCTTCAACTTGTTCGTGATACAGATCCAGATAGAGAAATTCATTTGTCTACTCAAGCCAATGCTACAAACTATATGACAACGAATTTTTGGTTTTCTCAAGGGGTTAAGCGAATTGTTTTGGCAAGAGAACTGACATTAAGTGAAATAAGAGAAATAAAAGATAAAGCACCTGGGTCAAAAGATTTAGAGGCTTTTATTCATGGTGCCATGTGTATTTCTTATTCTGGCAGATGTCTTCTATCTAACTTTATGGTTCAGCGAGATGCTAATAGGGGAGCATGTGCTCATCCATGTCGCTGGAATTATTCCCTTGTAGAAGAAAAACGCCCAGGTGAATACTTCCCTATAGAAGAAGACACAAGAGGTACCTATATATTAAACAGCAGGGACCTTTGTATGATAGAATATATACCTGAACTGATAAATGCTGGTATAACTTCTTTGAAAATAGAGGGTAGAATGAAAAGCGTTTTTTATGTGGCAACTATTGTAAGCGCTTATAGAAAAGCTATAGACCTATATCAAAAAGACCCGGAAAGATACGTATACAAAGAAGAATGGCTGGAAGAAGTTTCTAAAGTAAGTCATCGAGAGTTTACTACAGGTTTTTACTTTGATAAACCTACTCATAAAGACCAGAACTATCTTACTAGCAGCTATACTAGATACTACTCCTTTGTTGGTAAGGTAATTGATTATGATCCTCATACTCGAAGAGCTACCATTGAGCAAAGAAATAAAATTGTTGTTGGTGATGAAATAGAGGTTATGGGACCTAATCGTGATTTTTTCACACAAACAATTACCGAGATGCTTGACCAAGATGGGACGATTATAAATGAAGCCCCCCATCCTCAACAGATTTTTTCCATGATTATGGATCAGCCTGTAAAAGCTCAAGATATTTTGAGGAAGAAAAAAGATACCATATAAACGATTATTTTTAAAAAATGAAAGGAGCTATAAATGGACTCTGTTCCTGACCCTGGGATGCCCTTAATGGGCCAATTACTATTACTGATGATTTTGATTTTTATTAACGGTTTTTTTGCTGCAGCGGAAATGGCTTTGATTTCTTCAAATCAAGTAAAGATCCAAGCCTTAGATGCAAATGGCAACAAAAAAGCAAAGAAACTACTCTTACTGATGGAGGATCCTAATAAATTCCTCTCTGTAATTCAAGTATCAATAACCTTGGCAGGCTTTCTAGCCTCAGCCTCGGCAGCATTAAGTGTGTCTAATCAATTTGGCAGTTATATAACCGGGCTAGGTATTCCCTATGGAACTCAAATAGCTGTAGTCCTAGTAACATTTCTCTTATCTTATATTATGTTGGTGTTCGGAGAACTATATCCAAAAAGATTTGCTATGAACCACTCAGAAAAAGTAGCTATAGCTGTTGTGAATCCACTTATTGTAGTTTCAATTATCGCCAAACCCTTTGTATTTTTGATTTCAAAATCAGTTGATTTGCTGTTAGTAATAACAAGGCAAAATCGTGGTAAATGTCCAGATGAATTCAGTGAAGATGAAGTTATGAGCATGTTGGAGGTGGGACAAAGTTCAGGAGAGTTAAAAGAAGAAGGCAAAAAAATGATTAACGCTATTTTTGCTTTTGATGACAAGTTAGCCTATGAAATAATGACTCCTAGAACTGAGGTTTTTTCAATTGATATCCATGATGACATAAGCCAATACATGGAAGAGTTACTTGAAATGAGATATAGTAGAATCCCTGTTTACAGAGACGATACTGATAACATTATAGGGATACTTTATCTTAAAGATATCATGCAGCAAGGTCTTTATTCAGATATCAATAAAGTTGATATAGGCCCTTTGCTCCGCAAACCTTTATTTGTGCCTGAAACTAAAAATATCGATTCGCTGCTACTTGAACTTAAAAGTTCTAAAAATCATATGGCCATACTTATAGATGAATATGGAGGATTTTCAGGATTAGTCACAATGGAGGATATTATAGAAGAAATTGTAGGCGAGATTGAAGATGAATATGACCTACCAGCCTTTGGAATAGAAGTCTTGGGTGAAGATGTTTATCTGGTAGATGGCAGCATTGATTTAGACGACTTAAATGATGAAATAGGTACCAACTTAGAGTCTGAGGATTCTGAAACTCTTGGAGGTTTTCTTTTGGAACTTTTAGGAGAAATACCAGAAGCCGACACACGGGGAATCGAGATAGAAACTGATGAAATAATGTTTAAAATAGTTGCAATTAAGGACCGTAGAGTCGAGAAAGTAAGGCTTGAGCTGAAGCCTAGCTACTGTGGACTTAAGGCATAACTTGTGGCATAATTATATATGTAAATGTATCAGCTTAACTAATGTAGGAGGAATGTAAATGGAGAAAAATTACACATCAATGATGCGAGTTAGAATGTCCTCACATGATGCACATTATGGAGGAAATCTAGTGGATGGAGCTCGTATTCTACAATTGTTTGGTGACGTGGCTACAGAGTTATTGATTCAAGTAGATGGAGATGAAGGCCTGTTTGTAGCATATAACATGGTGGAGTTTACAGCACCAGTATTTGCTGGAGACTTTATTGAAGCTTACGGAGAAGTTACTCACATTGGTAAGACTTCCTTGAAAATGAAATTTGAAGCAAGAAAAGTAATTAAACCTCGACCAGATATAAGTGTTTCTGCCTGTGATATTCTAGATCCTCCCCTAGTAGTTTGTATAGCTGAGGGAACTTGCGTAACACCTAAAGAATCTCAAAGAAACGTGAGGTAATTACAATGGAAAAACTAATTATTGCTGCTGCAATATGTGGAGCTGAGGTAACTAAAGAACAAAATCCAGCTGTACCTTATACAATTCCTGAAATTGTAAGAGAAGCTAAATCTGCTTATGACGCAGGAGCTGCTGTTATCCATCTTCATGTAAGAGAAGATGATGGTACACCAACACAAAGAAAAGAGCGTTTCCAAGAAGCATTTGATGCAATCCGCAAAGAGTGCCCAGATGTAATAATACAACCTTCTACAGGGGGAGCTGTAGGAATGACTGATTTAGAACGATTAGACTCTACTAACATAGTTCCCACACCAGAATTTGTAACCTTAGACTGTGGTACCTGTAATTTCGGTGGAGACGAAGTCTTCGTTAACACAGATAACACAATCATGAATTTTGCCCGAATTATGCAAGAAAAGGGCATGAAACCAGAGTTGGAATGTTTTGATAAAGGCATGATTGACATTGCTCTTAAGGTTGACAAAAAAGGACTTCTTGAACATCCATTACACTTTAACTTTGTTCTTGGCATTCAAATGGCTGCCACTGTAAGAGATTTGAGTTTTTGTGTGGATTCAATCCCTCCAGGAAGCACCTGGACAGGATGTGGAATTGGAAGATTTGAATTTCAAATGGCTGCCGCTGCCATTATTATGGGAGGTCATGCTAGAGTAGGATTTGAAGATAATCTTTTTATAGAAAAAGGGGTTTTAGCCAAAAGCAACGGAGAGTTAGTTGAAAAGGTAGTGAAAATTGCCAACTTACTAAGTAGGCCAATTGCAAGTCCTGAAGAAGCACGAAAAATATTAAGCATTAAAAAGAGGTAAGGCTTTTATGCCCATTGAAAAAGAAGAAAAGATAGCACCCGTTAAAATATCAGATGATGTAATAGCCATTTGTGCAGCCAATGCAACCCTGAAAACAGTAGGGGTTGCTGATTTGTCAAGTGGCTTTTCTGATACAATATCTAAGAATATCTTGGGACGGGATCCACTTTATACAGGAATTAAAGTTGGTCAGAATGAAGAAGGAATAACAATAGATGTTTATGTGCTTGTGGATTATGGTGCTAAAATACCAGCCGTAGCTTGGGATATACAAGAAAATGTTAAGAACGCTATTAATGAAATGACGGAACTCAATGTGGATGCAGTTCATATACATATACAGGGAGTGGTTGCAACGGAGGAGAAAGATGACAAGAACTAAAGGAAGAGAACGATTAATGCAATTACTGTTTCTTATGGATGCACAAAATGATTTTCGAGAAGAAGTAAAAACAAAATTTTACCAAGATCAAGAAATTAAAGAAGACTCTTTTATGAAAGAACTATTTGAAATGTGGATAAATAATCAAGAGGAAATAGACAGTAGATTAAATAAATGCGCCGACAACTGGACTGTTAAAAGAATTAATCGAGTTGATCTGGCTGTATTAAGATTGTCCGCAGCAGAATTACTATTCATGAAAGATACACCTACACCTGTTGTAATAAATGAAGCTGTAAACATGGCTAAAAAATACGGGATAGATGACTCCGGTAAATTCGTTAACGGAGTTTTAGGTGCTATTTATAAAAGTCTTCATGGAGGAAAAAATGGAGACTAAAGATCTATTTATGGGAATCGATACTAGTAATTATAAGACTTCCATGGCACTTGTTAACGCAAAAGGAGAAATTATTAAAGATTTAAGAAAACTTTTAATTGTAGCACCAGGACAAAAGGGTCTCCGTCAATCAGAGGCCGTTTTTCAACATATTAATAACCTTCCCCTCTTAGCAGAAGAATTGTTCGCCCATCAAGAGGGACAAAGAGTAGTATCTATCACTGCTTCTGTTAAGCCTAGGCCTATAGAAGGATCATATATGCCGTGTTTTAAAGTGGGAGAGTCTTTTGGAAGTGTTTTAGCAAATGCTTTAGATGTTCCTTTCAATCAAGTTTCACATCAAGATGGTCATATAGCCGCAATTCAAGAAAATAGTGCATTTCAAAACAAAAAAGAATTTCTTGTTGTTCACCTAAGTGGTGGAACCACTGAAGTTTTGCGCTTCCAAGATACAATTACACTCCTTGGAGGTACAAAGGATATCTCTTACGGTCAGCTTATAGATAGAGTAGGTGTTAAGATGGGAATGGACTTTCCCTGCGGAGAAGCATTGGACCGTATTGCCTATATAATTGAGAATGGAAGTTCACAATTAAAGCCAATAAGTTTTTTAAATGGTTGGATTAATCTTTCGGGAATTGATACTCAAATATCAAGAGTACTAGATGAAATCACCTGTATAGAACCCGAAGAACAAGAAGAAATGCAAAAACTACTTGTAAGAGAATTATTCGATAAAATAAATGAATCCCTGATAAAGCTAATTACGTTCTGGTCTTCTGATACTGGATGTAGTGATATCTTAATAACTGGAGGAGTATCCTCTAGTAAAACTATTCGGAAGGGTTTAAAAGAGGCTTTTTTAGATAGCACCCTTACTCTGGAATTTGGAAAGGAAGAGCTAGCTTCTGATAATGCAGTGGGTTTAGGATTTTTGGGAAGGAAAATTTCATGTCTGAAAACCCAATAACAGTTTCTGGGCTAAACCATTATATAAGCAGGATATTAGGTACAGACCCTTTACTTGGGAAAGTCATAGTAGTAGGTGAAGTTTCCGGTTTGAAGCTTCACTCCTCTAGACATATATATTTCACATTAAAAGATAAAAACAGTAAAATTAATTGTTTTTTCCCCCATTATAATGTTACTAGATCCGAATTTATTCCCGAAGATGGTATGGAGATAATTGTTCGAGGACAGGTCAGTGTGTATGAAGCAGGTGGAAACTATAGTATTAATGTAAGCCAAGTTCAACACTGGGGAGTAGGAGACTTAGCCGCAGCCTTTCAAAAATTAAAAGAAAAGCTAGAAAGTGAAGGATTGTTCGATAAAGAACATAAAAAACCCTTAACTGCTTTTCCGAAGAACATTGCTGTAATTACATCAGATACTGGGGCTGTTTTGCAGGATATAGTAGCTATTATCCAAGGAAAAAACAATATATGTAACCTCAGAATTTTTCCTAGTCTTGTTCAAGGAGATCAAGCTCCAGCAAATCTAATAAAAGCAATAAAGACGGTAAATAAAGAATTCCCAGAAACAGATTTGATTATTTTAGGGAGAGGTGGAGGCTCTATAGAAGACTTGTGGGCATTTAATGACGAGCTTTTAGCAAGAACTATTTTCAAATCTCGGATACCAATAATCTCTGCTGTTGGTCATGAAACAGATTTCACAATTTCTGATTTCGTTGCTGATATTCGAGCAGAAACTCCTACTGCAGCTGCAACCCTAGCAGTTCCAGATACAAGGGAATTGAAAGAAAGAATTGAACAGTTAAAAACTCAATTGTATAATAGTGGAGAATCCATATGGCGGAGAAACTACTTGGAATTAAAAAGCCATGATTTAAATAATTTATATAGAATGCTTACAGAGCGAGTACGTAACGATGAAAACCGGCTTATCCAAGAAAAACAACAGCTTAGCCGTGATATAGAAAGCCTGATAAGCGAAAAGCAGATGAAAATTGATGAACTATACAATCAAATGGATATAATGCAAAGACTCAGTATCGCTGATGTGAAGACAGAAAATCTGTCAGAAAAATTAAGAGACCGTATGGAATATTATCTAGACAACAGAAAGCGGAAACTTAATAATACATTGTTAACTATCGAAGACCTTAGCCCCTACAATGTTATGAAAAGGGGTTATGCCATAATAATTGATAGAGAGGGTAAAGCGGTTACAACTGTTAAAAATATCAAAGTAAAAGACTCTCTATCTTTGATATTCCGAGATGGTGAGGCAAAAGCCTTGGTTGAAAGTGTGAAGGAGAAATGAAATGAGTGAAGCGAAAACCACCTTTGAAGAGGAACTAAAAGAACTAGAGAAATGTGCCGAACGATTACGAGACGAAGAGGTTCCCTTAGAAGAGGCAATAAAGAACTTTGAATCAGGTATTGCCCATTATAAAAAATGTAATGAAATTCTAACAGAAGCCAAACAAAAAATTGAAACATACAAGGAATAAGCAAAACCAGGAGGTACAATAAATGTATGACATGGAATATGATGACTATAAAAACTTAATAGAAGATCACTTATTGGATTGTTTACCTGAGATTGATCCAAAGAGTATTACTCTTTATGACTCAATGAGATATAGTCTTTCTGCTGGAGGGAAACGACTTAGACCTATATTACTTCTAGCTGCTTGCGATTTTGCTGGAGGAGACATTAAGGTGGCCTTACCTTATGCTTTAGCTATTGAATACATCCATACATATAGTTTGATTCACGATGATCTTCCTGCTATTGATAATGATGATTTAAGAAGAGGCCTTCCTACTAACCATATGGTTTATGGAGAAGCAATGGCAATACTAGCAGGTGATGGATTGCTTACCTCAGCTTTTGAAGCTATGAATAAGGATATGCTTCTGTACTTTGATGAAGCGTCATGCTTAAAATGTCGAGTAAAGGCCAGTTATGAAATCTCTAAAGGTGCTGGCTGCAGAGGTATGGTATCAGGTCAAGCAACTGATATTGAAGTTGCTACAAAATTTGCTTGCGGAGAAATGTTGGACTATATTTATGTTAATAAAACAGGAGCCCTGCTTACAGCTGCTATTCGTGCCGGAGCACATTTAGGAAATGCGGATTTAGAAACCCTGAAAAACCTTACCGACTATGCGGAAAACTTAGGTTTAGCATATCAAATATCTGATGATATATTAGATGTTACTGGTGATGAAGAGGTAATGGGGAAACAGGCTGGCCATGATGCAAAGATCAACAGATGCACTTATGTTTCTGTTAACGGTCTTGAAAAAAGCAAAGAGAGAGTCAAAGAATTAACGGAAAATGCCCTTGCAGCTATGGCTCAGTATTATGACAATGCAGAGTTCTTTAATAAATTAGCGGTAGACTTGTCTGTCCGTGTCAAATAGGAGCCTATTAATGATAAAAAACCTGGTGGACTATAATTTTCCACAAGATCTCAATGAAATGGAATTAGGGGAGTTAGAATTACTATCCTATGAAATTCGTGATTTTTTAATAGAAAAAGTATCAAAAACTGGAGGACATTTGGCCTCTAATTTAGGTGTTGTTGAATTATCTATTGCCTTACATAAGTACTATAATAGTCCAGAAGACAAAATAATTTGGGATGTAGGCCATCAATCCTATGTTCACAAAATCCTTACAGGAAGAGCCCATCGATTTGAAAGTTTGAGGCAAATGAATGGAATAAGTGGATTCCCCAAATGTCAAGAAAGCGAACACGATATTTTTGAAACTGGCCATGCCAGTACTTCTGTGGCCGCCGGCTTTGGTTTAGCAACAGCAAGAGATTTAAAAAAGGAAAAGCATAGGGTGATTTCTGTTATTGGAGATGGGGCCCTAAGTAGTGGATTAGCCTACGAAGGACTTAACAATGCAGGAGGAAAAGACACGGATTTTACAGTTATCCTAAATGATAACAATATGTCTATTTCAAGAAACGTGGGCGGAATGTCTCAGCATCTGGCAAAGCTCAGAACCAGCCAAGGATATTTGGATTTCAAGAAACAACTAAAGAAAACCATTACTCAAATACCTGGAGTAGGGGAGGGGATTTATAGTGGTCTTGAAAGCATCAAGGACTCAATTAAATACGCAGTTATTAACGATGCTGCTATTTTTGAAGCTCTAGGCTTTAAGTATATAGGCCCAATTGATGGCCACAACATAGATGACCTACTAGAAGCTTTTGAAATAGTAGAACAAATAAAAGGTCCAAAGTTACTCCATGTTATAACCCAAAAAGGAAAAGGATATAGGAATGCAGAACTAAACCCAAATAAATTTCACGGAATTGGACCCTTCGAAAGAGAAACTGGACAGTTACTCTGTTCCTCGGATAACCCTTCATATTCATGTGTGTTTGGACGAAAACTCACTGAATTAGCCTCAAAAGATTCTTCTATTGTTGCTGTTTACGCGGCTATGCTTGAAGGTACTGGTCTTGATATCTTTCACAAAATTTTCCCGGAAAGAACATTTGATGTGGGAATAGCAGAAGGAGAGGCAGTTACATTTGCCGCAGGTTTAGCAAAGGGAGGAATAAAGCCTTTTGTAGTAATATACTCTACATTTTTGCAAAGAAGCTACGACATGATGATGATGGATGTGTGCTTGCAAAATCTTCCTGTTGTTTTCTGCATAGATAGAGCGGGAATTGTAGGAAATGATGGAGAAACTCATCATGGAGTATTTGATCTTTCATATTTAAACCACATGCCTAATATGACTGTGCTAAGCCCTAAAGATGGACAAGAGCTCGAACAGATGATGGACTACGCTGCTAGTATAGATGGACCTTGTGCCATAAGATATCCAAGAGGTGATGCAGAATTTACCCCCGAAAGACAACAGGTTCCTTTAGATAAAGGCTGCGAAATCTTAAGAGAAGGCAAGGATGTAGGGATATATGCCCTAGGGGTTATGGTTAAAAAGGCTGTGGAAGCAGCGGAAATACTAGAAGACAAGGGTATTTCAGCAGCTGTTATTAATACTAGATTTGCTAAACCTCTTCCCAAAGATACTTTCGAGCATTCCGAAAAATTCTCTAAGATTGTAACTGTTGAAGATAACGTAGTAGCTGGTGGTTTTGGTCAAAGCCTAAGAGAAGTTTTGCAAGATAACGAAAAGATAAAAGCAATACTTAACCTTGGATGGCCAGATATATTTATAGAGCAAGGATCCCAAAAAGAGTTATACGAAAAATATAAACTTGATGGAAAAGGAATAGCTGAAAGGATAGAACAATTTGTCAAAGGATAGATTAGATGTATTATTGGTAGAAAGAGGCCTATTTTCTTCTAGAGAAAAAGCGAAGGCTTCTATTATGGCAGGAATTGTTAGAGTTAATGGTCAGATAACCGACAAGGCAGGTACTCCAGTAGCTCAAGATGCCATAATAGATGTCAAAGAAAATCTTTGTCCCTATGTTGGACGTGGGGGCCTAAAACTAGCCAAGGCTCTAGATGAATTCAATCTAGATGTAAAAGAAAAAATAGCTATGGATATAGGTGCCTCAACAGGTGGTTTCACAGACTGTATGCTACAAAATGGAGCCAAGAAGGTCTATGCAATAGACGTAGGCTATGGACATTTAGATTATGGTTTGCGAAATAACCCACAAGTTGTTAATATAGAAAAAACCAATATAAGATACTTAGATTTTAACTTAATTCAGGACCCCATTGAATTTATTACCATAGACGTCTCTTTTATCAGCCTAAGCTTAGTGCTGCCTATTGCTGGCAAACTTCTAGTAAATAAGGGGCAAATGGTATGCTTGGTAAAACCTCAATTTGAAGCGGGTAAAGATCAAGTTGGCAAAGGTGGAATAGTCAAAGATAAGGCTATACATATACAAGTTATTGAAAAGGTAATAGCCGCAGCAATGGCTGAAAACCTTAAATTAGAAGGACTAACCTATTCTCCGGTAAAAGGAGCTAAGGGGAATATCGAATATTTGTTGCTGTTTGTAAAGACAGAAGAGGATGCCTTGAAAATTGATGTTACAGATGTGGTGATAGCCGCTCAAGAGTCTCTTAATTTAAAGAAAAAAGAAGAGGAGAAAACCACATGATTTTAGCAGACCGAATGAGTAAAATAGATTACTCACCTATAAGAAAGTTTCACCCATATTATCTAGAAGCAGTTAAACAAGGAAAAAAAGTCTATGGCTTTAATATCGGACAACCAGATGTAAAAACACCCCAAGTGTTTATGGACTCTATTAACGGCCACTGTGATCCGGTTTTAGAATATATGCCTTCTCAAGGAATTCCAGAACTAATTACGGCGGTTCAAAAATATTACAAGAGATATGGTATGGATTTTGAAGAAGACGAAATTGTAGTCACCAGTGGAGGCAGTGAAGCTTTATGTTTCATTTTTGCAAGCATCCTTAATGAAGGTGATGAAGTTTTACTAGCAGAACCATTTTATACAAACTATTTGGTCTTTACAGGTTATTTTGATGCACCTGTCATTCCAATCCCCACAAAGGCAGAAGAGGGATTTCATTACGCAAATCGAGAAAAAATCGAAAAGCTTATATCTCCAAAAACAAAAGCTATTATTGTTAATAGCCCAACAAATCCAACAGGAAATGTACTCACTGCCGAAGAAATGATAATGATTTTAGATTTAGCTAAAGAACATGATCTCTATGTTATTGCTGATGAGGTGTATAGAGAATTCGTTTATGATGGAGAACCTCTAAGCAGCTTTGGTCAGCATATGAAAGGCTATGAAGACCATTTGATAATAGTTGATAGTATATCCAAAAGGTTCAGCGCTTGTGGTGCAAGAATTGGAGAAATAATTACCAAAAATAAAGAATTACAAGGCAGTATTATGAAATTAGCTCAAGGCAGACTATCTGCCCCAACTTTGGAACAAAAGGGAGCAGTAGCCTTGTACTCACTGCAAGCCGATTACTTTGATGGTGTAAGAGATGAATATGAAAAGCGAAGAGATGTTGCAATAGAAGAAATCAATAAAATAGAAGGGGCAATTTGTCAAAAACCAAAAGGTTCATTCTATATTACAATAAAATTACCCATTGAGAGCGCAGAAGATTTTCTTGTTTTCATGCTAACAGAATTTGATGATAAGGGCGAAACTATTATGTTTGCACCAGTTGAAGGATTTTATGCTACTCCAGGTATGGGTAAAAATGAAATTAGAATTGCCTACGTTTTAAATGTAGATGAAATTAAGAGAGGTATGGAAATACTTAACTTAGGTCTTATAGCGTATAAAAACAGAAAATAAGGAAGGCGAATTATGGCACGATCCCCCATGATGACTCAATACTTAGGAATCAAAGAAAAGTACCTAGATTGCATCTTATTTTTCCGATTAGGAGATTTTTATGAGATGTTTTATGAGGACGCAAAAATTGCCTCTAAAGAATTGGAACTAGTACTTACAGGCAAGAATTGCGGTGAAGAAGAACGCGCACCTATGTGTGGCGTTCCTTTTCATGCTGCTGAAAACTATATAGCTAAGCTTGTGGATCGTGGCTATAAGGTGGCTATTTGTGAACAAATGGAGGATGCTGCTTTAGCAAAAGGAATCGTAAGAAGAGAAGTTGTACAAGTGGTTACGCCTGGGACAGTTATTGCCTCTGCTATGCTTTTAGAAAAAGAAAACAACTTTATAGCAGCATGTTATTTTGCTGATGCAGAAGGAGGATTGGCCTATAGTGATATTTCAACAGGAGAAATGAATGTTACAACCACTTCAGGACCTCACTATATCGAAATGTTAATTAATGAATTGGTTAAAATTTCTCCTAGAGAAGTGCTGCTCTACACAACAAAGGGAGAAGAGAAATCACACACTCTCATTGAAAACGCTGTAAAAGCCTATATTCATAATGTGGGGGACTCTTTTATTGGTAACCAAAATACCCAAAGATTAATAAATGAACAATTCCCACAAGGGATAAGAACTTTTGGGTTATCACAAAAAGACCCAGATACTATTGCCCTTGGAATGCTGCTAAAATACATTAAGGATAATCAAAGGTCCAACTTATCCCATATTAATCATGTTAATAGATATTACATTGGTAATCATATGGCTCTAGACAAGTCCACTATTAGAAATTTAGAGCTTACAGAATCATTTTATGAAAGAGACAAGCAAGGATCCCTCTTAGGTATTTTGGATAGATGTAATACAGCCATGGGATCTAGAAAAATGAAAAGATGGATCAGAGAGCCTCTTAATCAAAAGGCGGAGATTGATGAAAGGCTAGAGGGTGTTAATCTTCTATATAATGAAATAATCTTGAGAAACAACTTACGAGAATACCTTAAAGGGATTTATGACCTTGAACGATTAGTGGGCAGAATCGCCATGGGTAATGCCAATGGAAGGGATCTTTTGGCCCTAGGAAATTCAATTAGCAACTTACCAGATATAAAGTTGGAACTTAAAGGATTAAGTGCCCATATACTTACAAATTTAGGGGAGTCCATTGATCCATTGGAAGATGTAAGCCTTCTAATAGAAAGAGCAATAGAAGATGATTGTCCTGTTACAATAAAGGATGGTGGTCTCATAAAGACAGGCTATTCAGAAGAACTTGACAGCCTAAAAGATTCCATTAAAGGTGGACAGCAGTGGATTGCCTCATTGGAAGGTACTGAAAGAGAGAGAACAGGAATTAAAAACCTTAAAGTAGGCTTTAATAAGGTTTTTGGCTACTATTTGGAGATTACAAAATCTAATTACCACCAAATCCCTGAAAACTATATTAGAAAACAGACCCTTGTAAATTGCGAGAGATTTATTACTCCTGAGTTAAAAGAAATGGAAGCAATTGTTCTGGGAGCTGAAACTAAAATTTATGAGTTGGAGCATCAACTTTTCACGGAGATACGAGAATATATAGAAGAGTTTATTCCTGTTATTCAAAGGACTGGTGAAGCATTAGCTACATTAGATGTGCTTTGCTCTTTTGCTGAAGTCTCAACAAGACAAAATTATGTACGTCCACAGATAAAAGAAGATGATCTAATCCAGATAAAGGAAGGTCGCCATCCAGTAATCGAAGATACTATTAAAGATGGAATTTTTGTTGCAAATGAAAGCTATATGGACAGACAAGACGATACACTACTCCTCTTAACAGGACCAAATATGAGCGGTAAATCAACATATATGAGGCAGGTGGCTTTAATAGTATTAATGGCTCAAATCGGTTGTTTTGTGCCTTGTAATAAGGCGGAAATAGGGATTTGTGATCAAATATTTACAAGAATTGGAGCTTCAGACAATCTAAGCCTAGGCCAAAGTACATTTTTTGTTGAAATGAGCGAATTAGCCTATATTCTAAATAATGCAACATCTAAGAGCTTGATTCTCTTAGATGAAATAGGAAGAGGGACAAGTACTTACGATGGCCTTTCAATTGCTTGGGCTGCGGCTGAATATATATTAGAGAAAGATAGAAAGATTCGCACACTATTTGCAACACACTATCATGAAATGACCGAACTTGAAGGTAACCTTGAAGGCTTTAGAAATTTAAATGTTGAAGTAAAAGAAGAAGACGGGCATATAGTTTTTTTGCATCAAATAGGGTATGGAAGTAGCAGTCGAAGTTATGGTATTCATGTGGCTGAACTAGCTGGGGTCCCTCAGAGTTTGTTGGATAGAGCCACTGAAAAACTAAAGGATCTAGAAACTATCAAAGGATAACAACAAATGATTCAAATATTAGAAAAACATGTATCTGATAAAATAGCTGCTGGAGAAGTTGTAGAAAGACCCTTAAGCATCATAAAAGAATTGCTGGAAAACTCTATAGATGCAGGGGCTGATTCTCTGGTGGTAGAGATAAAACAAGGTGGAAAGCAGTATATAAGAGTTACGGATAACGGCAGTGGCATTAATTCCAATGAAATAGAATTGGCTTTTACTAGGCATGGAACAAGTAAAATCGTTTCAGAAGAAGATTTAACAGCCATCGGAACTCTGGGCTTTCGTGGTGAAGCCTTATCCAGCATCGCTGCAGTATCTCGAGTGGAGATCATAAGTAAAACTAAGGATTCTCCATATGGTTCCAAAGTTAAAATCCAAGGGGGCACAGTAACTTCAGTAGAGCCTGTAGGGTGTGGAGAAGGGACAACTATTATAGTTAATGATCTTTTTTATAACACTCCTGCTCGACTTAAATTTTTAAAATCAGATGCTGCCGAAAGTACTCCAATTATCGAGTTTGTTTCTCAATTAGCATTAGCCTACCCCCATATAAAGATACGGATGATAAACAACGATAAAATGGTCTTTTCCTCTACAGGAACAGGGGAGAGGCTTCAAACATTAGCACTTATTTATGGAAAAGAAGTCTCGGAAAATTTAATGCCTATTAAATATCAGGATGATTCTGTTTCAATTGAAGGTTATATTTCAAATTTAAATACCAGCAGACCAAATAGACGTTATCACATTTACTTTGTAAATGGCAGAGTTGTAGAAAATAAAACCATACAAGAAGCTTTGACCAAGGCTTATGAAGATAAGTTGATAACAGGAAGATATCCTCTTGCATTTATATTTCTCAAAGTGCCAGCAGAAGAAATTGATGTGAATATTCACCCCAACAAACTTCAAGTTAAGTTCCAAAAAGAAGAGGAAGTATATAATGGGGTAATTAGCTCTGTCAACCAGACTTTAAAAACTATTGAAGCAGTTCCTCAAGTTCTTACACAATCCTTGAGACCCTCAGCTATTTCTCTTCCAGCTGAGATCACCATAAAAAAAGAGGAACAAACTTCAATTAGAGAATTTCTAGCAAAAGCCAGGCAAGTCAGCCAAGAAGAAAATCTAAATAAGATTAATGAAGCCGAGACTATTAGCAAAAGTAGATATCTTGAAAAGCCCGAAAGCTATATAAAAGAAAAGCCAAAAATTCCTGAGTTAACAGTAATAGGAAGTGTTTTTGCCAGCTATATTCTAGCAAATGACGATGAATACCTTTACTTAATTGATCAACATGCTGCTCATGAACGGATTTTTTATGAAGAATTAATGGCAAAATATCATGAGGGAGAAGTCCATCAACAATTGTTGCTGACTCCTTTTATCCTAGACTACCCAAGGGCTTTAGTTGATCTATCTCAACAAATCAGACAAGAACTGCACAATTTGGGATTTGAGATAGAAGAATTTGGAAATAATAGTTACCTAGTTAAGAGCATTCCTATTACTTTATCACTAAAAGAGGCTGAAGCCTTTATAAGAGAGTACCTGGATACCCTTGTTCCTGGAGTTAATTATAAAAACCAGGAGGATAAAGAAAGAATTATCATGAAAGCTTGTAAAAGTGCAGTTAAAGCAAAGGATTCCTTGGAAGCAGAAGAAGTAGAAGCTCTTCTTATGGACCTTGAAAAATGTGAAAATCCATTTAATTGTCCCCATGGAAGACCTGTATTTGTGAAACTATCAGTTTATGACATAGAGCGAATGTTTAAGAGGGTGTAAAAGTCTATGAGAAGAATAGTTGTATTACTTGGTCCCACTGCAGTAGGGAAAACCAAAGTTGCAATTGAATTGGCCCTTGCACTGAATGGAGAAATAGTCTCCGCTGATTCTATGCAGTTATATAAAAAAATGTCTATTGGTTCAGCAAAGCCAACAGAAGATGAACTCAATCAAGTTCCCCATCATTTGGTGGATGCCATTGATCCTGCCCAACACTTTACCGCCGCACAATATCAAAAATTGGCAAAAGAGGCTATTGAAAATATTTTAAGCCGAAATAAAACTCCTATTATTGCTGGAGGAACCGGACTATACATTAATGCATTGATCTACAAAATGAACTTTGGCGAAAATCCAAGAGATTTAGCCTTTAGAGAAGAAATGGAATCCTTGGCAGAAGCCCAAGGAAAAGAAGCAGTCCACCGCCTATTAGCTGAAAAAGATCCAATAGCGGCAGAGAGAATCCACCCCAACAATTTAAAGAAGGTCATTCGAGGATTAGAAAGAGTTTCTGAAGAAGGAAGTATAAAAACCTTTGAAGAAAGCTTTCAGCCCACAGAAGACTACCAGGTTACCTTAATTGGCCTTAAAAGAGACCGTGAAGAGCTATATGATAGGATTAACCAACGAGTAGACCAGTTTGTTGAACAAGGTCTTGTAGATGAAGTTAAGGGACTAATTGAGGATGGACTAACCGTAGAGAATATCTCTATGTTAGGTATTGGATACAAAGAAATTTACGAATACATTCAAGGTACAAGCGACTTGGAAAGAGCTATAGCCTTGATAAAACAGAACTCTAGAAACCTGGCAAAAAGACAAATGACTTGGTTTAGAAGATATCCTGATGTTAAATGGTTTGATTTATCATCTCAAGAAAACCCTAAAGAGGAAATCCTAAAATGGTTAAAAAGCAACTAAGGGTACACAATAAAAGCGACAGGCCAGATAATATTATTATGAAAGAAAATGAGATATTGGAGCTATGTCAAGAAATAGAAGAGGATATGCCAAAATATCTTCGCGGTTATTTTGCATATCTAAAAGGCAATGTGCTGCCCTTAACAAGACTCGCATATCTAAGGGATGTGAAGTTCTTCTTAAATTACTTGCTAGATGAAGTTGAACTTGTAAAGGGGCCAGCAATTAGGGATATTAAACTTGAAGAGCTAAATAAGATTAAAGCAAAAGATATTAATCTATTTATTGAATATTTAAGGCGCTACAAGGTAGAGACAGAAAAAGAAATAATAGTATATGAAAATGCAAACAGAAGTCTTGCTAGGAAAAAATCAAGTTTATCTGTTTTTTTTAAATATCTCTTTAGAGATGAACTTATTTCAAAGAATATAACAGATGGCTTAGACCCAATACGTGTACCAAAACCTGGAGAGAGAGAAATAAAAGCATTGCAAGACGATGAAGTGATGATAATGCTTGATGTAGTCTCCACGGGCAATGAACTAACGAAAAAAGAAAGAGAATTTTGGGAGAAAACCAAATATAGAGACAAGGCAATCTTGCTAATATTTTTAACCTATGGCCTTCGTCTAAGCGAATTACAACAACTTAATGTAACTTCTTTTAACTTTAGCCGTGGAGAGTTCAAAATCTATCGAAAAAGAGGAAAAGAATCCATTATGCCCCTTAATAAATCTGTTAGCGACGCAGTTCAAGATTACCTAAAAAAGGAACGTATCAGTGATGATAAGGTTGATGAAATAAACAAAGACGCATTATTCCTTTCCTTGCAAAATAGAAGAATGACAGACAGACAAATAAGAGAACTTGTAAAAAAATATACTTCTTATGGCCTTAAAACAAGTCATAGAGCGGGTTACAGCCCCCACAAGCTAAGAGCTACTGCAGCAACAAGCTTGATAGGAAGAGGCAACAGCATCTTTGATGTTCAAGCTCTTTTGGACCATGAACAGGTGACAACTACCCAGCTTTATGCAGCTCATAAGATGAATACCAAAAGAGATTTAGTGAAAGGCATGGAGTGGGAGACAGAAAGGCGTGAAGGTAAAAAGGACGAAGAAGATTAAAGGAATATACTAGAAGTTAACTATAACTATATTACGTAAACAAAGACAGGAGTTCACTATTTATGACAACAATTATTAGATATTTAAAAGAAGAGTTCGGAATAGACCAAGATGTTTTGGAACTTGTAAAAAAAGCAGAAGAAATAGTTCTGCCTAGCTTTTATGCTCTAGACCAAAAGATGGAATATAACCAATATAAGGTATTGAAAGGCTTTCAAGCTAATAGAATCAGCGATGTTCACTTTGGATGGAATACTGGGTATGGCTATGATGACCCTGGAAGAGATGCTATTGAACGAGTATATGCCCACATATTCGGAACAGAAGCCGCCCTTGTTAGGCCTATTATTGTAAATGGAACCCATGCTCTAACAATAACATTGGCGGGAATATTAAGACCCAATGATCATTTGATCTACTGTACTGGAGCACCTTATGACACTCTTGAAGAGGTTATTGGAATAAGGGGTGAAAACAAGGGCTCTTTAAAGGACTTTGGTATAACTTATTCGCAAGTTGAGCTTACTCCAGAAGGTAAACTTGATTTTCAAGAAATCAAAAAAACCATTACAGCTAATACAAAGATGTGTTGTCTTCAAAGAGCCACTGGTTACGGTTGGAGGAAAGCTATTACCATTGCAGAAATCAAAGAATGGGCTGATTTTATAAAATCTATAAATCCTGATATTGTTTTAATGGTGGATAATTGTTATGGAGAATTTCTAGATATACAAGAACCAACAAATGTTGGGGTAGACGTTATGGCGGGATCTCTTATTAAAAATCCAGGAGGTGGACTGGCCCTTACTGGTGGATACGTTGTTGGAAGAGAAGATCTTGTTCAATTAATTTCATATCGCATGACTTCCCCAGCTATTGGTGGAGAATGCGGTCTAACATTTGACCAAACCCGGATTATGTTACAAGGTCTATTTCAAGCCCCTAGAGTTGTAAATGGGGCTGTAAAAGGGGCAATACTTTTAGGACAAGTCTTTAAACTCCTAGGTTATGATGTATGTCCTCAACCTGAGGATGAAAGAAGTGATATTATCCAAGGGATATGCTTGAATTCTCGAGAAGCTGTAATCTCTTTTTGTAAAGGTATTCAAGCTGCAGCCCCTATAGATTCTCATGTAACCCCTATGCCATGGGCAATGCCAGGCTATGAAGACGAGGTTATTATGGCAGCAGGAGCTTTTATCCAAGGCTCATCAATTGAGCTTTCTGCGGATGGACCCCTTAGGCCTCCTTACAATGTATATTTTCAAGGAGGGCTTACATATGAACATTCAAAATTCGGAGTTATAAAAGCTCTTCAAACTTTAAAAGATGACGGTTTCGTGTTAAAATAATAAAATGAAAGATAAAAACAAAAGGGCAACGTTAGTAAGGAAAATATTTTCTTTGCTCCAACTATTGCTACTGGGAATAATAGTAATAGGAATACCTGTATATGTACTTTTGATGCATCCAGAGTGGATTGAACAGGTTAATTCCTTGGAAAAAGCAGAGAAATTTCTTAATAGCTATCAGAGTCAGAGCTATTTAATTTACTTGGGGATACAAATAATCCAAATTGTTATATCTGTAATTCCTGGCCAGTTTATGAATATGGCTGCTGGTTGGATGTTTGGTTTTCCCATTTCCCTTCTTCTATCTGTAGCAGGAGCGATAATTGGTACTTTTTTGACTTATGGTATGGCCAAATTATTGGGTAGAAAAGCTGTTAAATCAATAATGAAGCCAGATAGATACAATCAATTCCTAAAAAGATTGAATAGTAAAAGAGCTTATATAATGGTATTCATACTATATTTAGTTCCTGGATTACCCAAAGATATATTAGGCTATATAGCCGGTGTTTCAAATGTAAAATTCATTCCATTTCTTTTCATCTCAATAATGGGCCGCTTACCTGCTTTGGCTGTAAGTGTAATGGTTGGCAGTATGCTTTACAAAGAAATCTATACAGGAGTTGTTTTGATTTCTATTCTAATGGTAGGCCTTTTTATTTGGGGTGTTGTTAATAGAAAAAGAGTTCTTGATTTTGTGGACCATGGATACGAAAAATATATTCAAAAAAAAGGGGAGGGTAAAGGGAATGAAAATTAGAATGAGGTACATATATGGAATTGTACTGCTACTGTTATTAGGAGTTTTTGTTGGTTGTGCTAGCAAAGATGTGAAAGATGAAGGAGCAATGGGAACTCCTGAAGGTGTGGTTCTTGCATATTTAAATGGTTTCGCAGAAGAGGATTTTTCGCAAATTGAATCAATGCTTATAGAATCAGATGATGTTGGAGATGTTTACTTTACACAATCTCAACAGCCTCCCAAAGACACATTAGAAATGATAGAATCTCAGCACGAATTTATCACACATTTCTATGGTGATGATGCCTGGTCTAATGTGGAATATGAATTAGAAGAAATTATGCTAGGAAGCGAAAGTCTAACAGATCCTGATAGTGATGTTGGAAACAATTCACAGGACCTTGTCGCTGACGATTCCGATAGTGATGTGGATAATATAAAGGAATATCGTGTTGATTTTGTTTTCAAGAATATGCCTCGACATTTAATGGGTTTTGAGAATATAAACATTTTATTGTCAAACGAATCTGGAGCTTGGGTCATAAAAGAAGGCTTGTCCTGGGATAAAAACTTATATGGTGGAGGTCCTGCACCTGAATACTTCAAAGGATCTGAGGCAACTTATCGTGGCATTAATAAAGACATGGAACCAGAAGATGTTATTAGAATGTTAGGCCAACCTATGGCTCAAGGTGAAAGTGATGAAGATGGATATTTGTCTTACTTCTTAGACTATAGTGATGCTAGTTATTACTTCTCGGCAGGAATAGAAGAGTACGATGAATTAGACAGATACTATATTGGGTCTATCATAATTAAAACAGGTAATTATAGCCTGCCTCGAGATATAAAGCTTGGTGATACCTTCTACAATACTATGGATAAATTCCCAAGAGATAAAGATTGGCTCACCGATCCCAATAATTGTTTCTATGGGACAAACACTTTAGATGGTTTTGGAGGTGCTTGCTTTAGTCATGAGGATGAGGATGGTAACACTCATGATTCTCTGGTTTTTGTACCTATGGATTATGTTCCTTACATGAAGTTGGAATTTACAAATAATATTCTTAAAACAGGAATGATAGTATTTATGCAAATGCAGTAGAGTTCAGATTGCTCTCTAAACAATTGTCAATTAGCCCCCCCATTTAAATATAGGTGGGGGACTTATAGATACTAATAAAAGGAGGGAAATAAGGATGAAATCAAGGAAAGTTTATCTTTACGGAATTCTAATGTTGATAATTTTAATTGCTTTTGTTGGGTGTGCTGCCGATAAAAACCTAGAAGAAATTATAAAAACTCCTGAAGATCTTGTTATTGCCTACATTGAGGAATTTTCCCAAGAAAATTTCAAAAAAATTGAAACTATGTTCGAAGAATCTGCTAATTTTGGAAAAGAGTATTATAGTCAATCACAACTGGCGCCAAAAGACGACTTGGAGATTATAAAGTCTCAAAACCTCTTTATTACCCACTTCTATGGTGAGGATGCATGGAATAATGTGGAATATGAATTAGAAGAAATAACCCTAAAAAATAATAATTCAGCAAATACTACTAGTAATCTTGAAAATGAAGTAGACAGCGATATGGATGCTTATATTGAAACAAAAAGCATAAAAAAATATAGAGCTAACTTCGTATTTAATGATCTGCCCCTACATTACTCTAGATGGAATAACAGTGCAATCAGGGGAGTATAGTATGTTACGAGACATTAAAATAGGGGACTCTTTCTATGAAACTATGTCCAAATTCCCTAGAGAAAGAGATTGGCTTTCAGACCCCGATAATGTTTTTTATGGAAACGGTACATTGCCTCATGACACGAACAGTTTTGGTGGCACATGTCATAGCTGGTTGGAAGATGACGGCACGAAACGTGATAGCATTAACATTAAAGATCAAGACTGTGTTGCAACTGTAAATTTCCAGTTTTATAATGGGATTCTAGAGTCAATGGATATGTACTATATAAGCTATCTATAGCATTAGTAATGTGGGATGGTGGAGGGTAAAACACTATGAGAATAAAAAATACCTATATATGCATAATACTAATATTGGTTTTAACCATGTTTCTTTTTGGATGTTCCTTTGATGCTGTTCCACCAGATGGGGACGAAACAATTACAACAGATGTATATGCTATTGAATACTTTCAAGGCTCTGAAGCAAACTACCGGACTATTAATAAAGATCATAGCCCTGACGATATAATCGATGTTCTTGGTCCCCCTATGTTTAAAGAAGAATATGACTATGAGGGCTTATATACTATTGAATTACTATATCCAGATTCCAGCTATCGTTTCGAAAATAACACAGATGAAAACGACAACTTGGTAGAAGGCTATACTCTTAAAGAAATAAACGTTTCACAAGGGAATTATCCTATTTTCCGGGATATTATGATAGGTGATTCATTCGAAGATATTATGTCGAAACTTCCTAGAGAAAGAGACTGGTTATCTGATCCAGATGAGGTTTTTTATGGAACAGGCGTAAAGGAGGAGGATTCTTTTGGTGGAACTTGTTATGTTTGGGAATACGAAGACGGGACAACATATAAGCAAGTAACGCTTAAGGATGAAGATAATGTGGCCCTAGTATATTTAGAATTCTATAGTGAGGTCCTAGATTCAATGATGATTTGCTATCTCTGATTGATTCTAGGATAATAATCTTTATAAAATCACAATACTTAATACCTTAGCTGGATATGGACCTTTACTTGGAACGATTTTCATTTCTATCTTAATGCCAGAAACAAGAAAGTACCTTTGACACGGCCATTAATAAATTTCATGTTATTATTTTTTGCCTATCAATTCATTACTGCAGGAACTGAAGAAATAGGTTGGAGAGGTTATCTGCTACCATCTATGTTACAGAAAAAAACACCATGGGAAGCAAGTGTAAGAATAGGTATTATTTGGGCATTATAATATAGTTGACAAAGAACATACATTCGCCTATACTAAAGAAAAGAACGTTTGTTTCATTCTTTGAGAATAAAGGGGAGGCGGAGTATGATATTGTATATTGGTAAAAGACATCGAATTAAATCAGAATTTCGGTTTACCTTGTTCTTGTTTGTTTTCATAATTCTTATTATGTTAACATCAAGTATATTATTCGATTATAATCCAGCAACTGCATTAACTGAAAGAAACTATGAAACCGTAGAAATTTATTTGGGAGATACTTTATGGGAAATTGCTTCTGAATATGCTCCTAAGAATATGGATATTAGAAGAGCCGTATATAAGCTACAAAAGCTAAATAATCTAACAGCAACAGATCTTATGCCTGGAATGGTAATTAAGATACCCGATTTCTAAATAAGCTTAGAATACATTAACACACATAAAAACGCAGGTGTAAAGGGTCAGGGCACTGATATAAAATCCCTTAAAACCGAAAATAGAGCCTCGTTTATTTCTATATTTAATGGAATAGTGTGCCTGAGTGTTGCAAATGCAAGCGCATAGCAATACGAGGTATTTAAAGGTATTTAGTAGTAATCTTGTTTAGAGAATAAACAACTATTCCCAAAAGTATGATTTAAGGAATAGTTGTTTGTAAGAAAAAGAAGAGCTACCACTCTTTTATGTGCCCTACCTCTTAAAGCATTTCAAAGTATGGTTAACTTTCCTGGTCACAACCTGCTATACTTTCTGCATAACTTTCATCCGGATAATTATAATCATCATATTTATCTTTATCTGCATATTTTTTAATTGGCAAAGGGCCATTTAATACAGTTCTTTTAATAATCATGGTTCCGTCTCTTCTTGTATTTACTCTCCAAGTTATCAAAGAAAGTTCATTGTTAGTTAGTTCCAGACAAAAAATTCCTCTTGGGTTCACACAGCTTCCAGTGTTAAAGTACGCATGTTCGCCTATAAGAGGGAATTTAGGTCTGTGAGTGTGTCCACAAATAAGAATTGTTTTGTTTTTATGTATCCATTTGGCATACATCTTTTCGATTGTATGTCTCTTTCTTCTACTCTTTGCAGGACTTGCAGGGTTTTTCAAACCAATTATATGCATAAATCTCCACATAAATCTCACTAAAACAAAAGAAATACCAAACAAAGTATCATTTAAGAGATCTCCCTGGTGTCCATGAACAACGAAAATCTCTTGTTTTGTTGTTGCTTCCTTAAAGAGAAGGGCTTCATGTACTATTATCCCAGGAAAGAGGTCTTCGCAAGCCCCTAAATATTCATCATATACATGAAAAAGGTCCTTTTCTACTTTAGCTGGCTTTCGATAGCAAATGTTGTGATTTCCATATAGCATTAACATTCTATTGTCTATAAAGAACTTTCTCAGCAAATTAAAAGTGGGCACATGGGCATTTCGAATTACCTCAAAGCTTTTTTGCTCCCACAATTCGTCCCCGTCCCCTACTTCTACATATGTAAAATCATTATCATAATAATGTTTTAATGCATAATTAAATATATGTTTATTACGACCAAATTCATCAGATAAGCTATCATCGCCTCTATGCTGGTCTCCAAAAAATACAAACTTGGAGTCCTTGTTAAAAGGAACAATGGTTGCATCCTGATAAACCTTGTCCAAACGCCTAGATCCAAACATTTATTCTTTATTCTCCTGAGCCTCTTCTTGGGCTTTTATATAATATAATCTATCTAAATATCCTTGCAAGATAAGCACTGCTGCCTGTTTGTCTATTACTTCTTTTCTTTTTTTTCGACTTACATCTCCTTCGATAAGAACCTTATGAGCTTGAACTGTAGTTAATCTTTCATCTTGGTAAACTAAAGTGACATCAGTTTTACCTGTTGATGTTAATTTATTCTCCAGCATTGTTCGAAACTCATAGACTTTTTCTGTTTGCTGGCTATCAGTACCATCTAGTCTTTTAGGTAGCCCTATTACAACGGTATCACAGTTATATTCATCGATTAAATCAATAATAGCGCCTGTGTCCTTTCGGATCCCCACCCGCTGAATAGTTTTGAGCCCATGTGCGCTAAATAACAAGTCATCACTAATGGCTACTCCTATAGTTTTGTCGCCTACATCAAGGCCTATTGCCTTCATCTTACTTGGTTAAAAAAGTACGAAGTAGCTCTTCTACCAAGTCGTCTCTTTCAATATGGCGAATTAAATTACGAGCATTATTATGACTCGTTATATATGAAGGATCTCCTGAAAGAATGTACCCTACCATTTGGTCCACGGAGTTATATCCCTTTTCTTCTAAAGCATCATAAACAGCTTTTAATATCTCACTTGTGCTGGGTTGTTCGCTTTTTTCAGGGTTACCATCAAACATAATTGTGTTTCGTTCCATCATTTTTTCCACTTCCCTTCTGTCTAAAATCTATTATTGCAATACCCTAGCCTTATTATACTAAAAGTAGGGGCTAAAGTATAGGCTAGACTTCAGAATATTCCCTAATTAATGGATTCCATCAATTCTTCGGCTACTCTGAAGGCATTTGGTATTTTAGAAGGTTCTTTGGCTCCTGCTTGGGCCATATCAGCCTTCCCTCCCCCACTACCACCTGCAGCCATAGCTATTTCTTTGATCATTTTTCCCGCGTGGTATCCCTTATCCAACAAATCGTCGGTAATTGCTACCATAAATGTTACTTTATCTTCATTAGTTGTTGCTAAGACTATAACTGTCTCCTTATGGTTAGCTTTAATCTCATCTGAGATTCCTCTTAGGTCTTGTATGGTATAGTCTTTAAAGGATTGAGCTACTAGTCTAGTACCATTAATAATTTTAGAATCACCAATAATCTGTTCCATAGAATTTCCCAAAGTGGCTTTTTTAAAGTCATCAACCTCTTTTTTTAGTGATTTGTTTTCTTCTGTAACAGCATGAAGCTTGTTACTAAGCGCTTGAGGATTGACTTTTAATATAGCAGAAGCATCTTCTAAAATAGCTGCTTTATCCTTTGCAACTTGAAGAACTCCTCTGCCAGTTACCGCCTCTATTCTTCTGACTCCTGAGGCTATTCCCCCTTCTGATGTGATCATAAAACAACCTATTTCACCAGCATTATTAAGGTGGGTACCTCCACAAAGTTCCTGACTATAGCCGTCAACAGAAACAACTCTTACCCATTCACCATATTTTTCACCAAAGAGAGCAATTATCCCTTCTTCAGTAGCCTGTTTCATAGACATTTCCTTGATAGTAACTTCTGGGAAGAAGTCTATGGCATCATTTACGTACTCTTCGATTACCTTTAATTCATCCGAAGATAAAGCTTGGAAATGGTTGAAATCAAAACGAAGAGAGTCAGCTGTAACTTGGCTGCCTGCCTGGTCTACATGATCTCCCAACACTTCCTTTAAAGCCTTATGCAATAGGTGTGTAGCGGTGTGGTTTCTTGCTGTTGCGTGCCTTCTGGGTGCACTAACAAGGCAAGTTAGATCGTCATCCAGACTAACTTCACCCTTAATACAAACAACTTTATGAACGATGGCATCCTTTAGCCTGGATACCTCTAATACCTCTAAGCAGCATCCATCACTATACATAATTCCAGTGTCTGTGCTTTGTCCACCACCTTCAGGGTAAAATGGGGTTTCATCACATATGATTCTTCCGGTTTCCCCTTCATCTAAAGTATCAGTAGCTTGGCTATCCTTAAATATATGAAGTACTTTGCCAGTGTGATCCAAAGAATCGTAACCAACAAACCTTGTGGGACTATCTAACTCGAATTCTAATCCAGAGTCTGACCATCCATCATCGTCTACGGATTTTCTGGCAGCTCTAGCTTGACTTCTCTGTTTTTCCATATGAGCTCTGAATTCATCCATATCAGTTGTTAATCCAGATTCTTCTAAGATTTCCTGAGTCAACTCTAAAGGAAAGCCATAGGTATCATAGAGTTTAAAGGCTTTTTCACCGGGAAGGACAGTTACCCCTTCTTTTGCCATCTCTTTTATAGCATCATTAATCATGGCTTCCCCTTGATCAATGGTATCTGCAAACTTTGCTTCTTCCAAAGCAATTATTTTTTTCAAGTAGTCTCTTTTTTCAACTAGTTCAGGATAAGCATTTCCAGAGGCTTTCACAACGGTTTCTGAAAGTTCTGCAAGAAAAGTACCCTGTATTCCAAGTAATCGGCCGTGTCTTGCGGCTCTTCTTAGAAGACGTCTCAGAACATAACCACGACCTTCATTGCTGGGTAAAATCCCGTCTGCAATCATAAAGGTTACGCTTCGAAGATGGTCTGTAATAATCCTTAAAGATATATCTTGTTTACTACCTCCATGGTTATATGTTACATTGGCTTTTTCACATATACCATCAAGAATAACTTTAATTGTATCAACATCGAATATAGAATTAACGTCCTGCATTACCATAGCAATTCGTTCTAAACCCATACCTGTATCAATGTTTTTATAGGTAAGGTCAGTATAATTACCCTGATCATCCTTATTATATTGAGTAAAGACATGGTTCCAAAACTCGATATAACGGTCGCAATCGCACCCAGGCTTACAATTGGCCAGTCCGCAACCTCTTCCCGCACCACGGTCAAAATATATCTCAGAACAAGGTCCACAAGGGCCTGTTCCTATCTCCCAAAAGTTATGTTCTTTGCCTAAGGGAACAATTCGATGCCCTGGCAGTTTAATTTCATTTTCCCAAATCTCCTTGGCTTCCTGATCATCTTCATAAACCGTGGCCCAAAGTTTGTCCACTGGCATTTTTAATACTTGGGTTATGAATTCCCATCCCCACACAATTGACTCTTTTTTAAAGTAATCCCCAAAGCTAAAGCTTCCTAGCATCTCAAAAAATGTACCATGTCTGTCAGTATAGCCAACGTTCTCTATATCACCTGTTCTAATGCACTTTTGAGAGGTGGTCATCCTTTTACTAGGTGGCGTTTCAACCCCTGCAAAGAAAGATTTAAGTGGAGCCATTCCGCTATTTATAATTAATAAACTCTTATCACCCTCAGGTATCAAAGAGTAACTGGGCCTTCTATAGTGATCCTTACTCTCATAAAAACTTAGAAACATTTCCCTCAGTTCATTTAATCCTGTTTTTTCCATTGATTTTTTATCCCTTTCAAATCAGATTGTCTAACCTAGATATTCTACCATAAAACGGCTTAATATCAAGGTTGTAAAAAATAGTCTTGGATTTTATCCGGAGGGAATATTCCGCGATCCGTAATAATACCTGTAATAAATTTTGGTGGTGTTACATCAAATGCTGGGTAGTAACCCGAAACACCAGTTGCTGCAGTTGGAAGACCTCTTATAGACAAGACTTCTTCTGGGTCCCTTTCTTCTATAACTACATCTTCAGGTGTTAGGGCTTGAGGATCAGGACCGTAGGCAAAAGCATAAAAAGGTACTTCATACTCCTTTGCACTTATTGCTATCTGCAAGGTACCTACCTTATTAATAACATGGCCATCCATGGTAGTCCTGTCACTTCCTGCGAAGAATACATCTATTTTACCTTGGCTTAGAAGATATCCAGGCATATTGTCTGTTATTACTGTAACCTTTAATCCCAGGTCCCTTAAGGCAGCTGCTGTAAGCCTAGCACCTTGCAGATAAGGTCTTGTTTCCCCTGTATAAGCCCTTAAAGACTTGCCCTGGCTAATTGCCTCCATAATAGTATAAATAAGGGTTGTTTCAGGCCAACAGTGGGTCAGAATGGTGTCTCCATCCTTTAAGACGGAAGCCCCTACCCTTCCCAAAAGCAGACTTTGCTCATGTCTCCTCATAATCATTTTATCCATAAAATCCAGCATAATAGCTTCTGGATTTGCTTGGCCACTAGAGAGGGCTTCTACAAGAAAACTCATCATAGAATTAACGGTATCTCGTATTTCATGATTTGTAGGCCTGGTATTTATAATCCTAGCGGCTGCAGTGTTCATATAGTCTAAGATTTCAGCTTTATCCCTGTCTTTGCAATCACGGCCGGCTAGAGCCATTCCGTAGCCAGCAGCATAGGCAGGGCCAAGACTTTGGGTAACCATATCTTCAATTGCAACAGCAACTTCTTCATAAGTTTTACAAACAACAAACTCCACTTCAAAAGGATAGACTCTGCGATCTAAAATGCTCACAAGCCCATCCTTATAATTGGCTATGTTTTCAGGCTTAACTATAAAGGGCATTCTATCGATAAACTCTTGTGGTATCATTTTTTATTTATCCTTGCTTGTAATTTTCAATTATTTGTCGTCTATCTTCTTCGGAAATTATGTTTGGTGTACCTAACAATCTTGCCTGATAATAGACTTGGGCTTCTTTTTCAATGGATTCAGCAAGGCTAAGGGCCTCTAATAAAGTTTCTCCAAAAGTTAAAAGACCGTGATTCATTAGTAGCAAGGCTTTAATATCTTTTTGTTCTTCCATAAGCTCCAATACAGTCAGAACAAGATCCTGGCTTCCTGGAATAGCAAATCTTTTAGTCACAGGAACAATGTTAGAACCGCACTGTAATCCTTCTATGGTTACCATAGGAATTGACTCTCCAAGAGCGGCAAAAGTTAATGCATAAGGGGAATGGGTGTGAACTATTCCTCCTATCTCTGGTAAGTTTTGATAGATACCAAGGTGTAGCAAAAGTTCAGTCGAAGGTTTTCTGTCCCCTTCCCTTCTATCTTCAGTTGTATGTAAGAAAACTATATCGTCTTCTTCAAATTCGTCATAACGAACACCTGTAGGAGTAATGGCTATCCAGTCAGATCCTGGACATCGCATGCTTACATTCCCAGCTGATGTGTTAATAAGTCTCTCATTGTAAAGAGCCATAGTTGTTTCATAGACTTCATTTTGCCATCCGTTTTTCATACTCGTTTCCTCATTTCTTTAAATTTTATTTCAAAATAGATGCGTAACGGGTATTAGGCTTATAAACATAGCCTATAGCATACCCTTCATCAATTAATAACTTGTTAATAAATACATATTTATTACCGTCTTTGATATAGACATAAGCCAGCAGTCGATGGTATTTGTCCCATTTATCCTTGTCATATTCTAAATATACTTCTGCACCAGTTAATAGTTGTTCAACGTAATTGGCGGCAATAATTCCTTCTTCTGTTATTCTGTCAGGATTGTTTTTTACACTTTCAGGAGCATCTATACCAGTCATCCTAATCCGAGTGCGATCACCTTCAACCCAAGCGATAAATGTATCTCCATCAACTACTCTTTCTACCTCGTAAGGCCCATTTAATAGGCTAGGATCATAAGGAGGACTATCAGCATATAGATCATTGGTATATAGTTGATAAACAAGGAATAATGCCAGAACCATCATTGGTAGGGCTAAAGCAAATTTCTTATTGATTGTGTGATCCTCCCCTTCTAAAAAACTTGATACTATCATACCATATTTCAGGAAGAAATTTTTAATTTAGAGACATTTTTTTCACCAAACACCCTATTTACTAGTAAATATGATTAGAAAACCATATTCAGGGTATTTATAATCCTAAGTACAAATTTAGAATCAATCAAAACAATTATGAAAACAAAACCTAGGAGGTATACTATGGCTTCAGAAAAATTAATTAAGGCGTTAAACGATCAATTCAACTTTGAGCTACTATCAGGATATCATTATATGGGAATGGCAGCATACTGTTCAGCTGAAAACATGAATGGATTTGCCCACTTCTTTATAGAGCAGGCTAAAGAAGAATATGAACATGCTATGAAGTTTTACAATTTCATCTATGATATTGATGGAAGAGTTGTAACTCAAGCTATGGGGGAACCTAAAAATGATTTCAATTCATTTCTAGAAGTATTCGAAGCAGCCCTTGGACATGAAAAAGCTGTTACAGCTAAAATCAATGACCTAATGGGACTTGCCGTAGAAGAAAAAGCATATCCTGCTGTTCAATTCTTACAGTGGTTTGTTGAAGAACAAGTAGAAGAAGAAACTACTATGAAGGATATAATCTTCAAACTAGAAAAAATGGAGAATCATCCCCATGCATTATTTATGCTAGATAGCCAATTGGGAGCAAGATAATAAAAATAGAGATTAATGAGCTTTCAGGGAAATAGATATATGAAAATGGCCTGGTGAGAAATCATCAGGCTGTTTTTGTTG
>CAYLIF010000010.1:0-48542 GCA_964383845.1 uncultured Oscillospiraceae bacterium
CGTCGACCTCCAGCGTGACAGGCTGGCATTCTAACCAACTGAACTACCGGACCACTAAGGATTGGTGGGCGCTATAGGGATCGAACCTATGACCCCCTGCTTGTAAGGCAGGTGCTCTCCCAGCTGAGCTAAGCGCCCCCGATAGTAGTTTTCTTCAGTACAATATTTACTTGACACAGTTACTAAATATACAGGATAGCCGCTTATATGTCAAGGGGATTCTCATAATTTTATGGCTTGACAATGGAAGTATTTCAAGGCTTCAAAATCTTGATTTTTGAAAGGGTGATTTCCCTTGCAACCACTGTGTGTGAGTTCCCACTAAGGCTTGCCAAGGCAGAAATAATTTCTTCCTCATCCTCTTCTCGGTATACTAAAGTGCCATTTATTTGTTCAGCAAAGATCAAATTCTTTATTTCAAAGTGTATATTATTGTCTCCTAGCTTAAGAGAAGTCGTTAAATGTTTTAATTTGTCTAATATAGAATAGTCGAAAATAATTTCAAGATTAACTAATGGAACCACTTCTGCAATTCCAGCAGACTCAATAGTCCTTTTTGCAGTGCCAGTATAGGCACGTACCAAACCACCAGTCCCTAGCTTAACTCCTCCAAAATATCTTGTAACAACTATTACGAGGTTTGTAAGCTCTTCCATGACCAACATATGAAGAATGGGTGTACCAGCTGTACCTTGAGGTTCTCCGTCCTCTGAGGCCCACTGTATCTGCATTTGATCGCCTAATACTATGACAGGGACGTTGTGTGTGGCATCCTTGTATTCGTTTCTTATTTCGGTGATATAGGCCTCAGCAGATTCTTTTGATTCAACAGCCTTTGCGTGACCGATAAACCTTGATTTTTCGATAGTCTGTTCGTATACCCCTTCTTGAAAAAGGGTACGGTAAAGTACCATGGCTATTTTGCCTCCATATAGTTCTCAAATCTCAGAAAATCCGCATCACTTAAATTCACTTCAAGCAATGTTCCCTCTTCTTCATAGGTGGTTGAAAGGACTTCTGTATTCTCAATAAGATAAGAAGACAAATCACCTCGGTCATAAGGGATAAGAAGTGTCACCTTTTTATAGTTTTTAAAAATCTTGCTTTCTATAGTCTTAATCAGTTGGTCAAAATTAGTTCCATATTTTGCTGAAACTCCTATGGAATTGCCTTTATTACTGTAGTTGGGGTTTTCTACTAAATCAATCTTATTGAAAACCATAATTTTTTCATTGGTCGCTGCCCCAAGCTCCTTGAGAACTTTGTTTGTTACTTCCAGGTGAAAGTCTTGATTTTCGTAGGAAGCATCTACCACAATTAAGATTAAGTCTGCAAGGGTCACTTCTTCCAGGGTTGCTTTAAAAGCTTTGACCAAATGGTGGGGAAGCTTGCTGACAAACCCAACAGTGTCCACCAATAGAAAGCTACGATTATCCTTTGTCTTTATATTACGTTGACGAGTATCTAAAGATGCAAAGAGCATGTCTTTCTCTTCCACTTGCTTTTCCTCTTTATCAGATAAAGCCAGGAATCTATTCATAATAGCTGACTTTCCAGAGTTGGTATAGCCAACTAGCGCTACCATGGGTAAGTCGGATTTCTCTCTTTTTCCTCTTTGTACTGTTCTGGTTTGCGCAGCTCTTTGCATCTCGGCTTTTATATCATCAATTCTTTTTGTTATGTGACGCCTATCTGTTTCTAGTTTTTTTTCACCTGGGCCTCTAGTCCCAATTCCCGCTCCTTGTTTGGATAGGCTAATACCAAAACCTGTCAATCTCGGAAGGCGGTATTGAAGCTGTGCCAGCTCTACTTGAAGCTTGCCTTCAGAAGATGAGGCACGAGATGCAAATATATCTAAAACTAGAACTGTACGATCTACCACTCTTATATCCAAAGCGTCCACAAGATTTCTCATCTGAATGCCTGAAAGCTCATCATTAACAATAATCATATTTGCTTCCATATTCCTTGCCATTTCGGAGAGCTCTTCAACCTTGCCTTTGCCAATATAAGTTACCCTATCTGGTTTTTCTAGGTTCTGAATCATACTTCCTAAAACAACCACCCCTGCAGCTTCAGCAAGTCCTTCTAGCTCGTCCATAAAGTAAGAGATTGATTCTCTGCCTTGAACGCCAATAAGAATAGCGCGACCCTCTTCCTGATTGTTTGTAGTTAGTAATTCTGCCATAACTCCTCCAAAATAAAAGCCTCCCGAGGGAGGCGATAACCCCATTGTCTTTTAAGACAATTTTTCTAGTTCTTCGTAAAACTTGGAGTTGAGAACTTTGATGTGCGTCCCTTTCATTCCCAAGCTTCTAGATTCTATAACCCCAGCAGATTCTAGTTTTCTTAATGCATTTACGATAACCGATCGGGTAATTTTAGCTCGATCTGCTATTCTGCTGGCAACAAGTATTCCTTCATTGCCGGAAAGCTCCTTGAAGATTTGAATAACTGCTTCTACCTCTGAAAAAGAAAGTGTTCCAATCGCCATTTGTACAACACTTCTTTTTCTTTCTTCTTCTTCTATCTCCATAGCTTTTCGGCTTTGAATTTCTAGGCCTACTACAGTAGCCCCGTATTCTCCTAAAGCAATATCTATATCATCAAAAGGTGGGTCGTATCTAACTAGCACAACTGTACCCCATCTTTGACCACCACCCATTATTGGGATGATCATATGACATTTTCCCGCTGTATCATATTCGTATTTAAAAATACTCATAGCTTCCTCAGGAGTAATGTTATATATAGTCTTATTGATTTTCATTAGCTCTTCCGAATATTCTATAGGGAAGAAGTTAACTCCAGTCTCTGGATCTGATAAAGCTGCACTATCCGCCTCAATGGCATAATGAACACCTAGCACCTTACCTCTAACATTGGCAATATAGGCGTTGGCATCCATTAACTCACTTAAAATCGAACAAAGCTCCATAAATGAAAAGCCGCCTTCTTGAGGCTCTTGGAGAACCCAATTCAATTTTCGTATTTTAGCCAGAATCTCTTTACTCATCTTATCCCTCCTGAAGAATTAAATATCACACATATCTACTTGCATTAATTGTTGGTTAATTATATAACAAGTTATTGTAGATTACAACGTGAATATTCCAACTTTTCAAAAGAGTTTACTTACTGCGAACATTTTCGAAAATTTTACTATAAAATATAGCGGTCTGGGTCTTCTTTTTGAATTTTCTCCAAGAATTTTTCCTGTACGTATTCTTTGTCAATTATTAATTTATCATCTGTCATTTCTGGTATATTAAAAGAAATATCTTCTAAAAGCCTCTCCATAATAGTATGAAGTCTTCTAGCTCCAATGTTTTCAGTTTGCTCATTCATTAAAAATGCCATATTCGCTATCTCTTCAGCTGCCCCATCAGTGAATTCCACGGAAATCCCCTCTGTCTCCAAAAGCATTTTGTGCTGTTTGATTAAAGCATTTTCAGGCATAGTTAATATTTTAAGGAAGGCATCCTTAGTAAGGTTTTCCAGCTCAACTCTTATGGGGAAGCGTCCTTGGAGTTCAGGTATTAAATCTGTTGGTTTTGCAGAATGAAAAGCCCCAGCTCCGATAAAGAGAATGTAATCTGTTTTAACAGGTCCATATTTGGTGTTTATTACTGATCCTTCAACGATAGGAAGAATGTCTCTTTGAACACCCTCTCTAGAAACATCAGCTCCAGAACGATATCCGTTACCAGAAGCTATCTTGTCTATCTCATCAATAAAGATGATTCCATTCTGCTCTGCAGCCTCTAATGCTTCTTCCGTAACCTGATCCATATCAATAAGGTTTTGCGCTTCTTGTTCTCTTAAGATTCTTCGAGCATCCTTAACCTTAACTTTTTTATTCTTCTGTTTTTTGGGCATCATATCTCCGAAGATATTCCCAATAGCCATCATGCCGCCTTCACCTACATCAAGGTTGCTTCCTTTGGGGGTCTCTTCAACTTGAATTTCAATATATTGTTCTTCTAACATTCCTTCTTTTAATTGCTCTCTAACTTGCTCACGGGCTAGCTCCAAATCACTCTCAACAGTACCATCTTCATCAGTTTTTTGTTCTTGGTACTGATCTTTTTGGCTTTTGTAACCAGCATTTCCCATAATAAATTCAAAGGGGTTTTTAGGAGATCCTCCTGAACTTACCTTTGATTTTTTACCCGGCATAATAGCTTCAACAATTTTTTCCTCAGCAATTTCCTCAGCTACTGAATATTTTTCAGCCAATTTGATTTGCTTGGTCATTCTAATGGCAGCTTCAACAAGGTCTCTTACCATAGAATCAACGTCACGTCCTACGTAACCGACTTCCGTAAATTTAGTTGCTTCAACCTTTACAAAGGGAGCGTCCATAAGCTTTGAAAGTCTTCTTGCAATCTCTGTCTTACCAACACCTGTGGGTCCCATCATTAAAATGTTTTTAGGCGAAATTTCTTCACGCCATTCTTCGGGCAAGAGACTTCTTCTGTATCGATTACGTAAAGCTATCGCTACAGATTTTTTGGCTTCGTCTTGACCTATTATGTATTTATCTAGCTCTGCCACAATTTCTTTAGGCGTCATTTGATAGACTGTATTTACCATTTTGTTTCCCCTTTATAGTTTTTCTACCGATATGTTATCATTAGTATATACACAAATTTCAGAAGCAATAGTTAATGATTCTCTTACGATTGTTTCTGCATCTAGATCCGTATGATTAAACAGTGCATTTGCCGCAGCATAAGCATAATTACCACCACTACCAATAGAAATGAAGTGTTGGTCTGGCTCAATAACTTCTCCGTTGCCAGAAATCACCAAAAGGCTTTCCTTATCCGCAACAATCATTAAGGCTTCTAAGTTTCTCATAACTTTATCTGTGCGCCACATTTGGGCCAGAGCAACAGCCGCTCTTTTTAGATTACCTGCGTGCTCTTCTAATTTTTTTTCAAATTTGTCTGAAAGGGAAAATGCGTCTGCTACAGACCCCGCAAACCCTAGTAAAACTTGGTCTTTATAAATTTTACGTATTTTTTTGGCCCTTGCTTTCATTATGGTTTTTTCCCCCATGGTGACTTGGCCGTCCCCACCGATACATACATCATCAGGACCTCTTCTTACAGCTACTATCGTTGTTGCATTAAATGTTACCATTTTTTATCGTTTCCTCTCATTAAATTATATTATTCTTTATACCCACATTCCTTGTTTGAACACTCTATATCTGAAGTTTTTGTTTTTTTCTCCACAAGTTGGCTTTCACACTGAGGACATTTTTGATCTATAGGTTTATTCCAGTAGGATTGGGTGCATTCTGGATAGCCAGAACAACCATAAAAAACTCTTCCACTTTTCCCTTTTCTTGCCACTAAATCTTTCCCACATGCTGGACACTTAACACCAATTGTTTTCAATATTGGTTTAGTGTTTTTACATTCCGGGTAACCAGTGCACGCTGCAAAGTTACCAAATCTACCCTGCTTAACCACCATAGGCTTTCCACAAAGCTCACAGTCTTCTCCAGTTGGTACTTCTTCGAATTCGATTTTTTCGATTTTTTCGTCGGCAATTTCCAGATCTACTTTAAGTGTAGCATAAAATTCCCTAACAATTTCTTTCCAGTCAGCATTTTTTATTTCAATTTCATCTAATTTATCTTCTAACCCGGCCGTAAAATTAGCATCCACAATTTCTTTGAAGTATTCTTCCATCATGTCAGTTACTATAAATCCTAAATCTGTAGGAAACAGCGTTTTCTTTTCTCGAGAAATATACTTACGTTCTAAAAGTGTTCCTATAATAGGGGCATAGGTAGATGGTCTTCCAATATTTTTATCTTCCAAGTCTTTCACTAGACTAGCTTCAGTAAATCTTGATGGTGGTTGGGTAAAACTTTGCTCTCCCGTTAAATCCACCAAATCAAGAATTTCATCTACCGCTAACTCGGGTAAAGTCTTATCTTTATCTTCTTCGTTATTGTCTGAGTATACTTTTAAGAACCCATCAAACTTAAGGGTTGATCCTGTTGCTCTAAATGTATAACCTGCGTTAACAATATTAGTACCAACTGCGTCAAATACCGCTGGTTGCATTTGACTGGCTACATATCTGTTCCAAATTAATTTGTAGAGGTTGTACTGATCCTTAGTTAGAGAGTCTTTGATATCCTCTGGAGATAAATCAACTCTGCTTGGCCGAATGGCTTCATGGGCATCTTGAACATCTTTCTTCTTATTGGCATAGTTATTATCCGCCCAGTATTTTTGTCCATAATTTTCTTCGATATATGTTCGAGCTGACTCTTTAGCCTCCTGGGAGATTCTCACTGAGTCAGTACGTATGTAAGTCACTAATCCAATTGTACCTTCACCCTTTACTGCTCGGCCTTCGTATAGCTGTTGGGCAATCATCATGGTTTTCTTTGTGAAAAAGTTTAGTCGACTAGAAGCTGCCTGCTGAAGGCTACTTGTTGTAAATGGTGGATAAGCTCTTTTTATTCTTTCCTTTTTTTCCACAGTCCCAACTTTGAATTCTCCTTTGTTCAGTGATTCCAAAATCTTGTCTGTCTGTTCTTTGGTGTCAATTGTAATCTTGCCATCTACATTTTCTGTAAGCTTAGCAGTAAATTGATTGGCTTTAAGAGTTTCACCTTGTTTTTTTAGTTTTGCTTGAACAGTCCAATATTCTTTGGGTACGAAGGCTTTAATTATTTTTTCTCGATCGCAAATAATTTTAAGAGCTGCACTCTGAACTCTTCCTGCAGAAAGTCCTCTCCGAACTTTTCTCCAAAGCAAGGGGCTTATTTTGTAACCTACCAGCCGATCAAGGACTCTTCTTGCTTGCTGGGCATCTACTAGTTTTGTATCGATTGGTCGAGGATTCTTAATGGCAGCCTTAACGCTGTTTTTTGTAATTTCATTAAAAACAACTCTACAGGGTTCATTTTCATCAATTCCCAATAAAAAAGCAAGGTGCCAGCTTATGGCTTCCCCTTCACGGTCAGGGTCAGTTGCCAATAAGATTTTACCTGCAGCTTTTGCTTCTTTTTTAAGGCTCTTAATTAAATCGCCTTTGCCTCTGATATTTATATATTCTGGTTCGAAGTCATCATCTACTCTAATTCCAAGTTTGCTTTTTGGTAAATCACGAATATGCCCCACTGAAGCAATAACTCGATATTTGCTTCCTAGGTACTTTTCGATGGTTTTTGCTTTTGCCGGTGATTCAACAATAACTAACGTTTTTTTTGCTTCACTCATGCTATTTTTTCCTTTATTATTTTAGGCCAGTATCATTCAACCACATATTATATGTAGAAACTTTTTATTTTGCAACAAATATTTTCCCCATAGATGTATAAACCATGCCTTTCATTTCTAATACTGTCACAATTCCGTTTACGTTTCCTGCTTCAATTTTCAATGATTCAACCAGTTGGTCTACAGTGGTTTCGCCTCCAGTTTCTATGTAATTAAATACTTTTCTTTCCACCTCTCCTAAAGCTTCTTTTCGAGAATCTGTCAAGGTTTTGCTTATTCCAAGATCATCCAATAAATTCTCTAAAACGATTAGAGGTTTGGCACCATCTAGAATTAGTTTATTGGTCCCGATTGAATAAATATTGTTTATATTCCCAGGAATTGCGTAAACTTCTCTACCTTGTTCAACGGCTCTTTCGGCAGTTATAAGAGATCCTGAAGAAAGTCCTGCCTCTACAATTACTGTGGCAATAGATAAGCCACTGATAATACGGTTTCTTGCAGGAAAAGTAAATCTAGATCCATGAACCCCTGGGGCATATTCTGAGAGAATCAACCCTTCTTTTGCGATTTGTTTCATCGTCTCTATGTTTTTAGCAGGGAAGCAGATATCTGGACCATTTCCTAAAACTGCAATGGTCTTTCCTTGGTTCTTCATCGCACCTTTGTGAGCAAGGGTATCTACTCCATCAGCTAAACCACTAACGGTAACAACTCCAGCCTCTGCCAGGGTTTTCCCCATTGCTCCAGCAGCCCATCTTCCATATGA
The DNA here is from genome assembly GCA_964383845.1 of uncultured Oscillospiraceae bacterium. GTDB lineage: Bacteria > Bacillota > Clostridia > Peptostreptococcales > Anaerovoracaceae > JAAZGD01. The sequence continues at coordinate 8,023 of CAYLIF010000010.1, forward strand.
AGTTGGTTTTCTGGTACCCACTACGGAAACGCATAAATCATAAGCCAATGATAAGTCCCCTATATAATAGAGGATTTTAGGAGGATCTTTTATTTCTCTTAGAGCAGAAGGATATCTGTTTTCTAAAATAGTCACACATTTTATGTTTCCGAAATGATTAGATTCATTATAATTTATAGCCATTTTCTTAAACCTCTTTTAATTCTTATCTGTCTGTGTCAGCTATTCTATCCAGTTTTCGATATTGGAGAGCCTCAGCGATATGTTGAGGGGCTATGTCATTTTCCTCTTCTAAATCCGCTATAGTTCTAGCAATTTTTAATATCTTATGATATGCCCTAAATGAGAGGCCTAGCCTTTCAAAAGCAGCTTTCAATAATTCTTGTCCTTCTTTATTAAGGGTACAGTGTTCTTTTATTTCTGTTGGCGAAAGATGAGCATTGAGCAAAAGAGATTCCTTTCCATAACGCATTCTTTGTATTTTTTGTGCCCTTTCTACATCTTGTCTCATTTGCTTGGAACTTGTTGATTTGAATTCTTTGTTTTCTTGCCAAAGTTCCTCAGAAGAAACTGCTGGCACATCAATCTGCAGATCTATTCGATCTAGCAAAGGACCGCTTATTTTCGATTGATAGTTTTGTATTTCTCCAGAAGTACAGGTACAGCGATGACGATAATCTCCATAATACCCGCATTTGCAAGGGTTTGAGGCAGCAATCAAAAGAATGTTACAGGGATATATAACTGTCTCCAAGGCTCTGGAAATTGTTATGGCCCTTGTTTCTAAGGGTTGTCGCAACATTTCCAGTATTTTTCTTGGAAATTCAGGAAACTCATCTAGAAATAAGACACCTTGATGAGCTAGTGAAAGTTCCCCAGGTTTCGGGTGATTTCCACCTCCTATAAGAGCTGTTGCAGAAATAGTATGATGAGGATCACGAAATGGTCTTATCTCTACAAAGGGTTCTTCATTAGATAATTCCCCAGCCACAGAATATATTTTAGTTACCTCAAGGGACTCTTCACAGGTCATAGGAGGCATTATAGTAGGTATTCTTTTGGCAAGCATGGTTTTTCCCGAGCCGGGATAACCCATCATTAGAAGACCATGACCTCCAGCAACACTAATAGTAATTGCCCTTTTTGCTGCCTCTTGACCCTTTACATCAAAGTAATCTTCATCTTTTTTTACATATACCTTAGACTTATGTCTCGCTTGTTTCCAAGGCGTAAATCCGTGAGTTAATGCCTCTGCAGTTTCCCTCAGATTTTTTACCCCATAAATTAAGACACCAGGAACCAAAGAGGCCTCCTGGCAATTTCCTAAAGGAATAATAACATGGCTGAACCCTGCATCTCTCAATCCAACTACTAGCGGAAGTGCTCCTTTTACTGAATTTACGCTTCCATCCAATGATAACTCACCTATAAAAGCAGTACTCTCACAAAGTCTTTGATCTAACTCACCATTTGCTACTAGAACGCCTATGGCTAAGGGTAGATCAAAATGGCTGCCTTCTTTTCTTTTAGCCGCAGGTACTAGGTTAACTGTTATTCTCTTTTCAGGGAACTTGTATCCAGAATGACGAATTGCTGCTCTTACTCGATCCTTTGATTCTTTAATAGTCTGAGAGGCTAAGCCCGTTACTTGCATTCCCGGGATTTGATTTGTTAGGTAGGTCTCAACTCTTACCAGCTCTCCTGTTAACCCCTTTATACTTGCTGTATGCACTATAGATATCATTCTATTTCCCTCGTTAATCTTCCAGCTGATATGCATCAGTCATATGGTTAATGGTAGTTTCATCAAAACTGAAAACCTCAATTACATCAAATCTAGGTGAAAAAAGTTCCCAATCTCCAGCACTTAAAAAATACTCTGCCACACGCATAATATGCTTTCTCTTTTCATGGTTAACTGCAGACCCAGGAGTGCCATATTTTAAGGTTTTTCTGGTCTTCACTTCGCAAAAGACAATGATTTCACCTTGAGTTGCTATAATGTCAACTTCTCCATATCTAATACGATAATTAGTGGCAACTATCTCAAAACCATGTTTAACCATATAGTCCACTGCAAGCTCCTCACCCCATTTTCCAAGAGCTTGATTGTGAGTTCTGCTTCTCTCCATATTTTTCCCATATTTTTCCATTATCTTATTGTACTACCATTATACATATTTTGTCAATTAAAAAACTCTCCTCAATGGGAGAGTTCTAGAACAGTCTAACCTATCATACAAGAACAAACTTTTTTATAGCTTGGGCAACTCCACCTTCATCATTGCTAGCCGTAATATGCTTTGCGAAAGCCTTTACTTCATCCTTCGCGTTTGCTACAGCCACTGGAAATCCAACCACCTGCAGCATTGAGCTGTCGTTAGGGCTATCGCCTATTGCCATTATATTTGAAGTGTGGATTTTTAGTTTTTCGGCTAACACTTTCACTGCATCCCCCTTGCCAGTCTTAACTCCACCGATTTCAAGGTTGTGATCAAAAGAGCTGGTGAGAGTAATATTCTCCTTCTTTTCAAGTAAGGCCTTCATCATAAGTCGGGCATTGGGATCAACAAAGTTTATATTAATGTTCTCGATTGAATGTTTATTCTCAACCATGAAATCCAGTACATTCTTTACAGGTTTTCTTGTTTTTAACACATAGTTAGAACGATGGTCATTCCCCTTTAAAGAAGCAACAGCATCATAGTCTTCTTGACCCACATATGCGAAACCCTTTGTAAAGACTTCATAAACAAAGTTATATTTCTCAAGAATCAAAGCTATCTCTTCTACAGCAGCTTCCTCTAAACAATTCTCATAAACCACAGAGTTATCAATAAGATCAAGGACTCTTGCCCCATTTGAACTTAGTATGTAACGAATGCCTTTGATATCTAGAACCTCTTGAGATATTGCGGAAAATGCTCTTCCTGTTGCAAAAACAATATGAATACCACGAGAGATGGCCATTTCCAGTGTCGTCTTCACCTCAGGTGATAATTTCCCTTGGCTATTTAGTGTTGTTCCGTCTAGGTCTAAAGCCACCATTTTGATGGTCCCCATCTATTGCCTCTTTTCTCTACATAACTTTTTTATCACCGGATCAGATCCAAGAACTCCTTGTTAAAACGTCGAACATATTTCATATTACAAGAATCTCCGTGACCTGGATAAATTTCCATCTCATTGCTCCACTTATCAAAGATGTCTCTACAAGTTCTAATAAGATGTTCTTGATTCCCACCCTTTAAGTCTGTTCTTCCTAAATCTACATTAAAAATAGTATCACCCGTTAATGCCGCTTTAGATTTCTCTGAATAGATACAAATCCCCCCTGGACTATGACCTGGGGTATGAATGATACGAAGTTCTTCTTCCCCTAACATTAAAATGTCTCCATCTTCCAGCATTACATCTACATCCCCTTTGTAAAAGTCGCAGTCTTGTCTGTGCATGTATAGTGGGCATTCAAAATAATCCCTTAACCTTGCAGCAGCTCCTACATGATCGTAGTGATGGTGGGTCAAGATAATTCCTATAGGCTTCAATTTTAGTTCTTTGAGTAACTTGATATATTTATCTGGAGTATAGCCTGGGTCCACTATATAACAAGGGTCCCCTTCTTTTTGGTATAGGATATATCCGTTTGATTCAAGTTCTCCACCAACAATTCTTTTAATTTTCATAATTAATATTGTACCTCATAATAGCTTAAATTTCAATCGCAAGTTGTTCTTAATCAAGCTTGGTTAAAGGTATTTCTCCTTGCATTATTCTTAATCGCTATGCTATAATTTTTTGTGTATTTATAGTTATTTCACTTGCGGATATGGCGGAACGGCAGACGCGCACGGTTCAGGTCCGTGTGAGGGCAACTTCATGAAGGTTCAAATCCTTTTATCCGCACCAGCTAATCTATTCACTATTTCAAGACATTGAGGATAGTTACGAAAAAAGCTTCCTAAAGGAAGATATGGGATATTGGAAAACGAATTAAGGGAGAAGCTAAATGAAAAAAAAATTATATAGATCTGATGACAATAAAGTACTTCTTGGTATATGCGGAGGAATAGGAGAATACTTTAATATTGACCCAGTCATTATAAGGTTACTTTTAGTTGTTTTGATTTTCTTGGGATTTTCTGGAATAATCGCATACATAGTAGCTGCATTTATTATTCCAAAAAATCCAAATGTTACAAGTAACTACAATTGGGAAACAGCAGTTAAGAATAACTCGGAAAAAACAGAGGATTAATCTGCCCATACTTTTATTTTAGCCCTTATATTTTTCTGCTAGTATACGGCCTACAAGAACTCCACTGGCAGAGGCTTGGGATAGTGAATGTGTAACACCAGAGCCATCCCCCAGAACATAAAAATTCTTTATACTGGTTTCGAGATTATAATCAACTTCTACTTTTGAGTTATAGAATTTAACCTCTACTCCATAAAGTAGGGTGTCTTCGTTAGCAGTCCCCGGAGCTATTTTGTCTAGAGCATAAATCATTTCTATAATATTATCTAACTGCCTTTTAGGAATAACCAACGATAAATCTCCTGGCGTTGCTTTTAAGGTTGGTCTAGTAAAGCATTTCGCCATACGTCTATCACTACTTCTTCTCCCCTTAACTAAATCACCAAACCGCTGCAGAAGAACTCCTCCACCCAACATGTTACTTAAACGGGCGATAGATTCACCATATTCGTTGGAGTCTCGAAAAGGCTCTGTAAAATGGTTGCTAACGAGAAGAGCAAAATTCGTATTTTCCGTGTGAAAAGAAGGATCTGAATAACTATGTCCATTTACGGTGACAATTCCATTGGTGTTTTCAGTAACAACTTCTCCGTAAGGATTCATACAAAATGTGCGAACCATATCATTATATTTGTCAGTTTTATAAACTAATTTACTCTCATAAACATCATCGGTAATATGCTTAAAGATAACTGCTGGTAGCTCTACTCTTACCCCAATATCTACTCTATTATTCTTTTGGCTGATCCCAAGCTTTTCACATATTTCAGCACCCCATTTAGAGCCAGATCTCCCTGTAGCCATTACTAAATGATTGGCATAAAACTCTTGACCTTTTTTATCGATAACTTGAAATGTACCATCATCAAGTGTATTAACTTTCTCTACTGTGGTGTCGAATATAATATCTATTCGTTCCTTTGTGTAATCATATATTTTTTTCAAGATCTCCATATTTCTATCAGTTCCAAGATGTCTTACTTTTGCATCAAGCAACTTTAGATTGTTTTGTAGTGCGATTCGTCGAAGATCTGACTGTCCTGTGCTATATAGTTTTGCTTCACTTCCACCCATCTCACACAAAACATAATCTACATATTCCATTAATTCCAGAGCTTGGTCCACGCCTACATAAGAATGCAAGTCTCCACCAAATTCTGTGGTTATATTATATTTCCCATCAGATAAGGTCCCCGCTCCTCCGTAACCATTCATAATATGACAGGGATTACATCTTATACAAGTATCAGTCTTTCCTAATTTGATAGGACACATTCTTTTTTCTAAGGGTGCTCCCTTATCAATCATTAATACGGAAGCCGTATTGTTAATTTTCGTTAATTCGTAAGACATAAAAACACCGCTTGCACCGGCTCCAATAATGATAATATCGTATTTGTTCATTTTGAACCTCCTATAAAGAGCTTTCTAAACTGCAGAATTATTATATCATATTTGCTAGATTTTTGTGCTATACTATCCTAAGAATTATATTAAACCCTTAAACAATTTTAGGAGGATTATATGGATCGTATAAAGACTTGGATGCAAAAAAAAGACCCTAAGACACTGGCTTTCGGGGTTCTTCTTCTAATATGCTCAGGGGTTGCCGTATCGGGACTCCTTACTAAAGGGTTCACAAGCTATTATATGACAGGTTCCATTCTTTTCGCTTTCTTTGGCATTGCAATGATACGTAAAAGCAGCCACTAAATATTTATATTTTCCCATTAAAAAAGACTGAGTGATCAGTCTTTTTCTTTTATCACTTTAGTTTATGCTTCTGGGTCTTCTTCGGCAACAATTTTGTCGAATTCAGCAACAACTTTTTCAAATTCCTTATCGTCATCGATATCGATAAGTTCAAATTCGTCTTCACCCTGTTCTTTGTATCCGTAGATATAAACGTCATCGGAACCATCTAATGGAATCAATGCAATATATTCTTTATTATCTACGTCGAAAATGCCCATGATTTCACATTCTACATCTTCACCATCGTCGAACTCAAGAGTGATTATATCTGCTTCTTCAACTTCTAATTCTTGTTTCTCTTTATCTGTCATTTTGGACCCTCCATCTGTATTAAGGTTATCTTGGGTACACTATACCACGCAGGAATAATATTTTCAATTGAAATATTCATTAATCTTGATTGCCAAATTTTTGCTTATTCCCTTAACTCCCACAAGCTCTTCTAGTGTAGCTGCCTTGATTTCATCAATTCCTTTAAAGTGTTGCAACAAGGCATTACGCTTTGCAGGTCCTATCCCTTCAATACCGTCTAGTACCGAAGCACTTATACCTTTTTCTTGACGTTTTCTATGATACTCTATTGCGAAACGATGGACTTCTTCTTGTATGTTTCCAATTGCATTATATAAAGCTTTTTCTTTTTTAATATCAATCTCGCCTTTAGCCCAAACAAGGGCTCTTGTACGGTGTTTTTCATCCTTCACCATACCTAAAACTGGTATAGCTAGATTAAGAGCTGTCATAACTTTACTAGCTGCAGATACATGACCTTTACCACCATCCATTAATATTATGTCTGGCAGAGGAACGAAACCCGGGTCTCCATCAATACCACGTTTTAGCCGACGCAAAAGTACTTCTTGAAGGGATCCATAGTCATCAATCCCTTCTGTTCGCACCTTGAATCTTCGATAGCTCTTTTTAGAGCTTTTGCTTCCTAGAAATACAACCATAGCTCCCACTGTATCTACCCCGTTGCCTGTTGACACATCATATGCCTCTATCCTAAGTTGCTGATGTTTATAGGGTTCTTTGGGTTTGGTAATCTCATGAAGCCGGCGGCTTAGATATTCTTCTTTTTCCTGTTTGTTCCGCTTCTTTTCTTCCATCGATTCTTCTTTGGCCTTTTTTTCCGCACTTAATCTGACTGATTTTGCTATAGGACTTGTGGCCAGCTCTAGTATTGCTTCCGCTGCATCCATTAAGTCCCTATAATATGCGGCTTCTTCGTAGGCTTGGCTGTCTGAGGCCTCTTTCATTTTCTTCCTTAACTGAGCAATTAGAGGTTTTTTTCTATCAGAAAGAAAGTCCATTACTGCGTCGACTCCTTCTTTATAAACTTCTGGTGTCACCTTGCCTGTACATATACCTTGACACTGCTTGATGTGGTAATTTAAGCAAGGTTTATATACTTTTTCACTTAAATCAAATGATGTTGTGCAACGTTTTAGACCATAAATCCCGTTAAGCAAATCAACCATTTGATTGACTGCATTAGTATTAGCGTAAGGCCCAAAGTATCTACTTCCATCGTCTTTAACCAGTCTGGTTTTTAAAAGTCTAGGGTAATCATCCTTTAAAGTCATTTTTATGTATGGGTAAGTTTTGTCATCTCGAAGCAGTATATTGTATTTGGGCATATGCTTCTTTATAAGGTTGCACTCTAATATGAGGGCTTCCATCTCAGTGCTAGTCTCAATATATTCAAAGCTTGCAATTTTTTTCACCATTGCTCTAACCTTTGGGTCCATGTTTTTTGGAGACCCAAAGTATTGGCGAACTCTATTTTTTAAAGAGGATGCCTTTCCTATATATATAATGCGTCCGCCCTTATCCTTGTGGATATAAACTCCCGGGGTTCCCGGGAGTTTTTTAAGATTCTCATTAATATCAAACATCTTAGTAACGCCAGTTCCTCTTTTCTTTATCTTTCTCCTCAGCTATTCGTTTTTCTGCAATTTCTAAAGCTTTTTCTCTTCGTCTTTTCGCTTTTTGTTGCTTTACAACTATTCTCATAACTATAATTGCTAAAACAAGCAAAATTAAAAGGCTCAAAATAACAACTAAAATAATAATTAATGGTTTTCCAACTTTGTCTGGTATCCCTGCTTTTGCTAAAAATGTCCCTTGAGGAATATCTTCTATTAAAATACCATTTACAGAATCAACTAATCGGTCTCCTTCATACACTTCAATTTTACCAACTATAGCACCTTTGGATATAGGTGCGCTTAAACCTTTTTCAAATACCACCTTAGTAGTAACAACTGAATCCGCTGCATCGTTAGGCATCAGAAGAAGATAATCTTCCTCTCCTACCATGGAGGCTTTTAAAATAGATCCATTTTTAATTCTAACTTTACCCACAACCTTATCCTTGCTTACAACTTTATTGCTACGATAGTTTTCAGAGCTCCAATCCAGTAAGGCAATTGAATCAGAAAACCTCTCAAGTTCTCCACTGTTTAAAACCACGCTGATAAATGTGGTTCCATTCTTTTCTGAAGCAGACACCAAGCAATTACCCGCAGCTAGGGTAAATCCGGTTTTGATACCAATACAGGATTCATACTTTACAGGTCTAGAAACTCCGGCAACAGTAACCATAATAGGTTCATTTGTAAGGAGTAAATTCGTTGAAAAAATTTCTCTTTCAGCTGACATGAAGTTGGGAGAAATTTTGTATGAAGGGGTTTTACAAATTTCTCTAAACATGTCGTTTTCCATACAACCCTTTGCAATCATGGCTAAATCATAGGCTGTTGACAGATGACCATCCTCAGTAAGACCGTGGGGGTTTACAAAGTTAGTATTTTCTGCGCCTAATTCAAGAGCCCTTTTATTCATTAATTCTGCAAAGGCAGATACAGAACCGGAAACTTCTTTTGCTAAGGCGACAGCAGCGTCATTGCCTGAATACACCATCATTCCATAAAGCAAATCTTTCACTGAAAGGATTTCTCCCTCTTTAAAGTTAAGGGTATTACCCTTGGTAGCAATTACTTCGCTGTCTATTATAACTTGTGCCTCTAAGCTTAAATTCTCTAAGGCTAGCAAGCAGGTAATCATTTTAGTAGTACTAGCAGGAGCTCTTTGAACTTCACCATCTTTATCGTAAATCACAGTTCCCGTCCATGCATCCATTACACAAGCAGCAGAGCCAACAATGGAAGGAGGATCTGTAACTCCAAAAGCCATAGAAGGTGAAGTTATGCTTAAAACCACAAGTATACAAATAACCATTAACCACAAGCCAACTCTTTTTGTTATTTTAGCCAATGAACTCATTCTTATTGCTCCTTATTTATACTTTAAAAAAATAATCTGCTAATTTATGTCCACTTTCAAAGAACAAACCATTAGCTCCAGATTTTTCATTGAATTGATTGTTCAAGTGAGGCTCTTTTTTCACTCTGGAATCAAAAAGTACAAATGGTACAGGATCTGAAGAATGGGTTCTTATGCTAAGTGGGGTTTTATGGTCGGGCAATACCAACACTTTGTAATCTTCCCCACTTTGCTCAAAGTAATCTAGTATGGGTTTGAGCACCTTTTCATCAATTAATTCCAAGCACTTGATTTTACCATCCATATCTCCTTGGTGAGAGCACTCATCGGGTCCTTCCAAATGAAGGTAGATAAAGTCTGCACCTTTTTTAAAAGCATCTATGGTAGCAGCAGTTTTGCCTTCATAGTTAGTGTGCAAGGTTCCAGTCGCTCCCTCTACTTCAATGGATTCTAGGCCAGCACAAATCGCAATACCTTTAATTAAGTCTACCGCAGATATCGCAGCTCCATTAATTCTATATTTTTCATAAAAGCTAGAAAGAGCGGGTTTCTTACCTTGCCCCCAAATCCACAATGTATTTGCTGGGTTTAAGCCATGTTGTTTTCTAGATAGATTGACTGGATGATTTTTTAATATTTCATAGCTTTTTCTCATCATTTCTTCTATGAATTCCGAACCCTTTCCTTTGGGTAAATTTTCTTTGACACTTTTTCCAAGAACATCATGGGGTGGTGTTAAATCAAAGTCAGTATTTCCATTATGTACTATCATACAGTGCCGATAACTAGTCCCCGTATAAAAACGAATTTCATCATCTGCAAAAGCCTCATTAATCGCTTTTATCAATTGGTCTGCCTCTTGGGTGGAAATATCTCCTGCGCTATGGTCTTTAATAACCATGTCTTCATATTCGCCATCTCCAACTACTGTAATAATGTTTGTACGGAATGCAACATCTGTATCATTCATATCAATTCCAATGGAAGCAGCTTCTAATGGTGCTCGACCTGTTAGATAAATAGAAGGATCATATCCCATAACAGAAAGATTAGCCGCGTCAGAGCCTGGGGCTATACCTGGCGGAATTGTTGCCACCCTGCCTACTTCTCCCTTTGCGCCTAAGCTATCCATATGGGGGATTTTCGAAACTTCAAGAGGAGTTTTTCCTCTAAGAGTATCTATTTCATTGTCTCCTGCACCATCTGGAACTAATATTAAATATTTCATAATTTTCTCCATTTCCCCCTTTTATTTATTGTCTCTTTCAAATTTTTTCATAAAATCTACAAGTGCCTCAACACCTTCTATTGGCATAGCATTATATATAGAAGCTCTCATCCCACCTATGGATCGATGCCCTCCCAAATTAATCATGCCGTGAGCTTTTGCCTCTGCCACAAATTTCTTATCCAGGTCTTCATTGCCAGTAACAAATACAACGTTCATCAAGGACCTATCCTCCAATTTTACAGGGCAAGAATAAAGTGTGCTAGAATCAATTGCATTGTATAGAAGCGATGCTTTTTCCTGGTTTACTTGTTCCATGGCTTTTACACCGCCCTTATTAGTTAAATACTTAAAAACTTCTCCCGCTATATAAATCCCAAAGCAAGGAGGGGTATTATATAAGCTGTCGTTATTCACATGAATTTTATAATCCAAGTAGGTAGGACAACTTTCAGGTGCATGGCCAAGTAAGTCTTCTCTTATAATTACTATAGTGACTCCTGAAGGCCCAATGTTTTTCTGAGCTCCAGCATAAATCAAACCGAATTTTGAAACATCAATTTCTTGAGACAAAATACTTGAAGACATATCTGCTACTAAAGGGATTTCTCCTGTATCTGGGAGTTCAGAGAATCTTGTTCCATAAATAGTATTGTTATGGGTAATGTGAACATAGTCTGCGTCTTCTCTAAAGTCTTCTTTTTTCAACTTGGGAATCCATGTAAAGTTTTCCCCTTCAGAGGAAGCTGTAATTACAATGTCCCCGAATTTCTTGGCTTCAGAAACCGCTTTTTTGGACCATGATCCTGTTACTAGGTAGTCTGCTTTATTTGATTTTCTTAAAAGATTTAGTGGCACCATTGAAAACTGAAGTGTTCCACCACCTTGTAGAAAAATGACCTTATAATTATCAGGCACTGAAAGTAACATTCGTAGATTTTTCTCTGCCTCATTCAGTATCCCCTCAAATTCTTTTGAACGATGACTCATCTCCATCACCGATTGACCAGATCCTTTATAGTTCGTAAGCTCTCTGGACGCTTCCTCTAATACCTCCAATGGTAATTGGGAAGGTCCTGCAGCAAAATTAAACACTCTAGCATCTTTCATAAATCGTACCTCCTTTTAGTCATTAATAAATTATTATACCACTTGTAGCCACTTTGGTAAAGTGATATAATATATCGATATCCATTGCAAATACTTGAGTTTCAGAGTTTTAGAAAGGAAAAAATGTATAAAATAGCAACCTTAAATAAAATATCCCCTGTGGGACTTGCCAAGCTTTCAGATCGTTATTCATTAACCGATAACGTTGCAGAGGCCCATGGCATTTTAGTAAGAAGCCACAATATGCACGACATGGAGCTTTCTGATGATTTAATGGTGATCGCAAGAGCTGGTGCTGGAGTAAATAACATCCCAGTTGAGCGGTGCTCCGAAAAAGGAATAGTAGTATTTAACACTCCGGGAGCTAATGCCAACGCTGTAAAGGAATTAGTTCTTGCTGGAATGCTACTTGCAGCGAGAAATATACCAGAAGCCTTGGAATGGAGCCAAACTCTTAAAGGAGCGCCAATTGAAGATGTTCCTACTATGGTGGAAAAAGGCAAAGCACAATTTGCAGGCAAAGAACTAAAAGGAAAAGTCCTTGGCGTAATTGGCTTAGGGTCTATTGGTGTGTTAGTAGCAAATAGCGCCACCAGATTGGGAATGAAGGTAATGGGTTATGATCCATTTATAACTGTTTCATCAGCACATGAGCTAGACCACAAGGTGCCTGTAGTAAATGACCTAAGCACCCTACTTCCCCATTGTGACTATATAACCATACACATACCTGCAATTAATGATACAAAGGATATGATTAATTCACGACGCTTTGAAGAAATGAAAGCCGGAGTTGTGTTTTTGAATTTTTCACGTGGCGAGTTGGTTAATGATGACAATTTAATTGGTGCCCTTAAAAGCAAAAAGGTCAAAAAGTATATTACTGATTTCCCCAATGGCAAACTGGCAGGGAGAGAAGGGGTAGTAATGATTCCTCACTTAGGTGCATCCACCGCAGAAGCAGAAGATAACTGTGCTGTTATGGCAGCAGAACAAATGATGGACTACATAGAAAATGGAAATATCAAAAGATCCGTTAACTTGCCTGAATGCACTCTTGGAACTTTTAAGAAAGGAGTTCACGCTAGGATTTGTATCATGAATAAAAATGTCCCTTCTATCCTAGGTAAAATTACTAGCACTATGGCCGATTTGGATATTAATATTTCCAACATGAACAATCGAAGTAAAGGTGATTACGCCTATACTCTTTTAGATATTGATTCTGATGTAGACGAAACACAATTAAAGAAGAGCATGAAAGTTGAAGGAGTAATAAATGTACGAGTCATCAAATAGTAAGTTCCTAACCGTAGTTGCTGCAACTGCAAACCCACATAAGATAGTTGAAATTGATGCAATTACAAAAGATTTTGGCATCAATGTTATATCCCGAAAGTCTGCAGGAGTTCCCGATGATTTTGATGTGGTTGAAGATGGAGATACATTTGAGGAGAATTCTTTTAAGAAAGCCTTTGAAACCATGAAGTTGACAGGATTACCTGCAGTCTCCGATGACTCAGGCTTAGAGGTTGATTTCCTTCAGGGAGCACCAGGTGTATATTCTGCACGTTACGCTGGGGTAGAGGGTGAAACTGCTGATGCAGAAAATCGAAAGAAATTACTAGCGACATTGATAGATGTACCTTGGGAAAAAAGAAGAGGAAGATTTGTATCGGTTATATCTTTGGTGTTCCCCCATGGAAAGACTCTTGTTGCCCGAGGAGAATGCAAGGGGCATATCTCTTTTGAGGAAAAAGGGAACAGCGGCTTCGGCTATGATTCAATTTTTGTTCCCATTGGTGAAACTCTTACTTTCGGAGAGATTGGCATCGAAAAAAAGAATCAAATAAGTCATCGTGCTAATGCCTTAAATAAACTTTCACAATTGCTGGAGGCCTTGGATTATGAAGGATAAGTTAAAAAGCACTTTGTTAACAGGAATTCAGCTAATCAAAGACCCTTATTACCAAGGTTTTGCTGCAGAGCTTGCATTTTATATTATACTTTCTATTGTGCCTATGTTGATGCTTCTATCCCAATTATTGGGAATCTTCGGTCTTTCCCTTGAATCCCTACAAACAGTTATGGGAGGATACTTAACCGAAGAAATGTCTGGCATAATAGAGCAAGTACTCTCCTTTACCACAAGCTCAGGTTCCAATATAATATTCACTCTAGTTGTTTTATGGTCTGCTTCAAAAGCCCAATTTGTTCTCATTCGAATGGGCTCATATACTATGTCCGGGGGTGAAATAACTGGCGGGGGTTTTATTAAAGATAGAATTAGAGCCCTTGTATCTATAATAATGGTAATAATGACCATTGCCTCTGGTTTAATCCTTTTGGTTTACGGGGAGATTATTATAAAGCTAGTTCTCAGCACATTAAATGAACTGGTAGTTTTGCCACCCAGTTGGGTTGTAGGAGACCTTTGGTTGTTTTTAAGATGGCCTATTGCCTTTGGGATATATTTCCTTGTAGTCTGGGTAAATTATGCTCTTATGTTCCACAAAAGAATATCCTTAAAAAAAGTAGCCCCTGGTGCAATGTTTGCATCTGTAGGAATACTGCTAGTTTCCTTCCTTTATGGGCTTTATACCAATTTAATTGCCAATTATGATCTTATTTATGGAGCACTTGCTTCTGTGGTGGCACTGATGATGTGGATTTACTTTATTTCTTGGTGCTTAGGAGGAGGGCTCATAGTTAATAGGGCTTGGTTGGAAAACAAATAGCCTCCCACTCTTCTTTAAGCAAAGAATATATTTGGCTATCTCTGTAAGATCCATCATATATCAAATAACATTTTCTTATGGTACCCTCATAAACGAATCCACATTTCCTAATGACTCCTTGAGACCTAAAGTTATTTGGAGAAGTTAATATTGAAATTATATCTAATTTTAAATTATTGAAACCATATTTAATAACAGCTTTTGCTGCCTCTGTCATAATTCCATGACCCCAGGATTCTTCTCTCAATGAATATCCTAGCTCCTTGCTTGCCAAATTCTGACGCCTTATATCTTCTTCATAGCCTATGCTTCCAATGATTACATTGTCTTTCTTGTGAACAATAGCCCAAACTTTGTTGGGAAGGAAGATTTTTTCAATAACCATCAATGATTCTCTCAAATCCTCGTGAGGCTTCCATCCAGCTTTTGGGCCTACATTCGGGTTTTTTGCATATTCAAAAAGAGCATCTGCATCGTTGACATCCCAAGGCCGCAATATCAACCTTTCTGTTTCTATGGTTTCCCACATAGCTTTTACCTCTAAATAAAATACCTGTTTCCTCAAATTTTATCATAAGCATGTGACAAAATCACTATCTCTTGTAATAATTGGCCGCATATCTTTGATTATTTGGGGTATAATAATTTAATTAGGAAGTTAAGCTATAGTATATGTAAACATAGGAGGAATTAATATGTCAGTTCTAACAATAACAAAGGATAATTTTGAAGAAGAAGTAATAAAGTCCGATAAGCCAGTTTTGCTTGATTTTTGGGCAGCATGGTGTGGGCCTTGCAGAATGGTAGGACCAGTTGTGGATAAAATAGCTGAGGAACACCCTGAATATAAGGTTGGTAAGGTAGACGTTGACGCACAGCCAGAACTTGCAGGTCAATTTTCTGTAATGAGCATTCCAACATTGCTTGTATTTAAAGAAGGTAAAATGGTTAACAAAACTGTTGGCGTTGCGTCAAAAGAAGCATTGCTAAAAATGTTTGAATAGGTAACTGGAGGACATCATGGGTAAGATCATCATTATAGGCAGCGGTCCCGCCGGGATATCAGCTGCTCTATATGCAGTAAGGGCTGGAATGGAGACTATTATTCTTACTACTGGTTCAAGTTCTCTATTAAAGGCCAAAGAAATTGAAAACTATTATGCTTACGAAAACCCAGTATCAGGAGAACAACTTTTAGAAGATGGTATCAAGCAAGCTAAAAGACTTGGGGTTTCGATCCTTCAAGAAGAAGTGGTAGGTATTTCTTTTACTGACAGCTTAACCATTACCACTCAAGAAAATGAATACCAAGCTGATTCTATAATAATCGCAACAGGATCAACAAGAAATACTCCAAAAATAAAAGATCTTAGTCGTTTTGAAGGGACTGGTGTTAGTTATTGTGCAGTATGCGATGGTTTTTTCTACAAAGGAAAAAATGTTGGTGTTTTAGGTGCTGGAGATTATGCAATACACGAAGCGCTTGAACTACTTCCTATTGCCGGCCAAGTAACTTTACTTACAAACGGTGTAAAGCGAGATGGAAAAGTTCCTGAAGGCATTAAATTAGATGAAAGGTCTATTGCATCCTTCCAAGGCGATGATGTTCTAAAATCTATTACTTTCGAAGATGGAGACACTTTAGAATTGTCAGGAGTCTTTATAGCACAAGGAGTTGCTGGAAGTGCTGATTTAGCGAGAAAACTTGGTGCGGAAACTGAAGGTAATAAAATAATTGTAGACTCTCAAATGGCCACAAATATTCCTGGACTTTATGCAGCAGGAGATTGCACAGGTGGAATGCTACAAATAGCTAAGGCAGTTTATCAAGGCGCAGAAGCAGGAACCTCCGCTATAAAGTTTGTTCGACAAATGGTAAAGTAAATAAATATAGAATAATTAGATGTGAAATTTAAAGAATATAGTAATGTAATGCCTTAATCAATTAAGATTAAGGCATTTTCTTTACCACATATATAACTTAGAAGTTATGCGTCTTTGGGCGCAGGCGCTTTAACTATAATCACTTCTAAAGGCTCTGCGTGTAAATTTTGAATATGCATCTTTGTGTTATTAGGAATAGCAACCATTGTACCGCCATCATATTCATGAATGCCTTGATCCGCAAGGTTAAGAGAAATAGTTCCTCTTAGTATTGTCATGTAAACATTGGAGTTGGAGTAATGCTCTGGAAAGCCTTCATTTGCAACTAATATCAAATGGATATAGTTAATGTTCTCATCAAACAATAATTTTTCAACTACCCCTTCATCACCTTGAGTCAATTTAAATACTTTTTCTACCATGATAATTCCTCCTTTAAAAAAATTGCGATTTTTTAATTATGATATTATATTATCATAATATTATCATAATACTTCATAATTGTGCGTTGTAATTGCAACAAATATAGAGCTTGTATATTAACAATGACTTTAATTTTTCAATACTTGCACTTTACATTAAACATGACTATACTTTAAATACAGTTACCTCAGCGCTCCTTAACGAGGAATTATTTTATGAAAAACAGACTTTCTCAAATGAAAAATTGTTCACTTTTTGCTCCCTTTTCCTCTAATGAAATAGAGGAGTTTTTAAAAGACGGTAGCTTTATAATTAAGAATTATTACAAAGAAAATATACTCCATTTTGAAGACGAACCTTGCACAAAGCTAGAAATTATTCTTCACGGTTTAGTTGTTGTAGAAAGGATAGATGAAGAAGGCAACATACTAACCATTTCAGAGTTTATGAATGGGGATCTTTTGGGAGGCAATTTGCTATTTTCCAGAAATCCAAAGTACCCAATGACCATTACTGCAAAGGATGATACAACAATATTGGAAATCCAAAAGGAAAGACTTTTCCAGCTTTTTATTGAATCCCCTGATTTTTTAAGGGTATATCTTGAATTTGTTTCTGACCACGCCTTTATTTTGGGAGATAAAATCCGCCACTATGTCAACAAAACAATACGAGAAAGTATATTAAATTACATCAAATATGAACAAGCCAAACAAAATTCGCAAACGATTCAACTGGATATCACCAAAAAAGCATTAGCCGAAAAGATAGGTGTACAAAGAACTTCTCTATCACGAGAACTTTCTAAAATGAAAGAAGATGGTCTTATCTTATACGATTCTAAAACTATAACCCTACTATAACTATTTAATTTAACCGTCACACCAGAGCCCATAACTAACTAAGGGCTGTTTTTGTATACAATATTCATTAAAATCAATGGATATTTTTTGATTATTCTGAATATTATGGGTTATAATACTATTATCATGTATTTAAATATGTACACTATAAATTTTTATGGTCTTTGCAACATAACAATTGAGAAGGGAGATAGATATGATAATTGGTATTCCCAAAGAAAGTCTATCGGGAGAAAGCCGCGTAGCAGCTACACCTACTAGTGTTGATAAATTATTAAAGTTGGGATTTGACGTTCTCATTGAGACTGAAGCTGGAGAAGGTGCCAGCTTTACAGACGAGATGTATGAAGCCGCCGGCGCAATAATAGTGCCTTCTGAAAAGGTTTGGTACGCCGACCTTATTTTTAAAGTAAATGCGCCTAACGACAAAGAGATTAAGAGCATAAAGGAAGGAGCCACATTAGCTAGTTTCCTTTATCCAGGACAAAACCCTGAATTAATTGAAAAGTTATCCAATAAGAATATAAATGTACTTGCAATGGATATGGTACCCAGAATATCTAGGGCACAATCCTTAGATGCTCTTTCTTCTATGGCTAATATTGGTGGGTATCGGGCAATAATAGAGGCCGCAAATCATTTTGGTAGATTTTTTACAGGTCAAATCACAGCTGCAGGAAAGGTACCCCCTGCAAAGGTCTTGATTATCGGTGCTGGAGTTGCAGGTCTGGCAGCTATAGGTACTGCCAATTCCATGGGTGCAATTGTCAGAGCTTTCGATACGAGATTGGAAGTTGCAGAACAAATAGAATCTATGGGTGGAGAATTCTTGAAATTGGAATTTAAAGATGCTGACGAAGGTTCTACTTCTGCTGGCTACGCAAAGACTATGTCAGATGAGTTTATAGCAGCAGAAATGGAGCTTTTCGCGGCCCAAGCAAAAGAAGTGGACATTATCGTAACTACAGCCTTGATACCTGGAAAACCAGCGCCTAAACTTCTTTCCAAAGAGATTGTAGATACAATGAAACCAGGATCAGTTATTGTAGACATGGCTTCTCCCGCAGGTGGAAACGTTGAATATACAGTTCCTGGCCAACTTTTTACCACAGATACCGGGGTAAAAGTAATCGGGTTTACCGATCTTCCAAGTAGACTTCCTGGGCAATCGTCAGAAATGTATTCAACTAATTTACTTAATCTCGCTAAACTTCTTAGCAAAGAAAAGGACGGAAAGATTTTCTTAGATATGGAAGATGTGGTTATCCGGAATATGACGGTAATCCACCAAGGCAATATAAGCTACCCACCACCACAAATTAGTGTTAGCGCAACTCCTCCTAAGGCTTCTATCGATGTGCCCGAAGAGGTTGTTGCCAAGAAAAAACATCCGAAACGAAAATATTTTTTAATTGGCTTAGCTCTTTGTATTTTTGGATGGATAGGTTATTCTTCACCGCCTGAATTTCTAGGACATCTTACTGTGTTCGTTTTAGCCTGTGTGGTTGGTTATTATGTTGTTTGGAATGTGACCCATTCCTTGCATACCCCCCTTATGTCCGTCACCAACGCTATTTCAGGTATAATTTTGGTAGGAGCCTTAATGCAAATCGGCTTCACCTTTTCTCTGGTTACAATTTTGGCGTTTATCGGAATATTGGTAGCTACTATCAACATAATAGGTGGCTTCACAGTTACCCACCGAATGCTGAAAATGTTTAGTAAGGATTAAGGAGGAATATTATGTTTCAAGGATTGATTACAACTGCATATATTATTGCAGCCATCCTCTTCGTGCTAAGTCTTGCTGGACTATCAAATCAAGAGACAGCAAGAAGAGGCAATAAATTCGGAATAGCAGGAATGGCTATTGCTTTGGTAGCTACCATTGTTAATGTTGATGCGAGAGCTCTACCGTTTATTCTGGTAGCCATGTTAATTGGTGGCTCAATAGGAGCACGTTTAGCCTTAAAGGTAGAAATGACAAGGATGCCGGAAATGATTGCTATGCTTCATAGTTTCGTTGGATTGGCAGCCGTGCTAGTAGGATATAACACTTTTATAAAAGTATCAGCATTACAGAGTATAGTGAGTATTGATAAAACCCTATTGAATATAGAGTTAGTAGAGATATATCTGGGAGTTTTCATTGGGGCAGTTACCTTAACAGGATCTATTATAGCCTTTGGAAAACTTAGAGGTATAATCAGCTCAAAGGCTCTTACTTTGCCGGGAAAGAATTTTATTAATCTAATGGTTTTAATTGCTACAATAACAATGATGGTCTTCTTCGTTATCCTTAAGGGCAATCTAATTCTCTTATTAATTATGACTGTTATCGCTTTACTCTTCGGTTTGCATCTAGTAGCCTCAATTGGTGGCGCTGATATGCCCGTGGTTATTTCTATGCTTAACTCTTATTCTGGGTGGGCTGCGGCAGCAGCTGGTTTTATGTTAGCCAATAATCTATTAATCATTACCGGAGCCTTGGTTGGTTCTTCTGGCGCTATTTTATCTTATATCATGTGCCGAGCAATGAACCGTTCCTTTATCTCTGTAATTGCTGGAGGTTTTGGCAACAAACGTGTAACGGAGTGTTCTGTTACTGAAATGGGTGAATACAAAGAGATTAGTCCTCCTGAAGTCGCTGAATTACTAAAACAATCTAGCTCAGTTATTATAGCTCCTGGTTACGGAATGGCTGTAGCTCAAGCTCAATACCCCGTTGCTGATTTAACTAGAAAGCTCAGAGAGCGTGGGATAAAGGTTAGGTTCGGAATTCATCCAGTTGCAGGTCGCCTACCAGGGCACATGAATGTACTTCTGGCTGAAGCTAAAATTCCTTATGATATTGTATTAGAAATGGATGAAATCAACGATGATTTTCCAGAAACAGATACAGTTTTGGTAATTGGTGCAAATGATACAGTAAATCCTTCTGCACAAGAAGACCCTTGTAGCCCTATAGCTGGAATGCCTGTATTGGAAGTTTGGAAGGCTCAAACTGTAATAGCCTTTAAAAGATCTATGAGTACAGGATACGCAGGAGTGGAAAACCCGCTATTCTTTAAAGATAACGCTAGTATGTGTTTTGGTGATGCAAAGGATACTATTGGTGAAATTCTCAAAGAACTCTAAAAAGTTCTCCTATTTAGAAAGTCTCGCTTACATGGTTGCGGGGCTTTCTTTTTGAATATAAATAATGCCACACTCTTGAATACTTCTTATTACATAAGAAGTTTTTTTAGCATAGCATTTTTAAAATATATTACATTTTAATTTTTCTTAGTTTTTCCGTGGGCCCCTTGCAAATGGTCGTCTTGGTCTAGGCATTGGCTTAACTTTGGGAACTATTGTAGTGTCCATAAGTGGAAATGGATGCTCTTTTTCCTCTGGTAGCTGCTTTTTAATAAGTCTTTCTATTGCTTGAAGCATGGGGATCTCTCCGTAATCACAAAAGGATAGTGCCTTTCCACCTAAACCTGCTCTTCCTGTTCTGCCTATCCGGTGAACATAAGTTTCTGGGACTTCTGGCAAATTATAATTGATTACATGAGAGAGTTCTTGGATATCAAGACCTCTTGCTGCAATGTCTGTGGCAACTAAAATTCTAGTTTTTCTCTTTTTGAAATCGCTAAGAGCTATCTGGCGATTGGTCTGAGACTTATTACCATGAATAGCCGCTGCAGAAAAGCCTCTCTTATTCAGATCTTTTACAATTTTGTCAGCACCATGCTTTGTTCGTGAAAATACTAATACAGAATCATATTCCTGTTCCTTTAAAATCATTGACAGTAATTTTATTTTATTTTTATTGTCAACGAAATAAACCTTTTGTTCAATGATATCTATAGGCGTAAAAGCTGGCTTAATCTCAATTTTTACCGGGTTTTTTAATATGGTGTATGCTAAGTTAGAAACCTCATCAGGCATTGTTGCGGAAAAAAACATAGTCTGTCTTTTTTCGGGAAGAAATTTGATGATTTTCTTAACATCTATCAACATTCCTCTTTCTAACATTTGATCAGCCTCATCTAAAACAAAATGTTCTATTTTGCTCAAGTCAATAAAGCCCTGGTTAATTAAATCTAAAAGCCTTCCAGGTGTTGCTACAAGAATATCAATTCCTTTTTTTAATGCTCGTTCTTGGGGTATTTGTGAAACCCCGCCAAAGATAACGGCCGTTCGCTGTTGCAAATTAGATCCATAAGATTTAAATGAATCTCCAATTTGAAGAGCTAACTCTCTTGTAGGGGCAATTACTAGGGCTCTAATTACTTTTTGGCCTTTTTGTGAATTCTGACTCATTGAAAGTTGTTGTAGTATAGGTATAGCAAAAGCTGCAGTCTTTCCTGTTCCGGTTTGTGCACAGCCCAACAAATCTGAACCTTCCAAAAGTGGAGGGATAGCGCCTGACTGTACCGGAGTAGCATCTTTATATCCTTGTGCTTTTAAGGCCTTTAATATGGGGGCAATAATTTTTAAATCGTTTAATGACAATTTACATCTCCTTCTGTCTTCTGTTTGTTTCTATGAAAACTATAGTTTTGTTTGAATTTTATTTTTATTTTTTAGTTTTGTGTTTTTCAAAATAAAAATCCGCCTCAGAATGAAGCGCTGTTTATTATATCACCTAAAGTACTGTTTTGGCAAATGAGCCGAAAATAATTACCGCCATTAAATTTTAATTCGGGATTTAGTTCCAAGGCTGTTTCTTTTTTATATGACTCTTAGAAGAAAACATGGTACAATTAATACTATAATAATCATAATAATAGTAATTAAATGATCTTATAAATTACTGAAGAGGAGTAGGAAATGTATTGTAGAAACTGTGGCCAAGAAATTCCCAAAGAGGCCAGCCAATGTATAAATTGTGGCGAGCCTGTTAACCCTTTCCTAGCAACATACTCTATTCCTGTAGAAGAAGATAAGCCATCTATGGCATTAAATATTTTATCATTAGTATTCCCCATAGTTGGCTTAATCCTATACCTTGTTTATATGGATAAGTCTCCAAAGCGCGCTCGGCCAATTGGTAAATTCGCCATCATTGGAGCGGCTGTCGGTTTTACTCTTGGTGTTTTAACTTTTGCTATACTACCTATGATGTTTATTATGTTTTATTGAATTATATCTTATCTGAAGCTTCCACTCACCTCCGTAAAGCCTGCATTTCCAGATTCTTCATTCTTAGACCAGGTTTCATGATTACTATCTATTACTCTATAACTCCCTGCCTTTAATTCTTGGTTGGGCGATGTAATCCAATAGGCATCTTTTACACCACCTTGTCCTTCACTACCAGTTGCTTGCCATGGTCCATATTTGGTTCCATCTTCACCAACAAGGGTTATGGTTCCAGGTTCTACTCCATTGTTGAAATAGTGATAGTTAGTTATGGTAGTCACAAAGCTGTCTTTCTCCAAAACCACTATAGTCTCATTTTCAGGGCCATTTTGTACGCCAGCGATATTGTTATTTGTCCAAAGAATCTCTGATTGAGAAACCACCTGGCCTTCATCATTACAGGCAACTAAAAGAGTTACACTTAGAACTAAAATTATAAATATGATAATTGTTCTTCTCATGACATCCTCCTAATCTTGAAACTATTTTCGAGTTTTATTATACAATATTCACCTTGTTGCACGATAATTTTACCATTCGCCGTGCAATACCAAAAGAAGTTTTCAGTTTATTCTGACTTTCAAAGTAATGATTAATAAAAAACCACCTACCAATAGAGATAACTCTATCAATAGGTGGTATCTGGCTTGGCGGAGGACACGGGACTCGAACCCGCGGGGCTTTAACACCTTACCTGATTTCCAATCAGGCTCCTTAGCCACTCGGTCAATCCTCCACAACCAAGGTTTAATTTACCATAAACACTGTGGTATTACAAGACATTATTGTATAAAAGGTGTAATTCTTATTTGATACTTGAATGAAATAGTTAATGCAATTATGGGTACCTTTGGATCAGTTATTTTATTCTTTTAAAAGCTCCTCTTTAACGGCCTTTTTCATTTCTTCAACGTCTAAAATTGTATCGTGAAGAACATCTTTATCTTTTAGCCCCTGTAGACCTTTGGGGACGGGTATACCAGTTACTTCTGCGATACTATCAATATATGCAAATTCGTTTTTTTCTTCTTTAAGGCCAATAGCTTTAGCTACACTGTCTGCAAATTTATAGGAAGAAGCTGTTGAAGCAATAAGAGTAGGAGTAGTATCCTCTGTTTCTTTTTTATAGTCTTCATAAACTTTGTAAGCTACGGCAGTATGAGTGTCCATTAAGTACTGCTTGTCATTATAGACTCGTCCTATGGTTTCATTTGTTTGCTCTACGGTACAGAATCCTCCGTAGAAGTCATTTAAACCATCACGGATAGTATCGGGAACACGGTAATGCTTATCTTCTTCCAGAGAGCTCATAAGCCCTTTTATAATGCTTCCATCTCCATCAGCTAGATGGAAAAGGAGGCGTTCAAGATTGCTAGAAATCAAAATGTCCATAGATGGAGAATTTGTTATATAGAAGTCTCTACGAATGTCATACTCCCCCGTTTTGATAAAGTCTGTAAGAACTCTGTTTTTATTGGAGGCACAAATAAATTTATTTACTGGAATTCCCATTTTACTAGCATAGTATGCCGCTAAAATGTTTCCAAAGTTTCCAGTGGGTACTGCTATATTAATCTTCTCACCTTCCTTAATAACCCCTCGGGAAATTAATTTCAAGTAACCATACACATAATATGCAACTTGAGGAACCAATCTACCTATATTAATAGAGTTTGCCGAACTTAATTTGATGTTCATTTTTTCTAATTCTTCGGTTAATTTGATATCATTAAATATCTCTTTAACTCCAGTTTGAGCGTCATCAAAATTTCCCCGGATTGAAAACACATGGGTGTTGGTCCCTTCTTGAGTAACCATTTGTCTTTCTTGTACCACACTCACACCTTCATTGGGATAAAAAACTATAATTTCTGTTCCTGGGACATCTGCAAAGCCTTCCAGCGCAGCTTTTCCAGTATCTCCAGAAGTTGCAACTAGAATACAAATTTTTCTCTTTTCCCCTTCTTTTTTCATTGCCGTTGTTAATAAATAGGGTAAGATAGATAATGCCATATCTTTAAATGCTGCTGTTTTGCCATGATAAAGTTCTAGGAAATAAGCACCAGCGGCGGAAGCAACAGGAACGATCTCCCTAGTTTCAAACTTTTCGTCATAAGCACCATCTACACAATATTTAATTTCATCATCTGTATAATCTTGAAAAAACGCTTTTAAAACAGCTTGCGCAACCTCTTGGTAGGTTTTCCCTAATCCTTCTGCAAGAGTAAATGGAAGCTTGGGAATATCTTCAGGAACATAGAGACCCTTATCTTCTGAAATTCCTGCAATGATAGCTTGAGCTGCAGTTTTCTTATTTTCACTTCCTCTTGTACTTCTATAAAGAATCATATTTTTCTCCTTGATATTTTATTTAATAGTGGACAAAGTACTTGTTCCCCATTATAATTATAATTGCGTTTAAATGAATATGTCGCCTTGGTCAAGTGGTCAAGACACCGCCCTCTCACGGCGGACTCAGGGGTTCGACTCCCCTAGGCGATACCAAACTTTAGCACCTTTTGAAATTTTGTATTACAGGATTTTGATAGGTGTTTTTTTACTATATTATTTTGATTTTAAGTTTTGTTTATTTCTCCGTTTTGGAAATCCCATAGTAAATTAATCCAGCTAAGATATTCATAATAACTCCCAATGCCAACCCTATAGTTGTTAATATCTTGGGAATTTCTTCATTGTTTAGAAAAGAGCTGCTACCAATAATAAGAATTAATCCTGCAATTAAAAAAGTTCTCGCAAAATATTCTGGGTTGTTCATTTTAGCCAAACGTTCTCTTGTTGATGATTTACTCATCCTTTTTTTGGTGTCTCTTCGGTCATTCAAGCTATTATTCATCATTAGCTTCCTCCAGTGCTTTTTGTTGTTCCCTTACTAGTCTTCTTCTCCGCCTTTCATTTTTGTCTGGCAGTTGCGTTAAGATAACAGCAGTAAACATAAGGGCGCAGCCTAAAAGTTCTCTTCCAGTCATTCTTTCACCTAAAAACACCATGCCTGCTAACACTCCGAAGACGGCTTCCAAGCTTAATATAAGGGATGCAACTGCTGGATCTGTTGTCTTTTGACCAATTGTTTGAAATGTAAAGGCAACTCCTACAACGAATACAGAAGTAAAAAGTATGGGGAACCAACAGGAAAGTATCTCCTTGATAATTGGTGTCTCTAAAATAAACATAAAGATTGATGAGAAAATTCCTGCCCATAAAAACTGCAAACAAGATAGTTTAACTGCATCAACTTTAGGCGCAAGAAAATCTACTACAAGTATATGGGCTGCCCAGAAAAATGCTCCGATAAAGACTAGAAAATCTCCACGTTCCATAGTGAAATCTCCAGCCTTCATAGAAAGGAAATATAAACCGAATACGCCTATAATAACGCCTACCCATACCAGCCATCTAACTCGTTTTCTGAAAACTAGAAGCCCAAATAAAGGAACAATGACTATGTACAATGTGGTAATAAACCCTGTTTTACCCGCAGCACTGGTTATAAGTCCGAACTGCTGAAAGTTTCCGCCTAAACATAAAACTGCTCCGCATACCATCCCTCCCCAAAAAAGGGTTTTTTTGCTATATTGTTGTCTTTTGACAAAATCTTCTTTTTTGTTTTCTTTGTCTTTTCTATCTTTTTTTTCGTTCATGTGTTGGAAGAGGACAATAACGGGGATTAATAATAAGCCTCCAAGAAAGTATCTCACTGCTGTGAACGTAAAAGGTTCTAAAATATCCATGGCCACTTTTTGCACCACAAATGCAGCACCCCATATTATAGAAGTTGTTAAGAGATAAAGTTCACCAGGAACTCTTACTCTATGCGTGGTCTCTAGCTCTTTGTTCATATTCTGTCTCATTTTTCAATCTGTGTTTGGATGCGTTGGCGAGTTATTCTTTCTCCTAGTATTTGTTGGATTTCCCAAAGATCTGGAGATTGGGAGCGACCCATTAGTGCTATACGAATAACGGTGCTTACATCCCCCACATGGCCCTTATATTTTTCTGGTTCCTTCTTAAAGTCTTTTGGTCGACCAGCATAATTAAGACTTTCTCCAATCTGTCGTATCTTTGCAAACCACTCCCCTTGGTCGTCTTCAGGGTTATAGGTCTCCAGGTATTTTATTAAAATTATTTTTGAATCTTCTAATGAAACGTTTTCTGGGATTGAATCCTCGATTTTATAGAATTCCTCAAAAAAATAGCTGATAAACTCGAATATTTGTTTGCCATTAATTAAATCTTTTCTAGGTTTATCTATGTTTCTTCCCAGATTCAAAACTTTCACAAGATAATCTTCTCTGTCCTTCATAACATTATAGCCTTCAGGCATAAACTCTTTTGCCCATTCAAGTAAAAATCTAGTTAGGTCTTTTGCCGATTCTTTAAGTAGTACATCTTTAGAAATATCTTTAAGTTTATCTAAATCAAAAAGAGCGTCTCCACTTTTCATTTTTTCCATAGAAAAAGGGAAGTCTTCCATAGGTGCATGTGGATTTTCCATTCTCCATTCTTCGAAGTTAGAATTAAGAATGGTCAAAAGATATTCTCTTACTGCTTTAGGGTGATAACCTTCTTCTCTGTAGTATTCAAGAGACAGTTCCGGATCCAATCTCTTAGATAGTTTTCTCTTATTCCCTTGCTGGTCTAGCTTCATTAATTGAGCAGTATGGCAAAAAATAGGTTTCTCGAAACCGAGGACATTAAAAAGCTCCACATGAATTGGCAAACTGGCTAGCCACTCCGCTCCCCTAACAACATGGGTTGTTCTCATTAAATGATCGTCCACTACATGTGCAAAATGATATGTAGGCATACCACTCGCCTTAAGTATAACGATATCCTGAGTGTTCTCAGGCAGTTCCAGAACGCCGCGGATACCATCTTCAACGCTAATGCTTTTTGGATTGCTGCTATTACCTTGGGAATACAGACGAATAACATGTGGGGCTCCTGAAGATATTCGTTTCTCAATATCCTCCATGCTAAGATTTCTGCTACTTGCCCATTTACCATAAATTCCAGGGTTCTCTTTGTCTTTCTCTTGTAGTGTACGAATATCTTGAATCTCTGCTTCAGTTAAAAAACAAGGATATGCTTTTCCTTCTTCAACAAGTTTTTTGGCATAACACTTGTAGATTTCTTCTCTATCACTTTGATAATAAGGGCCGTAAGCTCCTGATTCCCCATCTTTCATGGCCCCTTCGTCAAAATCAATACCAAATCTAGCCAAGGAGTTAATTAGTATTTCTGTTGCTCCCTCAACAAGTCGTTTTTCATCTGTGTCTTCGATTCGTAGGAAGAATACACCATCACTTTGTCTTGCCAATCTTTCGTCTGCAAATGCTCCATACAGATTTCCCAAATGAATAAAGCCAGTTGGACTAGGTGCTAATCTTGTAACCTTAGCACCGTTAGGCAAATCCCTAATCGGATAAATCTTTTCATACTCCTGAGGAGTTTTTAACTCTTGGGGAAACAACATTTCAGCCAACTTATTATAATCCATTTAATCCTCACTTCATAAAACTTAATAATGTTTATACATCCAAATCTGGATACTCAATGATATCTCTTTCTATTCAGCCAAAAATTCTTTTAATAGCCCGCCTAATATTTGAATACCCTTTTCCGTCTCCGCGTCAGCCATATTAGAGAAGTTTAAACGCATTTGATGGTATTTTCTATCTCCAGGATAAAAAGCTGAGCCAGGTACAAATGTAACATTTTTAGCTATTGCTTGCTTAAGAAGTTCTCTAGTGTCTTTACCTTCAGGTAGTTGTGCCCAAATAAATAAGCCCCCTTTTGGTAAAGTATAAGCTACTTCTTCAGGGAAATATTTATCTATGGCATCTGCCATCACATTACGGCGATGTTTATAAAGCAAGGATATTTCTTCTACATGAGCATCCATATCGAAATGTTTCATAAAATAAGACATCTGATATTGTGCTATAGTGGATGATGCTAAGTCGGAAGCATTCTTCAGCACTAGATATTTATCCATAAGTTCTTTCCTTGCGCAAAGCCACGCAACTCTTAGCCCCGGACAAAAACTTTTTGAAAATGTACCCACATAAACAACTTGTCCATTTGTGTCATAGGCACATAAAGGTTGCTGTATCTCTTTTTCAAAAGACAGCTCAGAATAAGCCCCATCTTCTACAATAGCTATATCATGGTTTTTCATTTCATCCATAAAAGCTATTCTTCTTTTAGCGGACCAACTTCTTCCAGTAGGGTTTTGAAAGTCTGGAATTACATAAATCATCTTTACTCGATCTCCATACTTTTTCAAACAGTCCTTTAAAGCTTGTATTTCTATGCCTTCCTGATCTGTTGGTACACCGACTAATTCTGCTTCATATGCTCTAAGAGCATTTACTGCACCTAGGTATGAAGGTGTTTCAAATAGTATTACGTCATCTTTATTTACAAATAGCATGCCACTCATGTCTACCCCTTGTTGGGAGCCACTAGTAATGACAATCTCATCCATTTCGTATTGAACCCCTAATTTTGCTTTCATTCTATCAAGGATTTGTTTGCGCAATGACGGGAGACCACTTGTACTCGCATAGGCAAAAACTTTTGGTCCCTCTTCTTGGATGGCGCCAAGAAATGTAGCTTCAATAGCCTTTAAAGGATATGTTTCTGGGGATGGGAATCCTCCGGAAAAACTAATCATTTTATCAGACTTAGGGAGCTCAAAAACCTCCAGCAGGGATCTATCTTCTAACCCTTGGATTCTGTCAGCAAATTTCAATTTTCTATACCTCCCAGCTGTCCAGATATTTTTTTTGTTGAGGTGTTAGTTGGTCTATTTCAACACCCCATGCTATCAATAATCGTTTAGAAATAACATTATCAATGCTGTCAGAAAC
Organism: uncultured Oscillospiraceae bacterium; assembly: GCA_964383845.1. Taxonomy (GTDB): domain Bacteria; phylum Bacillota; class Clostridia; order Peptostreptococcales; family Anaerovoracaceae; genus JAAZGD01. The sequence continues at coordinate 37,593 of CAYLIF010000010.1, forward strand.
ATCAATAACTTTATTGGCAAGGGTTTTGTAATTATCTTTTATATAAAGAGCAGACATAATCTGCACAGCAAAGCTCATATCCATTATTTCCGCAGGATGTCCATCACCTGCTGCAATATTTACTAAACGCCCATCTCCTATAACATTAACCCACTTTTCATTAGGTAATTGATAAGCCATAATATTTTTCCTGCTTTCTCTTTTTTGTACAGCCTGTTCTTCTAGTGCTGCCATATCTATTTCCACGTTAAAATGACCCGCATTGCTTAGAATGGCTCGATCTTTCATAGTCATCATATGGTCCATAGTTATGGTGTCTTTACATCCCGTTGCTGTAATAAATATATCTCCTAAGGGTGCAGCCTTTTCCATAGTCATAATATCGTGGCCATCCATTTTAGCTTCCATAGCTTTTATAGGATCTATTTCAGTAACAATTATCTTGGCGCCTAAAGCAGCACCTCTTAAAGCAATACCTTTTGAGCACCAGCCGTATCCCGCTACAACAGCAGTTTTCCCTGCTACGATAAGATTGGTGTTATTTGTAATACTTGTCCAAACCGATTGGCCAGTTCCATATCTGTTATCAAAAAGATGCTTACAGCGTGCATCATTTACTGCCACCATTGGAAATTTAAGAAGGCCATCTTTTTCCATTGCCTTTAGTCTCATAACTCCAGTTGTTGTTTCTTCACAGCCACCCCATACTTCTTGACCTAAATCCTCTCTTTTACCTAGGATCATCCCAACCAAATCGCCGCCATCATCAATTATAATGTTAGGCTTATGCTCAAGAGTTTTTTCAATATGGTCGTCATATTCTTCTGGACTTGCATTATGATAAGCAAAAACATTTAGTCCACCATCCACCAAAGCCGCCGCTACATCGTCTTGAGTAGAAAGAACGTTACTACCTGTTATAGCCATTTCCGCCCCCCCTGCAGCCAGTACCCTACAAAGATATGCGGTTTTTGCTTCTAAGTGTACAGAAAGTGATATCTTCACGCCTTCAAATGGTTTTGATTGTTTAAACTCTTCTTCGAATTCAGATAGCAAGGGCATATTTTCTTTGACCCAGCGAATCTTTTGATGTCCTGACTTTGCAAGACCTAAATCTCTAATATCATATTGATGCATTTATTGCTCCTTTTATAACTATGAATTTAAGCTGTGTTTTTTATTTATTTATCCAAATCTTTTTGTAACAAGTTTTGCAAGACTTTCAGCAAGTTCGGTTATTTCTTCTAAGTCTTGGCCTTCAATCATAACTCTGACAAGTGGCTCCGTTCCTGAAGGCCTAATTAGAACTCTTCCTTCTCCTGCCATTAAGTCTTCTAGTCTTTTTATTTCTGCCATTATCTCTGGGTCTTTCTCATATTTTTTCTTGTTTTCTTCTTTTATTGCAGCATTTTTCAATACCTGAGGATATAAAGTAATGTCATTCCCTATTTCACTGGGCTTTCTTCCATCTAAATCAAGAGCTTTCATGAATTGAAGTGCTGACAAAATTCCATCTCCCGTAGTAGTATAGTTCAAGAAAATTAAATGCCCTGATTGTTCCCCACCTAAAAGACAGCCAGATTTTAACATCTGCTCTAGAACATAACGGTCTCCAACTTTTGTTATATCTCTCTTTATACCTAGCTTTTCAAGATATTTATGAAAACCAAGATTACTCATAACCGTAGTTGTTACTATATCATCATATAAAAACCCAGTATCTCTCATCATTTTCGCGCAAATACATAGGATTTTATCGCCATCAATTATTTCGCCTAGTTCATCCACTACAATTAACCGGTCTGCATCTCCGTCAAAAGCCAGCCCAATGTCTGCTTTTTCTTTTAAAACACTTTCTCTCAAAAATCCAGGATGAGTAGAGCCGCAACCATCATTAATATTTAATCCGTCGGGATTATCTCCAATGGCTATTACTGTAGCTCCTAAGTCAGCGAAAACCATCTTAGCAGCCTTATAGGAGGCCCCATTAGCGCAATCCAAAACTACTTTTTTCCCTGTAAGATCTAGGTTTACTGTAGACTTAAGAAATTTAACATAATAGTCCAATCCCTTTTTATCTGCTTCAAGGCCTCTTCCTATTTTATCTCCAGTAATATGCCCATTAATATCGATGTCTCTAGTTATAATATCTTCAATCTCATCTTCTATATATTCATCTAGCTTAAAGCCTTCGTGGTTAAAAAACTTAATACCATTGTACTCGAAAGTATTGTGTGATGCTGAAATAACCGCCCCTGCATCTGCATGGAGATGTCTGACCAAATAGGCGATAGCAGGTGTGGGAAGGACCCCTACTTTAATAACATTTCCACCCATAGATAATATTCCTGCCGAAAGTGCGTCTTCTAATAAATCACCTGATATTCTTGTATCTTTTCCAATGATAATTACTGGTCGCTCTTTTTCTTTGTTAAGAACGTAAGTACCGGCTTTACCTAAATTGAAAGCCAGTTCTGGTGTTAAGTCTTCATTGACAATTCCTCGAACTCCATCTGTTCCAAAAAGTCTGCTCATTAATTTTTATCTCCTTACACTCTCTTCTAAAAGAAACGGTTTAGAACCCTTCATTTGGTGCATTGATTGTAACTTGAACCTCTGAAGGAGAAACAACTAAGTTTGTTAAGTTCTTATTATATTTTACCAACACTGGAACAATATATGTTCCTTCAGTAAAGCCCTCTAAGTTTAATGATAAATCAAAAACCGAAGAATCTTTGATTGTGTTTAAAACTACTTTCTGTCCCGTCATAATAATTTTGACTTTGGCAGTGTTTACGTATGCTGAAAGCTTAGGGTCTAATCCGTTGAAAGTAATTTGAGAGTTTAAAGCCTCAACGGTTTTTGTATCGTACCCTTTTATCTTGATTACCAAAGTAGGTTCTTCTATTCTATCGGATAAAAATACATTCCTGGGCAAGTTTAGTTGGATAGGTAAAACTGTAGTTACGCTAATATTAGAAATATCTATGGCTGACGCTGTAATTCCAGTAATAGCTTCAAGGGCATTGTCATCTCCAACCAAAGTTACCTGAGGGGGAAAGGACAAACCCTCCAGTTCATATTCAGCTGGTATTTCTCCTAATATGGGGACAAAAAGGGGAACGGATTTCACCGAAAACAGTGTTCCACTCACAGAAAGAGTATTAGAAGAAAGTCCAACACCGTTTACTACAGACCCATTTTCATCAAGGGTCTGGATCTTTGCCGTTGCCTTGCCTTGCGTCTCTAAATCTAAAAGAGAAACCTCTGCCAACAATCTGCTTACAGCTTCTACTCGAGATTTTGCGCCTCTAACTTCCACTTGTTTTGGACTAATTTCTATATTCCCTGGCTCCTTACCATTGGCAAGGTCACCAACAAACTGTACCTCAACAGTGCGATTACTAACTACGTACTCTTCAATTATCACTTCTAATTTATGATCTGAAACAGTTGCAATAGAAAGGCCATCAGGAATCTCTATCTTCACAGGAATATAGTTGGTTCCTAAAGCATAGCCATAAACATCCATAATTGGGACAATGTCGTCCTGATTTATTTTAACTATATCTGATCTTTTACCCTTAATTACAACAGAGACAAAGTAGTCTTCCGTAGTTAAAGCAAGCCCCCTTTGCGTTAAAGTTTCCTGATTCTGCACCTTTACCGGAATGTTGTCAAAGGGTTGTTCTACAGTGGGGTTTACGTCAATCAAAACGTATCCCCATAAAACAATGGCAATTACAATAGATAGGATTAAATTAGCATTCTTATTTTGGAACATTTTTTTTCTTCCTCAACTTTCCAAAGAATGCAGGAACCTTTTCGTCTAAGCCACCCAGATAAAAATTCAACAGTTCCTTTTCAACAGATTTTACATCTAAGAACCTTGAAAGTTTACCGTCTACAGCAATTGAAATAATACCAGTTTCTTCTGAAACTATTACTGCCATGGCATCTGAATGCTCAGTAATCCCAAGGCCCGCTCTATGACGTGTCCCCAACTCTTTCGACAATTCTTTATTCTGGGTCAGAGGAAGGACGCACCCTGCTGCATAAATCCTATCACCTCTTACAATAACAGCTCCATCATGAAGGGGTGATCCTTCGTAGAAAATATTTCCTAGCAACTCGCTGGAAATATCCGCCTTAATAAGGGTTCCAGTATCGCAAATTTCTTTTAGTGCCACTTCTCTCTCAAAGACTATTAGTGCGCCAATTCTTTGATCTGAGAATGTGTTAATGGCCTTTACCAGCTGATTTGCTATATGTTTAGCTCTTTCTTTTCCAATTTCACGAATAGGTGATTTCAATAATTTTTGCCGGCCCACATATTCGAGGCCTCTTCTCAATTCTGGTTGGAATATAATAACTAAAGCGATTACACCAATTGTCATTGTGCCTTTTAAAACCCAATTCAAAGTATATAATTGGAATTCTCCTGAAATAAAGGTAGCCAAAACCAAAACAAGCAAGCCCTTAACGAGTTGCTGTGCTCTAGTTTCCTTTATGAATTCCATGATTTTGTAAATTACAAAAGTTACAATTGCAATGTCCAAAACATCTGAGATTTGGATGTTTGTGGTTATGTTGGTTAAGAGCTCTGGCATAGCTTCCCCTCTCTTTTATCATCACGTACATTGTAGCTAAAAAACCTCTATTTTTCAAGGGGCAAACAATAAAAAAACGGCAAAGAAGAATGTTTTTCTTTGCCGCTACATATAATATTTATAAGAAAATGTACTTACAAGAAAAAACTCTAATAAGTTGTTTCTAAAAGGCCATATCCATCGCCCGTTCTCTTATAAACAACATTGACACTATCTGTTTCCATATTGAGAAAAACGAAAAATGTATGTTGTAACATTTCCATGCGAACAATAGCTTCATCAACCATCATCGGCTCTAAGTCAAACTTTTTGGTTTTAACAACGTCCATCTCAAAAGGTTCTTCTTCATGTTCTGGAATACTATCAAAAATAAGATACTTGTCTACATCTCTTCTCTGTAATTTTGTCTTAAACCTTGACATCTGAACAGATAATTTACTCACTACTTTGTCAATACTTTCATATACATCTTGGGTTGACTCTTCTGCTCTGAAAAGCATACCCTTTGCATAAATAGTAGTCTCTACCTTCTGTCTTCCTCTTTCACTAGAGACCATTACATCAGCCTCTATGTCCTCAGAAAAATATTTTCCCAACTTTTCCATTTTTTTCTCAATGGTATCTTTCAGATTTTCGCTGGCATTAAAGTTTCTCGTTGTTATTGTTACTTTCATATTTAGACCTCCCTTTTTCCACAGAACCTAAAATATAGTTTCCGCTTTATTATGTTAGCAATATTATACCACAAATATCATTCAATTTAACATAGAAAAGTTGTCCGGCTGACCTGGTCTTTGACCCCACACTCGCCTTTATCCGATTTTCGGAGGACTTACATCTAGACTACGCCATGCTCACAGCAAGAACCAACCTGCTGCTTACGTGGATCCTTTTGCCCGTAGCTGGCTTGGACTTTCAACCACAGACCCGGACAACTTTTCTACAATAAATTTTAAATCCCATATCAATTAGCACCTGCCGCTAGAGTTATAACATAAACCGCTTTTGCCCCACCCTTCAGCAAGATTCTTGAACATTCATCGACTGTACTACCCGTTGTATAAACATCATCAACTAACAGTACTGACCTGTCTCTTACTACCCTTTCTTGGCCTTCCTTAATCAAAAAGGCACCTGCTATATTTTCCCTTCTTTGAAAAGGGTCTAAAGTGCTCATAGCAGAAGTACTTTTAGTTCTAGTTAAAGTATTTTTTTCTAAAGGCAATCCCCAAATCTTACTAAGGGGTCTGGCCATTAACTCTGCTTGGTTGAACCCTCTTTGACGGAGTTTATTTATGTGAATGGGTACAGGTATTATAACGTCAAGCTCCAACCCATTTTCAAACTCTGGTTCAAGACGATCTCTGATCATTTCTGCAAACTTCTCACCTATGTAGCCTTGTTTGCCATACTTAAAGGCCCATACCAATTCTTTCTCGTACAAGCCGTACATTAAACAGGTAAAGCCTTGGGTAAAATAATGAGAAGTTTGTCTGCAATCTTTGCATAGGCTATATATTCCGTCTTCCTCCATTAGTTTACCGCATTTATTACAGGTTTTCTTATTGGCCCAGTGAAAGTTCCTTATACAATCATCGCACAAAGAGTATATTCTTGTTGAGTCTATTATTTTGCCACATCTGATACAGTAAATGTTATCAGGAAAAAGAGCTTTAGCTATTTGGCGAAGATTCATTTATTTCCTCCAGAACTAAGACGATAAGCCAAACCCGTTTGCCTTTGATCTCCCTGGTAATTATCCACCATGCTATGAAGCATTCTTTCGCTTCCAACAAGAATCACTTTATCTCTTCCCCTTGTAATAGCAGTATAAAGCAAGTTTCTATGAGCTAGTTTTGGGGTAGTCCAAACTAGAGGCATAATTATTCCCGGGAATTCTGAACCCTGACTTTTGTGAACTGTTATCGCATAGGCTAGGTCTAGATTTAACCATTGATCAGGTTCGTAAACAACATATCTGCTTTCATCATATACAACCCCAATTTTTTTGCCATCAAGATCAATATTTTCAATTTCTCCTATTTCTCCATTAAAGACACCAAGGCCATCTGAAAAGTCTTGAGTAGATTTCCATTCCAACTGATAATTGTTTTTGGTTTGCATGACCTTGTCTCCCACACGGAAAATTCGGCCCTGCCAATCTTGAATTTGTGTTTTCTCATTTGCCGGCGGGTTTATTTCATGCTGAAGTTTCGTATTTAATGCAAGAGTTCCATATGGACCATTTTTAGTCATTGTAATTACTTGAATATCTCGGGCCTTAACTGGAAACCCAACTCCCAATACACTTCCTCCTGTCATCCAGTTAAGTATTGACTCTAGTATATCTGTTTTCGTTTGGTGGATAAAAAAGTCAGCTGTTTGATCACCATTTTTAGGATATTCTCCTTTATTTATAGCATGGGCATTGTTTACTATCAGACTTTCTTTGCTTTGTCTAAATATCTCAGAAAGAGAGAAGGTGGGAATTACTCCACTTTCAATTATGTCCTTTAACACTCTTCCAGGACCTACAGAAGGAAGTTGATCCACGTCACCTACCAAAACAAGTCTTGTACTTACTGGCAACGCATCCAGTAATGCCTCTATTAAGAATATATCTAACATAGAACTCTCATCTACAATCACTGCATCTAAGTCCAGTGGGTTGGTTTGGCATTTTCTAAAATATACTGAATGCCGCTCTTCATCTAACTCGGCCTCTAGTAGTCGATGTATAGTAGTGGCAGAATTACCAGTAGCCTCTTTAATTCGCTTAGCAGCCCTCCCCGTTGGTGCACAAATAGCAGTTTTCTCCCCTGCCGCCTTTAATAAATGAAGAACTCCATTTATGATAGTAGTCTTACCTGTGCCTGGGCCTCCAGTAATAACAGATACTCTATGGGCCATTACAGCTTGAATAGTTTCTTTTTGCATTTCTGATAAAAGTACTCCTGTATCTCTTTGGATAAAAGATAATAGCCCTTCAATATCCCTTGCAAGAAAACTCCCGGGGCACTGGCTCATTTCTATTAATCTCTCTGCCACCGTCAGTTCGCTTTCAAAAGCCCCCGGATTATAAGCCATATCAACTCCGTCTATTTCATCAACAACGATTAATCCCTCTTTTGACATTCTCCATAAACGGTTTTCTACATCCTCCACAGAAACATCTAAAATCGAAGAGCTTACATTATCTAAAAGAATGCTGACAGGAGCACAACTACTACCATTTTCTGTTAGCTTGGCCATACCGTAAGTAATTCCCCCTTCAATTCTACGGCTATCTTCAGGCTCGAGATAAAGTTTTTCGGCCAAAGTATCTATCTCTTGAAAAGGAACCCCAAAAAAATCCTCCATCAAACGATAAGGATTTTCTCGAATCAATTCCAAGCTTTCTTCACCATATTCTTTGTATATTTTTTTGGCGAAGGATTCTTTTATGCCCAACCCCATTAATTCTTTTTCTATTCTATTTATTTTAGCCACTTAACCTTCCTTGATGTTCTTTTCAGCCAACTCTTCTTATACGCTTCAGCTAATTTTAGCAGTTCTTGTTTTTCATTTTTGAAGGGTTTTTGGTGTACTGCATCTAAAAGCATATAAAGCATTTCGCCAATGCTTTCTCCTTCTTCAAATCCCGCTGCAATTAAATCATCTCCATTAATAACAAGATCTTCAACAAAAAGTGGCTCTTTTTCATTTTTTATAACTGTCAAAATATAATCCCTTGAAAGAATTTTTTCTTCAGGTAAATCGTAAACGATTCTTTGAGCCTTTGCTAGATTGTGCAAATATTGGTAACGTTCCATGCCAATTTTTACAATAAATTGTTTGAACTCGATTTTTGTTCTCAAGAAATACATTCTGTTCATATACGCATTTTGGTCATTGAAATGCTGCATATATTTTGCAGTGTGAGGAAGCATCTCAATGGCCTTTAATCCTCTTTTACCCGAGAAAATCAAGTAAAATAAGCCCAATCTTCTAAGGGGGTTAGGCTTTGTCTTATGGATGTTATCACAATAGGTAGAAAAATCATCCAACTCATTTCTACTCATGTGGGAAGCAATCTCTTCCCCTATGATAAAAGGCATTAAATTCAAACCCGCAAGTAGCCGCAGACCTTTTCCTGCATGTTCGGCCACTAAAATTCTAGTAAATTCTTCAAGAATCTTTTCTTTTGAAACGTGTTCCATCAATGAATATTGGCTTAGAATAGCATCACGCAAATCCTTATCAAATTCAAAATTTAGCTCGGCAACTAAACGAACTGCTCTTAACATTCTTGAAGGATCTTCATGTAATCGGTCAACTGGATTTCCCACCATTTTAATTATTCGATTTTTTAAATCAACCCTTCCATGAAAAGGGTCAAAAAAACCTTCCGAAGGGTTTTCTGCCATTGCATTAATAGTAAAATCTCTTCTTTCCAAATCTTTATTTATGTTGTCCGTAAAACTAACAACATCAGGTCTTCTAAAGTCGGAATAGTTTCCCTCCTGCCGCAAAGTTGCTATGTCAACGATTATGTTGCCATGGGGGTTAATCTCATCCTCGTATTCAAGACGCACCACGCTATATTTTTCACTTACAACTTGCCCATCAGGAAAAAGCTCAATGATATCTTTGTAAAATGCATCTGTCCCAAGATCCCAATCCAAAGGATGTTTTCCTAAAAGGCTATCCCTTACACATCCACCAACCAGAAAACACCTATAGCCTTTTTGGTTGATTGCCTTCACAATACTACTTATTTCCTTGGGTAATTTAATCATTTACTTCTCTCCACCTGTTGGTTTATAAACCCTTCTGTTATCAAGGGTCCATACTTTTCCTGAAAATTCTCCAGGATCTGTGCTTGAAAGAGCATCTTCCATATCAAATAGTTTTGCATCCATCATGTCTAGATAATGAAGAACCTCAGCCTCTGGAAACATTGGTTTTTTTGGGCTTCCAAAGTCTGCCTCGTAATGGTGGGATAATATCATATGTTGCATCATAACGATTTTCTCTCTGGGAATCCCTAATTCTTCACCTAACTTATCCATTACAACCACACCTTGTACAATATGCCCTATCAACTGCCCTTCAAAAGAATATCCGGGAGAAACCCCATACTCATTGCTTTCTATTTCTCTTAGTTTTTCAATATCATGAATAATAACCCCAGTCAAAACTAGGTCTCTATTCAGGCCTGTATAAACTTCGCATATCTTTTCACCGGTCATTAGCATCCGCTTTATATGATACAAAAGCCCACCCATCTCTGCATGATGATTTCTTTGAGCGGCTGGATAATAAAGGAGTTTTTCTTTATCTGCTTCTAGTATTGTGGTACAAATTTTTTTATAGTCTTCGTCCTCAAAACTTTCAGCTTTGGCATATATGAAGTCATACATTTCCTCTGATGATTCTGGTGCGGACTTTACCAAAAAACTTATTTCAACAGGATCTTCTTCTTTGGCTTTACGTATATGGGCAACGGTTAATTGAAGCTGACCGTTAAATTCTTTAATTTTACCTTGAACCTTTGCCACGTCTCCTTCCTTAATAAGGCTGAGCATTGCTTCGTCATCAGAACTTATAGCCCATTTTTTCGCTGTAATATCTCCTGTAGCATCTCCAAACAAAAAATCCCCATAAAGCTTGCCATTGCTACCGGTTTTTATGGAAATAGCTCTAACCAAATAAAAGTCTGTGATTTCTTCTCCTGATTTTAGTGTTACGATGTCGCATCTCTCCATCTTTTCCTCTTTTCATTTTCGTATTTTAGTTTATTGTATATTGTTTAATCATGTTTAGATTACTTTTTAGAGTTCTTTGTTTTCAATAAAATGAGCACTTCCCAAGGTGCAGAAACAAAGGATAAATATAGTATATTTTAATTTCTTGCTCTAGTCAATGAGAACACTTTAGCAAAAGACTCCCTTTGACAGGAGTCTTTTGTAATTTCACTAATTGGAATAATCGTATTATAATATTTTCTAAATATTTCCTTCTACAACAGAACCCCTATGTTTTTTTGGTTCTATTTTTATGCTTACTATGTATAAAATAACTGCGATTACAGCAAATACTATGGCAGAAGTCAGAATTCCATTTACCATTCCATAGAAGTCTGATAAGAATCCAGTTTCGTAAGTTTCCAAATAATACTCTGGACCCCATTCTCCCCACCAGTCTCCTTCAAACCACATTAGCCATGGATAAGCGATAAAGCCCATTATGGAAAGAATTCCAAATGTAAATGAAATTCTTCTTGTATCTCCAACTGCTAATTTGGTTTTTGGATTTAGTGGATAATGTACAGGATCTTTTTTCGCAAGTCCGCCATACA
>CAYLIF010000011.1:0-44618 GCA_964383845.1 uncultured Oscillospiraceae bacterium
GGACAGTCTCTTTTTTTATTTTCTTTTAATTCTCCTACAATTATTTTACACCAACGTCATTACTAATATATTTTTTTATGATTAACTTAATTAACAGCAGTTAAGTCTTTTTTTTATACGAAACTTTATACTATCTTGCTATGCGCCATGTATTTCTTTGTTCTCTATATAATAAGCAATTTTTGAATATTTTGACTATTAATTGAAGCCTATATAATAGAAGATAAATTGCCAATTCCCAGGCCTTTTACTTGCCTTTGAACCCTCATTATGCTAGAATTTTTATTAGTGAAATGTTAATTTAATCACAAACAAAGTTTGGAAGCAAAGGAGAAAAATCATGTATCACCTTCAAGAGGGTCGTAGCATCCCTAGCGATGACCCAAGATTCGTACAACTGACCGACTACATCGATTCCCTAGACGGCGTTAAGGGGATTACGATGCCCGTACTGCAAGAGGCTCAAAACTTATTCGGATACTTACCTTTAGAGGTGCAAAAGTTTATATCTGATAAGATTAGAGTACCCATAGCAGAATTGTACGGCGTAACAACTTTTTACAGCCAGTTCAACCTAACACCCAAAGGCAAGTTGAAAATAAGTGTTTGTATGGGAACTGCATGTTATGTAAAGGGTGCACAAGCTCTACTCGATAAGTGTGCTGAGACACTGAATGTCGAAGTAGGCGGAACTACTGACGATAATCTATTCACTTTAGAAGCAACTAGATGTTTGGGTTGCTGCAGTCTTGCCCCAGTAATGATGATCGGCGACGACGTCTATGCTCAAATTAATGACGTAAGTGTTGTTCCGGGAATCCTAAACAAATATCTAGAAGAGGGGGTACAAGCATGAAAACTAGAGATGAATTAAAAACTCTAAGAGATAAAGCCATGGGAGAATTCTACAACAAAGACGGATACAGAGTAGTTGTAGGCTTGGCCACATGTGGTATCTCTGCAGGAGCAAAGCCCGTTTATGAACTGTTTAAGACAGAAGCAGAAAAAAGAAACCTTTCAAATGTTAGCGTTTACCCTACTGGATGTATTGGAATGTGTATACACGAACCAATCGTTGAGGTTCTATCCCCAGATGGATCTAAGGTAACATATGTTCAGGTTGACAAAGAAAAAGCTGCTAGAATTTTAGAGGAACACCTAATTGCTGGTAAACCCGTAAAAGAATTTACCGTTGGCGGGGAACTTAAGAACCTTGAAGATTTGGATTTTTATAAAAAACAATTGCGTGTTGCTTTAAAAAATGGTGGTTTTATTAACCCAGAAAACATCGAAGAATACATTGCAATGGATGGTTACCAAGGTTTAGCAAAAGCACTTTTGGAAATGACCCCAACTGACGTAATTGAAGAGATGAAAAAATCCGGTCTAAGAGGCCGTGGCGGAGCTGGATTCTCCACAGGACTAAAATGGAGTTTTGCAGCCCCTAATAAAGCTGAACAAAAATACATCATTTGTAATGCTGACGAGGGAGATCCTGGAGCATTTATGGACCGTTCCATTTTAGAAGGAGACCCTCATGCCATTCTCGAAGCAATGGCTATAGGCGGATATGCAATTGGCGCTAGCAAAGGCTTTGTGTATGTTCGAGCAGAATACCCTGTAGCAGTTAAACGTTTAGAAATTGCAATTAAACAAGCAAAAGAAATGGGCCTACTAGGCGAAAATATTCTAGGAACCGACTTTTCCTTTGATATTGAAATTCGTTTAGGTGCAGGAGCCTTCGTTTGTGGAGAAGAAACAGCACTTATCGCCTCCATAGAAGGAAAAAGAGGGATGTCCAGAAATAAGCCTCCTTTCCCTGCTAACAAAGGTTTGTGGGGTATGCCCACCATTATCAACAACGTTGAAACTTTAGCAAACATAGCACCAATTATTTATAAGGGTGCTGATTGGTTCAGAAGTTTTGGATCCGAAAAATCTCCTGGAACAAAAGTATTTGCTTTAGGTGGAAAGATAGAAAACACCGGATTAGTAGAAGTTCCAATGGGAATTAGCTTGAGAGATGTAATTTATGAAATCGGTGGCGGTTGCCCTGGTGGAAAAATGTTCAAAGGCGTTCAAACAGGCGGACCTTCCGGTGGTTGTATAACAGCAGAAAACATTGACGTAGAAATCGACTTTGATAATCTAGTAGCTGTTGGTTCCATGATGGGCTCAGGCGGAATGATCGTTTTGGATGAAGACAACTGTATGGTAGATATCGCCAGATTCTTCTTGGATTTCACTGTAGATGAGTCTTGTGGTAAGTGTACTCCTTGTAGAGAAGGTACCAAGAGAATGCTTGAGATCCTAGACAAGATTACAACAGGAAATGGAACAATGGAAGATTTAGATACTCTACAAGACTTAGCCTTAACTATCAGAGAGACTTCTCTTTGTGCTTTAGGACAAACAGCGCCAAACCCAGTACTCTCAACTATGAACTTCTTTATGGATGAGTACAAGGCACACGTTCTCGATAAAAAATGTCCTGCTGGTATCTGCAAATCCTTGATGAACTACTATATTACTGACGCTTGTACCGGCTGCACCATATGTGCAAGAAAGTGTCCAGTAGATGCAATCGATGGCAAACTAAAGGAATTGCACACCATTAATTATGATTTATGTACAAAATGTGGCGAATGCATGAAAGCATGTAAATTTGACGCCATCATAATCCAATAGAAGGGAAAAGATATAATCATGGAAAATGTAAATTTAACCATCAACGGAATACCGGTAAGTGTTCCCAAAGACTACACCGTGATGATGGCCGCTAAAGAAGCAGGTATTAAAATACCCAGTCTTTGCTACTTAAAAGATATTAACGAGATAGCAGCTTGTCGTGTGTGTGTAGTTGAGGCGGAAATCAATGGTGTTCCTATGCGTAACCTGCCAGCCTCTTGTATACTTCAAGTTGCTGAAGGTATGAGCGTAAAGACTAATACACAAAGAGTTAGAAGGGCAGTTAAAACTAACGTAGAGTTGATCCTAGCTAACCATAATAGAGAGTGTCTTACTTGCAAAAGAAACCATTCATGCGAGCTTCAACAACTTTGCGAAGAACTAGGCATTGAAGAAGTAAGATTCCAGGGTTCCAAAAGAGAAGGATTTATCGATTCTCTTTCTCCCTCAATTATAAGAGATCCTTCAAAATGTATTCTATGTGGACGTTGTATTACAACTTGTAAAAATGTACAAGGCATTGGAGTCCTAGACTTTACTGGCAGAGGATTCGATACTGAGGTTGCTCCTGCATTTGATTACAGCATGCGTGATGCAAATTGCGTTTACTGTGGACAGTGCATCAATGCTTGCCCTGTTGCAGCATTACGTGAGCGTCAGAATATTGATGATGTATTTGATGCAATTGCAGATCCTACAAAATATGTAGTTGTACAAGAAGCTCCTGCAGTAAGGACCTCTTTAGGCGAAGAATTTAATCTACCTATGGGAACTGCCGTAACGGGAAAAATGTACGAAGCTCTTAAGAGACTTGGATTTGACAAAGTATTTGACACAAACTTCTCTGCTGACCTTACCATTATGGAAGAAGGTACAGAGTTCATTGGAAGAGTTACTGGTGGTGGGAAATTACCAATGATTACTTCATGTTCTCCTGGCTGGATTAGATTCTGCGAGCTAAACTACCCAGAGTATTTAGACAACTTGTCAACTTGCAAATCTCCGCAGCAAATGTTTGGAGCTCTTACAAAAACATACTTTGCTGAGAAAGAAGGAATTGATCCCAAGGATATAGTTTCAGTATCAATAATGCCTTGTATAGCTAAAAAGGCTGAGGCTGGAAGATCTGAAATGGAAGTAGATGGCTTTGCGGATGTTGACTTCTCCTTAACAACTAGAGAGTTGGGAGATATGATTAAGCAGGCTGGAATCGATTTCAAAAATCTACCCGATGGAAAACCAGACAAGCTTATGGGTGAAGGAACTGGAGCCGGAGTTATATTCGGTGCAACTGGCGGAGTAATGGAAGCTGCCCTTAGAACTTTAGCTGACATATTGACTGAAGAAGATTTACCAGACTACGAGTATGAAGCAGTTCGAGGCCTTGACGGCATTCGTTTTGCAAGCGTTGTACTTCCTGTTGGCGGAGTTGACACAGAGGTTAAGGTTGCTGTGGCTCACGGAACAGCAAACGCAGCTAAATTGTTGGATTCTATTAGCGCTGGAGAGACCGATGTTCACTTCATTGAGATTATGGCATGTCCAGGAGGCTGCATACACGGTGGTGGTCAGTCTATCGTTTCTTCTCAAGATAGAATGGATATAGATCCAAAGGTTGAAAGAACAAAGGCTCTCTTTAGTGAAGATGCCAGACTGCCTGAAAGAAAGTCTCACAAAAATGAGGAAGTTGCAGCACTTTACAAAGATTACTTAGGCGAGCCTAATGGTCACCTTTCTCACAAACTTCTACACACTCACTATTCTAAAAAAGATTCTTATCCTATCAACGAATAATCCTACATCAAATAGTAGGTTTTATGAAAAGAAGGCTTCTCCACTTGGAGAGGCCTTCTTTGTTCTTAAATATATCAGGCAATTTCATCTAGGTAAAATACAGTCGATGATAAATGCTGGATATCTAAATTATTTATCTTGTTCGCTATTTACTTCTTCAAGTAGTCTCATTATATCTTCTGCTGTATCAACAAAATAATCGGGCTTATCTGCACCCGTTTTTTCCTCTTCTGTAACCGCAACTGCCCATCCTACCAAAACCGATAAAACTCCAGCATTCTTGGCACATAGAATATCATACATGCTATCCCCAATCATTATGCTTTCTTCAGGGCTGCTATTAAGCTGCTTTAAAGCTATATGCACAGGCTCTGGGTCAGGCTTATGTTTTTCTGTGTCATCACAAGTCACTACAACATCAAAGTATTCCATAATTTCATATTTCTCCATTGCTTGCCTTGTCGTTAATCCAACACGAGAAGTTACAACGGCCATCTTATATCCTAAAGCTTTCAACTCTCCAAGCATCTCTTTGATTCCAGGAAAAAGAGATATCCTATCTCCGAAGCTATCACGATGGTAACTTCGATAAATATCTACACATTCCTCAACAGGTGTATTTGGAAATGATTTTTCCATGGTATTAATAAGAGGTTCTCCAAAGGTTCTGACAATCTCTTCTTCATCGATATCCTTATCTTCAAGTACCCTGTATATATGTCTCCAAGAATCTATTATAAGATCATTGGTGTTCATTAACGTGCCATCAAAATCAAACAGCACCGTCGTTATTTTTCTATTATCATTATTCATTTCATTCTACCTTTCTTTGGAAATAACAAAGCCCCGGCTAACATCGTCGGGGCTGTCTTTATTGATTTTTTCTTTCTTTAATATCCAGAGAACATAGACAGCATAACTGAAGCTGCTACTGCCGATCCTATTACCCCTGCAACATTCGGCCCCATTGCATGCATCAAGAGGAAGTTGGACGGATTTTCTTCCTGTCCTACCTTTTGAGATACTCGGGCTGCCATAGGTACTGCAGATACTCCAGCTGAACCAATAAGAGGATTTATGCCGCCAGTTAGCTTGTTCATTAATTTCGCTAATAATACTCCACCGGCTGTTCCAACTGCAAAGGCCAGAACTCCAAGAATAACAATTTTTACAGTGTCAAGGATCAAGAATGTTGGACCTTGAGCAGAAGCTCCTACAGCTAATCCCAACATAATAGTAACTATGTTGATAAGAGCATTTGCTGCTGTATCGGACAATCGAAGTGTTCGACCACTCTCTTTAAATAAGTTTCCTAACATTAGCATACCAACTAGTGGTGCTGCTGCAGGTAGTAACAATACTACTATAATTGTTACCATTATAGGAAATATGATTTTCTCTCTTTGGGTTACGGGTCTTAGCTGATCCATCTTAATCATTCTTTCCTTTTTAGTTGTCAAGGCTTTCATGATTGGAGGTTGGATTACGGGAACTAATGCCATATAAGAATATGCTGCCACTGCTACTGCACCTAGTATATGAGGAGCAAGTTGCTGGGTAGTGAATATAGCTGTTGGTCCGTCAGCTCCACCAATGATACCGATTGATGCTGCTTCCTGAGCATTGAAGCCTAAGAAGATGGCCATAAATAGTGCGAAGAAAATTCCGATTTGCGCAGCTGCACCAAGAAACAGAGATTTTGGATTAGCAATGAGTGGACCAAAGTCCGTCATAGCGCCGACTCCCATGAATATCAAACTAGGAAGAATTGGTTTTAATAAATAGAATATTGTTAAGATTCCCATGCTTTCTAAAGGTGTTCCTGCTTCAACATGTGCAACGAATATTCCTGTCATAGGCATGTTAGAAAGCAACATACCAAAGCCGATAGGGACTAATAAAAGAGGTTCGAAGCCTTTTTTAATAGCCAAGTACAAGAATATACACGCAACCACCAACATAGCGGCACTTCTAGGATCCATGTTGACAATCCCCATGCCCTCGAAAAATTTGATTAAAGTCTCTAAAATCATTTCTGTAGTCTCCTTTTTTTCTAACCCTTACCCATTGCATGTTAACATATAAGCCTAGCCCTTGCAAGAGTTTCCCTAGTTTTACATCATGTATACTTTACGAAAAAAATCTTCTAAAAATTAGCTCTTTTGTTTCAATTTTTCGTTGATAAAATAATCGATTTCCCCATCCATAACAGCACTAATATTTCCAACTTCTGCACCTGTTCGATGATCTTTTACTAGTGTGTAGGGATGAAAAACGTATGATCTAATCTGGCTGCCCCAGGTAATTTGGCTGAAGTCTCCTTTTAAATCTTTAAGGTTATCTTTGTGCTCTCTAATTGCAATGTCCATGAGTTTTGACTTCAAAAGCTTCATTGCCGTATCTTTGTTCTGACGCTGGCTTCTTTGGTTCTGGCAGGTGACCACTACATTGGTTGGGATATGAGTAATTCGTATTGCGGAATCTGTCTTATTTACGTGCTGACCTCCCGCCCCTGAACTTCTATAGGTATCTATTCGAAGGTCTCCGGGATCAATTTCCACACTTATATCGTCGTCTATTTCAGGCATAACATCTACTCCAGCAAAGCTAGTGTGCCTTCTTCCCGAAGAATCAAAGGGTGAAATACGAACCAATCTATGGACCCCTTTTTCGTTTTTCAAAAAACCGTACGCATAGTCGCCCTCAACCAACATTGTAGCGTTTTTTATTCCTCCTTCAGTATCATACTGGACATCAGCTACCATCCATTTGTAACCGTGATTTTCCATCCAACGTCCATACATTCTCATAAGCATCTCCGTCCAGTCTTGGGCATCTTTTCCGCCTTCGCCTGCATGAAGATGTAGTATGGCACTGTTTTGATCGTAATCCTCGTTCATCAGTATCTTTAAACGTAAGTCTTCTGATGTTTTTAGAAAAGCATCATAAGCCTTTTGTATGTCTTCATCAAGGGAAGCTTCATCTTCTTCAACTGCAAGTTGAATTAGTAGCTCTAAATCCACCAGTTCATCTTCAAGCAAATGGTATTCTCCAGTTTTATTCTCTAAAGATTTTTTTTCCTTTAATAGCTTTTGTGCCATTTCATGATCATTCCAAAAACCTTCTTTCTCAGATTGTGTGGATATTTCTTCAAGCCTTTTTTCTAAGCTAGCTAGGTCAAAGAGAGCCTCGGATTTCATCTAACATTTCTTTTGCCTGGGGCAATTCGTTCTTTATTTGCTCTACTATTACCATCAAATTCCTCCCTAAACTTTCATTTACCTGCCGCAGCAGTTTTTATATTTCTTGCCGGAGCCACAAGGACATGTATCATTCCTACCAATCTTTGCCTCAGCACGTTGAACCGTTTGTTGCTTCTTAGGTCTTTGGGGAACAGGTGCACTTGGGGGAGCCCCATCAATTGGGGGCCATTGTGCTTCCATTTCTCCAGAGTTTCTGTGAGGAGCACCCCCTGCAGCAAGGCCAGGAGAATTTGCTCCACCTTGATCAACAAAGTCATCTTTTCTGGCATCGGAAACTGTGAGAACTTCTTTTCGTTCTGTAGTCGTCTTAACCGTTACATTGTAACAGAATTTTACAGTCTCTTCTTTTATTGATTGAATCATTAGCTCAAACATATCGAAGCCTTCATTTGCGTAGGCTGCAGCAGGATCTTGTTGGCCCAAAGCTCGAAGGCCAATTCCGCTTTTTAATTGATCCATGGCATCAATATGATCCATCCACTTGTTATCAACTACACGCAGAAGAATCATGCGTTCAAGTTCACGCATTCTTTCTATTTCTATTTCAGCTTCTTTTTCCTCATAAAGCTTTTCAAATTTCTTGATGACATCTTCTCTTAAGCTTGCCTCTGTTAGATTTGTTATTTCATCATCTGTATAAGATAAACCAGGGAATTTGGGTGAAATTCTCTCCAAACCATTTTCTATTCTAAAAAGCTCCCACTCTTCAGGATATCTTGATGCAATTACAACAGGATCTATAACTTCGTCTACAAGGCTCTGCATCATATTCATAACATCATCTCTAAGATTATCTCCGAAAAGAACCTTGCGACGCTCCCCGTAAATAACTTCTCTTTGTTTGTTCATAACGTTGTCATACTGGAGTACATATTTCCGAATGCTAAAGTTCCTACCTTCTACTCTTTTTTGAGCATTCTCTATGGATTTTGAAAGCATCCCTGCTTCAATTACATCGTCTTCACCAAGGCCTAACTTTGTAACTATGCCTTGAATTCTGTCCCCTCCAAAAAGTCTCATCAGTTCATCTTCTAAGGATATGTAGAATTGGGTTTGCCCAGGGTCCCCTTGTCGTCCAGAACGGCCACGAAGCTGATTGTCTATACGTCTTGCTTCATGTCTCTCAGTGCCTAGTATAGCTAGACCTCCAAGCTCAATTACTTTGGCCTTTTCTTCGGGTGTTGCTTCTTGTCCACCAAGCACTATATCAGTTCCTCTACCTGCCATATTGGTTGCAATAGTAACTGCTCCTAGTCTACCTGCTTCTGAAATAATCTGAGCTTCTCTATCATGTTGTTTGGCATTTAGCACATTATGTTTAACACCCCGGCGAGACAGCATTTCACTGATGGCTTCAGATCTTTCGATGGAAATAGTTCCCACAAGAATCGGCTGTCCTGTTTCGTGAATCTCTTTGATGGCATCTGCTATTGCTTTGAACTTCCCTTTTTCAGTTGAGTAAACTGCATCTTGAAGGTCTACTCTTTGAATGGGCTGGTTGGTGGGAATTACTACAACGTCCATATTGTAGATGTCTCGGAATTCGTCTTCTTCGGTTTTCGCCGTTCCTGTCATCCCAGAAAGTTTCTGATACATTCTAAAATAGTTTTGCAAAGTAATAGTTGCTAAGGTTTTAGATTCGGAACGAACAAGAACACCTTCTTTGGCCTCAATAGCCTGATGAAGACCGTCGCTATATCTTCTACCAAACATTAATCGTCCAGTGAATTCGTCTACTATAATAACTTCATCGTCTTTTACTATGTAGTCGGTGTCTCTTTTCATCAAGTTCCTTGCCTTTAATGCTTGAAGTACATGATGGTTGATTTCCATATTTTCAGGGTCGGAAAAGTTTTCAACTCCAAAGAATTTTTCACTCTTTTCAACGCCTTCTTCTGTTAGAGAAACAGATTTGTCTTTTTCCTCAAAATCAAAATCCTCTTCTTTACGAAGGGTGCGAACAAACTTGTCTGCTTTTGCATATAAATCTGTGGATTTTGCACCTTGGCCAGAAATAATAAGAGGCGTTCTTGCTTCATCAATAAGGATGGAGTCAACCTCGTCAATTATTGCATAATTCAATTCTCTTTGAGTTAGTCTTTCTTTGTATAAAACCATGTTGTCTCTAAGGTAATCGAAACCAAACTCATTGTTTGTACCATAGGTTATATCCGCTGCATATGCTTGAACTCTCTCTTCACCTTGGACACCATGAACAACACAGCCCACGGTCAAGCCTAAATATTCATATATCTGACCCATCCAATCTCTGTCTCTCTTAGCTAAGTAGTCATTAACTGTTACCACATGAACACCCTTACCCTCAAGTGCGTTCAGATAGGCTGACAAGGTTGCTACTAGTGTCTTTCCTTCTCCTGTTTTCATTTCTGCTATTCTACCTTGATGAAGAACAATTCCACCAATCAGCTGCACTCGGAAATGTTTCATTCCGAGAACTCTCCATGCTGCCTCTCTACAAACTGCAAAGGCTTCTGGTAAAATATCATCAAGAGTTTCACCTTGCTCTAGTCGTTCTCTAAACTCCGAGGTCTTTTCTTTTAGTTGGTCTTCGCTTAGGCCTTGCATCTCTGGCTCGAAGCCTTCTATTTTATCTGCGATAGATTGAAGTTTTTTAACCTCTTTTGTATTTAAATCACCAAATATTTTCTCTAAAAATCCCATTATTTTCTCCTTAGTTGTATTCCTAATCCTGGTTTTCTAATTCCTCAACCTCTTCAACAAAAACTACTATTTCTAAAGCCTTTCTTTCGTCGGCTTTTGTTACCGTAACCTTAAACAATTGATTCATTATAACAGATTCGAAATAATCGTTAACTTGGGGAAGATGATCTAGTTCTGTACAAACCCATCCGTTTACAGTTGTAACCGGATGATCCAGCTCCACATCAAATACATCTAGGAATTTTTCTAAATTTGTATAACCCTGGACTAAAAAGCTCCCATCTGATAACGGTTTTATTTCCACATCTGTTTCTTCATCGTGTTCGTCGTAAATCTCTCCAACCAGTTCTTCAATTATATCTTCCATAGTTATGATTCCTTCGGTACCACCGTATTCATCTATAACGACAGCTATATGTGTCTTGATTTTTTGCATCCTTTTTAACAAGACAGCTATTTTCAAGCTACCAGAAACGAAAACAACAGGTTTAATAAATTCCGCCACTTTTCTCTTTGATTTGGCCAAAGAATTATGAAAGTCTTTTTGATTCAACACTCCTATAATATGATCTAGGTTTTCTTGATATACAGGCAGTCTAGAAAATCCAGTTTCTTGAAAAAGGGCTGCAATTTCATTTTTACTTGCGTTCTCTTCAATTGCAATTACATCCACCCGGGGAGTTAGTGCATCGGCGGCCTCTAGTTCATAAAACTCGATGGCATTAGTGATTAACTCGCTTTGCTCGTTATCAAAGGTTCCTTCTGTTTCAGCTTCTTCTATCATAGTTATTAATTCATCTTCAGTGATAGATCTTTCTCTATCAACAACAAAAAGCCTATTGATTAATTTACGTACAAGCCCAAAAACCCAAGTTATAGGTTTTAGTAAAACCATAAAGCCTTTTATAACCGGTGCTGATGCCATGGTAAACTTTTCGGGAATTTCCTTGGCAATGCTTTTTGGACTAATCTCTCCAAAAACTAATACTACAATAGTAATAACTACTGTAGCAACAGGGGCGCCGTAATGCCCATATAAATCTACAAAAAGTAAGGTTGCTATAGCAGTCATTGCTATGTTAACCAGGTTGTTCCCCACCAAAATCGTGGATAAGAGTTGATCGAAATCATCCGTTAAGGCAATAACAAGTTTTGCCCGAGAGTCTCCTGAAGCTGCTTTATTTTTCATTCGTATTCGGTTTACAGAAGTAAAGGCTGTTTCTGTTGCGCTAAAGTATGCAGACAGTATTACCAAACCAAGGATTGCAAGGATTTGACCCAAAATGCTGGATTCCATTTTCTCTCCTTATTTTTTTGTTTAAAGAACTGTATTTGTTTGTGCTCAATATAATATTATACATGAATTAGGGAGAAAATAGAATACTTATCACTAAAAAAGAGCCCTTAAAGACTCCTTTTTTAGTAATGATTATAGTTATAGTCTATTTAGGGAGGCTATTGGATTTTTCCTGCTTCCTCATTAAAGGGTTCACGAAAAGCCTCATAGATAAGTCTAATTGATTTCTCAAAATCATTATTGGACACTCCAACAATAATATTCATTTCGCTGCTACCTTGATCAATCATTCTTATGTTGATGCCTCCTTCTGCTAATGCTGTAAACAATTTAGCACTAACACCAGGACGTTTGGACATTCCGCATCCTACGGTGGCAATAAGGGCTATGTCGTGGAACACATCTACGGTATCTGGTTCCAATTTTCTTCGGATTTCTTCAACTATATCATCCATTTTATCTTTTGCTGCCTTTGTGTTGATTACCACTGAAACATTATCTATTCCCGTAGGGCAGTGTTCTGTTAAAATATCATAATCCTCTAAAATAGAGAGAATCTTTCTTACAAATCCCTTTTCTGTAGCCATCATATTCTTGTATACAGCGATAACCGTAAAGTCTTTGCTTCCTGCAATTCCTGTAATGATTCTGTTGGGATTAGGCTCTTCTCCAGAAGTAATCATAGTCCCCGGGTCTTCAGGCTTGTTGGTATTACGGATATTAATTGGTATGTTTGCAATACGTGCAGGGTGAATTGCATCCTCATGTAATACAGAAGCGCCCATATAGGAAAGTTCTCTCAATTCTTTGTATGATAGTCTTTCTATTGGTTCAGCATTGACTATTCTGGGGTCTGCAACTAGTAAGCCAGATACGTCTGTCCAGTTTTCGTAAACATCAGCTCCAACAGCTCTTGACACAAGTGCCCCAGTTATATCTGATCCGCCTCTAGAAAAAGCCTTTATTTTTTTGTTGGGTAAGGTTCCATAAAAACCTGGTAAAACAGCTTTTTCATGCTTAGCTAACTCTGCAGCCAAAGCTTGGTTTGTTTCATCCTCCATGAATTTGCCATTTTCATCAAAAAGTATAAGGCCGGCCGTATCTACAAAGTCATACTCCAAAAGCTTGGCCACTATTATAGCATTCAAAAATTCACCTCTGCTGACAATATAGTCTTCTGAGGCTCCTTCTGTAAGCTTTCTCCTAATCTTGTTATAGTGCTCTGTTAGATCCAAATCAAGACCTAATCCTACCGCTACTGCAGTAAATCGATCACATACAACTTGCAGAACTTGATCAAAAGGATAGTTGTGTTCTATATGAGTTTTGCAAAGATAAAGAAGATCAGTGATTTTACTGTCACCTTCATATCTTTTCCCTGGAGCAGAAACAACAACGTATCTTCTCTCTGGATCCTGATTTATAATTTCTTTTGTTTTGGCAAGTTGAATCCCGTCTGCAACAGAACTACCACCAAATTTCGCTACTTTAATTCCCATAAATTCCCTCTTCGATTTTGAATAATGATGTATTATACCCCACATCTTTGTATAATTCAACAAAAAGAGACGAATTTCGTCTCTTTTTTTGTAGAAATTCTTTAATATCAAAATATCGGTCTATATTTATTTGATTGAAGCTTTCTTTAGTTGATCCACCTTGTCAGTTTTCTCCCAAGGAAGATCAAGGTCTGTTCTCCCAAAGTGCCCATATGCAGCTACTTTGCGGTATAAGGGGCGCCTTAATTCCAATCCGTTGATAATACCAGCTGGTGTAAGGTCAAAGTTTTCTCTAACAAGAGCTGCTAATTTATCATCCGACAATTTCCCAGTTCCGAAGCTATCCACCATAACAGAAACAGGTTCGGCAACACCAATTGCATAAGCCAACTGTATTTCAACTTTATCAGCTAAATCTGCGGCAACTAGGTTTTTTGCAACATAGCGTGCTGCATAGGATGCAGACCGGTCTACTTTTGTGGGATCTTTGCCTGAGAAAGCGCCTCCTCCATGACGAGCATAGCCGCCATAGGTATCAACAATTATCTTTCTCCCAGTCAGTCCCGAATCACCATGGGGACCCCCTATAACAAATCGGCCTGTTGGGTTAACCAAGTATTTTGTATCTTTATCTAAAAGCTCTTCTGGTATAATCGGTTTTATGACATTTTCAATAATATCTTCCCTGATTTGCTCTAATGTTACTTCAGGATCATGTTGGGCAGATACAACAATAGCATCTATTCTTTTAACTTGCCCTTCTTCGTATTCTATAGTAACTTGTGTTTTCCCGTCAGGCCTAAGATACTTAAGAGTCCCATCTTTTCTTACCTTGGTTAACTGAAGAGCCAATTTATGAGATAAACTTATTGGCATTGGCATAAGCTCAGGAGTTTCTTTGCAAGCAAAACCAAACATCATACCCTGATCTCCTGCCCCACCAGGGTCTACTCCCATTGAAATATCTGCTGACTGTTCGTCAATAGCTGTAAGAACTGCGCAAGTATTCCCATCAAATCCATACTCGCTTCTGTTATATCCTATTTCACATATAACTTCTCTGACTAGTTTTGGGATATCCACATAACAAGAAGTGCTAATTTCTCCCATTACCATAGCATAGCCCGTTGTAGTTGTGGCTTCTGCCGCCACTCTACCATATGGATCCTGTTCAAGAATCGCGTCTAATATTGCGTCGGATATTTGGTCACACATTTTGTCTGGATGGCCTTCAGTAACGGATTCTGACGTAAATAATCTTTTCATTTAGTTCCTCCTCAATCTAAATAAACAAAAAACCTCTTCTTTGAGAAGAGGTAAATCTAATATATTTCCTTTTCTCATCTCTCAGAGTCTTCACTCTGTAGGATTTAGCACCTTGGATTACATCCAGGTTGCCGGGTTTCATAGGGCCTAGTCCCTCTACCACTCTTGATAAGTCGTATTAAATTATCTATTAATTATGCCTTTATTTTAAGAGATTGTCAACTCTAAAAATTTAAGTTATAATTTAGTTTATGACAAAGAAATTAAATCACCCTTTTAAGGTTCTTCAAGGAGGTTTGCTAGCTCCCAGAGAACCCATATATCAATTCGTATCTGCCTTTGTTACCAATACCAGGCTAATGGGAGTAGAGGTTCTCTATATCCATTGGCAGGAAGAAAATGGCTATGAAGAGGATTTTCATCAATTCTTCTATTTTGATGGGGAAGAGTACGGTTTAGAAAATTATGTTTCCTACAGAGGACATGACCAAATGGAGTTAGATGCCATTGAAGGCCTATTGTCTGGAGGCCTTGGAGGAGAAAGGTCTGATCTCTCAGAGCATGAAGCTCGCTTTTTGGTTCAGGACTACATCCGAGAGAGTAAAAGGTTAGAGGTCAGTCTGCCTTTAGGCCATGAAGAGTTTGCATTTTTGTTGGAACCCCCTATAAATATGTCTGCCAAAGAAAGAAAGGCTTTACAAGAAAAAGAATGTGCTCCTCTTGAAACTGAATACCAGCCAATTCATTATTTTTTGATGCGGATTTTTGCTCGAGATTTTGAATATGCTGGCTACCTAAGCGACGAGTTAAATGAAAAAGATCTTTATCCAGAACTAGCTCCCTGCACCTTGGTAAAAAACACAATAGAAGAAGTTCAAGGTGAGTATCTTTGTGAATCTCTCTTGGATTGCGATGGTCAATATTATATAGCTGTATCAGAAATCACCCTTCGGGATATGGTAATAACCGGTTTTAAGAAACACAAACTTTTTCATATAACTCCTTATGAAGCAGGGCTTTTAATCAATAGAATCGAATATATTACTTGTTATGACTATTTTGACGACAGCGAGGAAATTGAAGTTAAAATGCCTAATTTTGATGCTCATCCTTTTATGTCTTCCTACGAAAAAGGACAGCTTTTCATGCTTTATAATCCCCACAATGATCACGTAAGAAACCCTGTGTTCAAAATCCACGAGGATGTATATGGTTCTTACTTTATTTCTAATTACGGTCAAGTGCTGGTTAGCTCTTTTGTCCTCACCAACCTGGCGGAAATGGAAATGGTAATTGCCCTTAGTCATGAGAGACCCCAACTAATTCCACAAGGTAGGTTTGAGTTTAAAGAACCCGTCCTTTACGAATTTATTCAAGACGATATAGACGATTTTCTTGATTTTATTGACTTTTATAAAGAATAGATATACATGTAATTTCTAATTGCAAGTGGATAATGGAGGTAAAAAAATGTTTAGAGAATTAAGAAGAAAAGACAAAAGCGTTTCCCTTGAAGAAGCCATTAGTATCTTAGCCTCTCAAACCAACGGAGTCCTTGCCGTAAATGGTGATGACGGCTATCCTTATGCAGTTCCTGTAAGTTATGTTTATGAAGACGGAAAAATTCATTTCCATTGTTCTAATGTAGAGGGCCATAAATTATCAGCACTTAAAAATAATCCCAAGGTTTCCTTCTGCGTGGTGGCTAAAGATGATATTAAACCTGCGGACTTCAGTACAAAGTTTGCAAGTGCTATTGCTTTTGGCAAAGCTCGGATTATTGAAAATATGGAAGAGATGTATGGTCCACTTATGTTAATTTTAGAAAAATACTCTCCTGACTTTATAGAAGACGGCAAGGAATATATTGATGAGTGCAAAGGCCAGTTCTTGGTAGTAACAATTGACATAGAGCATCTAACAGGAAAAGCGCCAAAATAGCCTGAATTTATAATCTAATGAATATAAAGAGGATGGAAACCCCCATCCTCTTTTTAATTTCAAAAGTTTTTGTTCTAAAGAGTTTTTGCCTTTGCCCATAGCCTAATCGAAACGTTTAGCAGCTTTTTTCATTATCTCAATAATAGGAAGGCTTTGAGGACATTGGTCTTCACATTGCCCACAGGCAATACAAGAAGAGGCTATTCGTTCTTCGCCAAACCACATGTCGTAGTCTTTTTTGATCTTTTCGTTTCCTTCGAATAGATTCCATTGATTATAAAGGTCTATAATTGCAGGAATGTCCAGCTTTACTGGACATGGTAAGCAGTATCGACATCCTGTACATGAATATTCAATAAGCTTATTATATTCCTTTGATACTTTATCAATTATTTCTTTCTCTTTTTCTGTAAGAGTATTTGCTTTGGCCGAAGAAAGTATCTGGATATTTTCCTTAAGCTGGTCTATATTATGAACTCCGGACAAAATTGTAAGAACCTGGGGAAAATCAGCTACCCATCTAAGGGCCCACTCTACAGGAGGTCTTTCAATCTCTGATTCTTTCCAGAAAGCCTTTATTTGAGCAGGTATTGAATCAGTCAACTTCCCTCCTTTTAAAGGCTCCATAACAATTACGGGGATTCCTTTACTTGCAGCATATTTAAGGCCTTTTATGCCTGCCTGGAATTCAGTATCCATGTAATTCAATTGTATCTGGCAAAAGTCCCAATTGTAGGCATCCAAAACCTCTTTAAATACCGAGTACTCGTCGTGAAAGGAGAATCCAATCTCCCGAATTCGTCCAGCCTTCTTTTGCTTTTCCAGAAACTCTATTATTCCAAAGCGTTTTGCCCTTTTCCAAATAGCTGCGGTAATATTATGCACTAGGTAAAAATCAATGGTTTCAACCTCAAGACGTGAAAACTGTTTTTCAAAGATATCTCCCATCTCTTTTTCATCTTTGGCCAGCCATACTGGCATCTTATCTGCCAAAATTATCTTTTCTCGATAGCCATCTTTCAAAGCTTTTCCTACGGCAACTTCGCTCTCTCCATCGTGATACATGTATGCAGTATCAATATAGTTCACGCCATTATCAATGGCATATCTAATCATTTCAACCGATGCTTCATGATTTAATTTTCCATCTGCATGTATAGGCATCCTCATGGTGCCAAGACCCAGCAGGGATATTTTTTCTCCAGTCTTTTCATAAATTCTATGTTGCATTTGATTCCTCCTTATTTATTCCCTTTGTTAAATATGTATTCATAGCTTTTCCAAAATTTGCTGCTTTTTCTTTTATTGCTGGGACTTTTAATATACTACCTGGATCATTAGCCGTTTCTAGAAGCGCAAAATTGGGGGGTAATACAAAACTTTTGTTCATGTTAATCCCACTTATAAGTTGTTGCGCCACCAAATCACCGCCGCTGTAGCCTGAAACCACAATTGAAAAAAGCATCTTACCACTAAAATCATTGAATCTAAAAGGTGCTGTCATGCGGTTAATGAATGCGGCTAAATTTGCTGACAGGGCATCATTGTAATTAGCGCAAACCATCATCAAAGCGTCACACTCAATCATTGCTGGATAAACTTGTTCTACCACGACTCCTCCGTAAAAACAGGAGTTTTTTTCACCATAGTGTAGACAAGCATTATATGGGCAACCAATACAATCATATATTTCCCCATTGCGAAGAGAAATTTCATTGATTTCAACACCAGCAAGCTGTTTTTCCACCATCTGCCACAGTACAAGGCTATTTGATTTAGTGTAATTCCCTGCATGTAGAACCAATAATTTGGGATTCTCTTTGTCGGGTAGATTAAACTCTTCCACCCTCTTGACTAGGTCCTTCACTTGTCTTTCATAAGCATCCAATACAGATATTTGCTGGTTTTTAGCTAGCATATTGAAATTTTGCAAGTCCTTGGTTGCTTCAATAAGTGGCCTTCCTATAAATGTGCATCCAGAGGCGTTGGAGCTAAAAACTAAATGCCTTGCTGCATCTTTAGTGTATAATTCACTTTTTCCATCTACGATTACGCCCCCTATTGAACCTTCAAAACAATCTGGTCTAAGCCTAATAGCTTTAAGGATTTGGTACCAAGTTAGGTTAACTCCAGATTCTCCTAGAGAAATTGCAAAGATTATTTTCTTTGCCCTCAAATCAGTTTGGATGAACTCATCTAGAGTTTCGATTAATTTATAATCTATATTATTTAAAGCTTTTTTTAAAACATCGTTAAGTCTTCTGCTTTTGTCCACCTGGGGGCAAAGAGGCCTAAGAAGCACTATTTCCATTTTATTTTATCCTCCTTAAACCAATTCCCAAAGCTCTTTATATGAAGCTGCCAAACGCTGAAAAAGTTTTTCTGGCAAGATTAAGCTTTCAGTCTCTGTTCCTCTTTGGCTTAGTCGATTCCGTTGTCCATAATAAACACCTTTTCTTGTATCTCCCATATAGATAGAGCTGTAATGCCACTGATTTCTAAGGGTTTTCAATATTGATAATGCTCCAGATGACAAGGCCGGTGCGATAAAGGGCTTGTAGCCTTTTTCTCTTGCAACTAAATTGGCTTCTATAGCTAACTTGGTAAGGTCCAGGGAGATTTCTTGATCATAATTTTCGATACTGTTTGCTAATACAAGGCCCTTTCCGTGAGGACCAAAAGCTCTTCCTTCTGTTAAATAAAGATCAAATCGTTGGTCTTCTCTTGCATAGTAAGCCCCACGACTATTCATAACACCTAATCCATAGCCTCTGATTTGATCTGCTTTCCAGCTGGAGTCTTCATTTTTCGCGGCTAGATAGGCGGCTTTACACAGAAGATCCACTGGATCAGATACCACTAGAAAAAGACCTTTAAACCCCGCCTTTGCCCCTTCTATGGCAAGCTCTTCTACCAAGGGTCTATTCTTTTCCCATTGAGCCATGCGAACATCTTTTTTGGTTTCACTGACAGGTGGTATACCCCTGGATGCACAGAAAACTATTACATCACATTTGAATAAATCCTGCCTAGAAACCTGCTTAACTTCAGGAAAAACATCTGGGTCCAAGGGTCCTTTTACTTGTCCATACTCTCTTTCAAGTCGATCCGTTTGCTTGGGGTCTACATCCCATATTCCAAGGGTTTCGATGATGTCTCCTCCCAAAAGGAAAAGGCCACTCAAAAGTGTACTTCCCACATCTCCAAGAGCAAAAATATTGACACGTAATTTCTTGCCAGCTTCAAAAGGGCTGTAATCCAGCTCCAAAGTTTCATTTACAAGGCCCGCTGTTATATCTTTAATAGTTTTCATATCTACCTTTCTTATTCTGCCAAACTGTCTTTAAGTCTTTTCAGCTTCTCTATATCATTATCTATATATACTGAGGGCGCCAGATTTAAATCATAAGCCAAACAGTCTCCATGGTCTGGAGACCGTGAAGAAATAACTACTTCGCCTAATCTTTTAAGAGTTAGGTTCTTCCCATAAAGAACTTGGTATTCCTCTTCAAGTACCATCAGTATATCCCTTGCGTTCTCTAGGCATGTTTTAGAAAAACGGTATACAGATTCTTTAGAAGCTCCAGGTAAGTAGCCTGGTGCAACATAGGGCTGAACCAAGTTAATAGAGGGCAAGATGCTTACATTGAAAATAGGTTTACGAGCCACACTATCTCCACCTACAAAAGGATAAAGGGAAGACTCTACGAACCATGCTTTAAGGTTTGCGATAAAGTAGGCGCTATCCACTTTTCTTTTTTGGATGGTCATTAAATCCTTGCCTCTACCCGAGAGGATACCTACAATTATTTTGCGAATATTAACATTTTCACCCTTAAAGATTGGGTCTAGTTCTCTAATACGATACCCTTTATGAAGCAGGTCATCCACCAAAATCACATCTCTATCAAACGACTTAATAGTTCTAACTTGATTAATCAATGGAGAGTAATATGGGTATTCAGCAATCTTAAAACTTTTTATATCTGGAGTGAATATCTTGTCTGTATGTAGCGTTTTCGTCACTGTGTTGGGGACAGCCATTACTCTTAAAATCTTCCCAAAAGGAACTGCCATATATGGCCCTAAAATTTTATCAGTAGAGGTCTCACTGGGAACCTTGTTTTCCACCGTTATCATTTCAACCAACTTGTGGTGAAGGACTCCAGCATTAAATGAAATAACAAGGTTGCCGGGATATAGTAAAGTTAGAGATTTCTGCAGGTTTTTGTGCGCTTTGTCCATTACACTTAAAACTCTTTCATTTCTGTTAAGAGGATCTTTTATTGTTGTTTCAATATTTTGAAGAAGGCTGATAGGGGCTTTCATATCCACCATGTATATATTCATACCTTCTTTTGCAGGAGCTTTTAAGAATCCTTGCCTTAAAAGAACTTCTAAAACTCTGCGATTTAATGGTCCACTCTGTCTACGATGGTAAACCGCATACCCGTAATCCTCTCTTAAACTGGCAGCCAAAACTTCAGTTATTAAAAGCTGCGGTAGGTCACGAACCTCTGTCTTGTCTAGAAAATACAGGCAACTTATTACAGCTATTTTACCTGTTGCTTTTTCTCTAAGGTGAGCTGTAGTTTCTAAGTCTTTAAATTCTCCAAAAAGGTCGCCCTTTTCCTTGTTTTGATATCCTCCAACACCTACTATTTTGTTACCAGGAGAGGTATCTCTTACAACCACAATATTTGTTTTTTCTTCTAGTAAATAATCTTTAAGTTTACCCAGTCTGGGATTTCTCATGAAAAGATCTTGGTCAATTTCTTCGACTATATTCTGATTTCCGCCCGTTGACTCTTCAATAATTATTCCCTTGGTTTCCATAATCAATTTATATTGAGGTTCTCTTAAATAGAGGCTATTATCATAAATATAGTTTTGCGCAATATTATCTATTAAGTTAGAGATGTCTCTGTTGTAGTCAATATTGTCTCTAATTTGGGTGGAACTTATATCCTCTAGGTAAGTTGGAAGAGTAAGTTGTACAATATCACCCTGAATCCCTTCTTGAGCCTGCTTTAATCTCTTTTCCTCGCATTTCCCCAAGATTAAGCTTTCCCTTTTGAATACAATATGATTAAAGTTGTGAATTGAATTTTCGGTTTTACCTTTTAAATATGAAGATGCATAAACAAGAACATCACTTCCCACAACTATATAAAGATCCTCGTGAGGCAACATTTCTTTT
This sequence comes from uncultured Oscillospiraceae bacterium, assembly GCA_964383845.1. GTDB lineage: Bacteria > Bacillota > Clostridia > Peptostreptococcales > Anaerovoracaceae > JAAZGD01. The sequence goes on from CAYLIF010000011.1 coordinate 21,631, forward strand.
AATCTTACTAGGTCTTTATTGTTGGAAATATTCACAGGAACGCTGTCTGGGAAAATGTAAACATGCCTTTCATCTGCAACAGACATGGTAATGATTTTTCTTCTTACCATTCTGGGTTGAGTTTTCTTAGACCAGGAAAATTCGTCTAAAGCCAAGTACACTTCAAAGCCTAAATCTCTAATTTCTCTGACAATTGCTTTATGGCTTAGGGAAAATGGATCAAAGGTACCTGGAAAAAAGGCAACTTTTCTAGGAGGCTCAGGAGCAACGGGTTCATGATAAAAATGAAAATTCTTTATAAATCTGTAAATGTTATTTAGTGATGCTGCATTGTTATAGAAGGCAAGACCCATCTCTGGTTGGTCTTGGATCAAGGTAAGCATTTTTTTGTTCAACACTTGAAAAATTACTGATTTTTCTTCTAGGGATAAATCTTCATTTCCAAAAATATACTGGCCTATTACTTCAAAAGCTTCCTGGCTAACTACTATACGGTAATTTGCAAGTCCTTTCAAAAGGATGCCTAAAAGTCTTTCTAGCCTGGCGTGATTGGCTTTACTCTCTTCCCTAAATCTTTCACCATATTCCGAATACTTGGTTACCATAATTCCAACTGTATCTAAGGCTACAGAGCTAATTCGGTCATTATTACTCTCTGTCTGCTTTATCAGTTCATTTATAAACTCATCTAGTTCATTGGGATGTAGATACAAACTCATTTCCCCTAAGTATTCAGGAATATATTTTGAGAACTGGTATTCACCAATTTCCAAGCCTCTCATTAGTTCTATTACAACTTCATTTCGCTCATCTAAAGGTAAGTGGCTAATAACCCGAAGCAGTGCTTTACCGGCGCTATGACGAACCGTCACCTTTTCACTTACTTTCAGTAAATTAGAAAGGTGGGTTGTAATATGTAGGAGTTCGGATTCTTCTCCCTTATTTAATCGCTCTAAAAGCAGTTCGATGTTTACTGCTTTTACTACCCAAGGAGTATCAACTTTTAAATTTTCTAAGAAAACATTTGAGATCCCTTCTGAATACTTGCCAAAGACTTTTTCACATTTGCCAGCTTCCTCTTCCCTGCCGCCAATATTGGATAGAATTTTGTACTTAAGATAGGTTCCACTTACACTTGTGATATCCTTGTTGTTATCAACGATTTGTTCAACTGCTTCTACAATCATAGGTCCCTTATCATTTTCTACCATGTATTTTGCCAGTCTTAGACTGCAAATCTTTATTTCCACAGAATTTATTCTAGAGGCATTAGCCGCAAATTCAATAACTTTTTCTCTATCTTTTTGAGAGATCTCTTTTAACGGAATAAAAAGCAATGCATCAAGGACAACAAAGATTTCCTGGTCTGACAAATCTTTTTTATCACACAGGACTAACATTTTATCGATAAATGAAAGTCTTTCGTCCTGGGGAATGTTTCGTAGAATGGAGATAAGAAGACTTCTTAATGCATATCCAATCCATCTTCTGTGTTGCTCAGTCACCTTGTATTCAGGGAAAATAATCATTCTTAGGTAGCGATCCCAAACTTCAAGAGCCGTTGTACCTACATTATTTGAAATAGCTCCAGATGGAACTTCTTTTCGGTATTCCTCATCATAACCGCCGATGATTTGGCCCATAAGGTTACCGGCTTGCCGTCTTATGTCCCCTTCTCTATGCATTAATAATTCATAAAGATAATCTAAGGTCTTATCTTTTTGACCTTGGGTCATATATGTATGATATTCCTCAAAAATATTGACATAGGCCCTTATGTTTTTCCAGTTTTTCTCACTTCTTGCAGCTTCAAGTAGGTTTCCAAATGAAGTGTCATTGTTAAATTTGCTCATTAATGTAATGTTATGCTGTATTGCTAAGCGTTTAAAAGTATCTAATACTTCAGCTGTGTTCATTAATGCGGCATCTTTTATTATGGGTTTATCTTTTTTATCAGTATCTAGATCTGGGTTGACTCCCAGGGCCTCCATATATTCTTCAAAGTCTTTCAACTTAGAGTACACTTTAATGTAGCGGTCTTTCTTTGCTTGGTCCACATTGTCAAGTTTGCTCAAAATTACATCAAAAGAATCCTTTAGGTTCAAAAAGTGGACAAGCTCTTTGCCTTCTTCGTCCCTAGTACTCTTGACACGAAAGTCAGCATATATTAATACAAGGGATTCAACAGATAGATTTTCCAGCTCCAAATCCCAAGTAGAATGGTTTGACGCAATATGTGCAATTGTCGGCATTCCGTTTTGAGTTAAGAATTGGTCGGTATAAAAATAATGTAGGTAAGGAATCCTTGTACTTTCCTCTTCTGTCCCTCCGTACTTGCCTATATCATGTGTAAATGCTGCCCCTGATACCAAGGCAAGATCTATTGGAACGTCATATTTTCTAAGTTGTTTGGCTATGAACATGGAAATATGGTGAACTCCACCTATATGTCCTAAGGTATCGTATGGAGTGATTTCTGTACCTATCTTCATGAACTCTAAGAGGTGCCAATCTTCTTTGATTTCTAAAAATTTCTTGTATTCAAAAGCTCCGTCATATTCTTCATATTCCTCAGGGGTTAAAAACTGAAAATCTCTTTTCGGGTCAAAGGGATTTTCCTTTTTGTGCAAAAGGGAAATAACTCGCAAAAGTTGAAACAAGAGTACTCTACCAGTGGCTAACTCTTCGTGTTTCTTTTTGTTTTCTGCTTTATCTCTTTCTGGGAACAATCTGCCAATTGTATAATAGTAAAGGTATTCCAACCAACCTTCTTTAGGAGCAGAGCTAACTTTTTTTAAAGTATCCTGGCTAACTGACAAAACATCTTGAAATGACAAAACATCCTTGTCTAAAAGTTGATTTAAGTTGGTTTTCCAATCTTCTTCTGCCAAAAGCTCTAACATCGCTTTTTTTGATAAACGCATATTTCTCAGAAAATATCGATCAGTGAGATGGTTTCTAAAAACTTTTAACCTCTCATTATTGGTCTTCTTTTGCAACAGTTTCACCTCGCTTAAAGTTTGATATCATTTTACCCATTATCCTACTTTTAACCCATTCTTTCAAGTCGTTCTTGTTATGTGTTATAATAACTTGTATTAAAGTGTTAGAACTCTAAAAGGAAAGGATTAGAAAATGATGAAATTAATTGGGAAAAGTAATGACTACATCAAGACCATGGACGCTTGGGATATAGGCCTTTTAAAAACCTGCTTGCTCTCCTGTGGTGTTATCCTTGGATTAACAATGCGTAAGGAAGATAAAAAGAAGGTTCTCGCTACTGCAGGAGTAGCTTATGTGGCCACATCAATTGCTGTAATAGTTCCTTTTTTAAAATTCTTATTAGACAAGGATAAGATAGTATGACATATATAAATTCAATTCAAAAACTTCTTGATGATTCATTATTTAATTATGACCTTCCCGGTCTATCCTTGGGAATACAAAAGGGTAATGAGGAAGCTATAATACTATCTTCAGGTTATAGTAATTTTCATGAAAAGAAGCCTCTTACTAGTGATCATATTTTTCATATGGCTTCCATCACCAAGCTTTTAACAGGATACTCTGTATTAAAACTTGCCAAAGAAGGCCTTCTATCACTAGACGACACCTTGCTTTCTTTGTTGCCCTGGTTTTCTATGACAGTTGACAAGGTTACTGGAGACGAGTTTCGAACAATAACTCCCAGACAAATTTTGTCTCACACAGCCGGGTTGCCTGACGTAACAGATTACCACTGGGAGCTAGAAGAAATAGGTGATGACGCACTATTTAGATATTGTACTTCGGAAGATGTGCGTAATCGCACTCTTTTGTGGTCTCCACTGGAAAATAAATTTTCTTATAGCAATATAGGTTACGAATTATTAGGCATGCTCATACAAGAAAAAAGTGGTCTTTCATTTGAAGAATACGTAGCCCAAAACTTCTTCATACCTTTGGAAATGGATGAGTCAACCCTTAGGACATACGAGAGGACTCCGGATCACAGTTTGAAAATTGGTGATCTTGAAAATGTGGGTCTTGTGGTTCCTTATGAGAAAGACAGCGATAATCACATTGTCACTGTGCCAAATTTTCCCTATCACAGAGGTCACGGACCTAGCTCAACCCTTACTGCACCAATTGCTGATGTTCTTAAATGGGGGCAAGCCTTCTTTGAACCCTCACAAGTAATAATGGAAGCCACGGGAAACGAGAATCCATTTAAACCTATAGCTCCTATTCCTAATAGCCGGGAATTTATTGGGTTATCTTGGTTTATCCGTGAAGAAAACGGCTTGTCTTTCTATGGACATGAAGGCTCTGACGATGGTTTTCGAAGTAGTCTTTGGGTTTGTCCCAAAGAGAAAATAACCGTGGTAGTCTGTTCAAATCTCAGCAGGTCTCCTGTAAAAAAAATAAATCGAAAAGTTTTCGATATGCTTCTTGGATAAAAAGAAGGGCATCCTTTATGGAAGCCCTTCTTTTTATTGTTTATATATCTTTCGCGCAGTGTTGTTCGCCGTAAAGTTCTCTTAACTATTTACTTACTGCGTCTAAAAAGCTTTTTTCGTTAATCTCGTCTAGATACTCTGAATCCATTTCACGAATAGCAGCTGGGAATTCATACTTAGCAAGTCTTTCCACGTATGGATCTGGATCAAAGCTTTCAGGTCCGTGTACTCCCTTAATGTCCCAAATACCTTTTGCGATAAGCTCAAGCATGATGACTGGGCTTACAGCAGTCTGTGCTACTACAGAGTTTGTTGTATATTTCTTTATACAATCTTGGTTATCAGCAATTTGATAGATGTAAACAGATCTTCTTTTTCCATCTTTTGTTCCTGTAACCCAAGTTCCTGCACAACCCTTACCTGTCATGTTCAATGTTGAGTCAACTGGATCTGGAATAACCTTTACTAAGAAGTCTCTAGGCGTAATCTCTGTGTCTCCTACTTTGATCATCTTGGTTTTATCGTCCATTCCAAGTCTTCTAATGTCTAAAAGAAGTTGTCTCATATCACGAGGTACACCATATTTAAAGGTTACTCTATTACAATCGATAACTCTTGGTACTAACATTACTTCTTCGTGCTCTATATTAATTACTTCTACATCACCAATTCCACCAGGGAAATTAAATATTTCTGGTTCAGAGAAATTCTCTGTTGTAAACCAACCTCTTTCTTTTTCCCATATTACAGGAGGATTTAAGCATTCTTCAATTGTGGTCCAAACTGAAAAACCAAAGTCTCCAGCGTCTCCACCGTAATTATCTCCATCACGAACGTTTACTTCGTCAACAGTGTCAAATAAATGTTTGTCTGCATAACGAGCAAATACGTCAGCCATTCCAGGTTCTACCCCAGATCCTACCAAAGCAGTAAGACCAGCCTTTTCCCACTTTTCATGTCTTTCAAATTGATAGTCACCTAATTTGATACCAACTTTTTCGAAAGGTTTTTCTGGATGAGGTTCTGATAAAGTTGCAGCACAATCTATGTAGCCAACTTTATTTTCAAAACAAGTATCAAAAATAACCTTGTTAAATAATGGTTCTACCGCATTCATTACCCAGTCAATATCATGCTTCTTAATTAGCTCTGTTATACTAGCTGCATCACGTGCGTCAACCTTGTCTGCTACAAACTTGCCCCCGCCACAGATTTTGTTGGCAACTTCTTCTGCCCTGTCTAAGTTATAGTCAGCAATAACGACTTTCTCTGCCCAGTCGCCTTCTTGTTTAGCTCTTTTGATAATCATAGCTGTTGACGTTCCAACACCTCCGGCACCAATAATAAGTAATTTCATAATACCCTCCAATTCAAAGCGCACACGAACAATAGTTATTCTAATGCCATTCTACTAGTCATAGAAACCCTTATCAACCACTGCCTTGCTTATATGGCTGTACTAACTTGCTTATCTATCAATATGAGCTCTGCAGACAGCCCCTTTAAGGTGCTTCTTATGCTTATTGTTTCAGTAGCCATAATTTTACTAAAATCTACACAAGGTAAAATGCTCCAATTGTTTACTATGGCTCTTCGTTTTGATGCTAGTCCTTCAGCTTTTAAACTCTCCTCGAAGGAAGTTATAGCAGACTCCCGGGTCATCTTGTATCTGCTAATTTTAAATTCTCCACTGATGCCATTGCACCTAATCAAAACTTCCTGCTCTTCATCATAAGATCTGACAGCCTCTAAGACATGTTCCCTAGCCATGGGCCTAGCCAAATTCTTCTTCAAATCTGTTCCCACGTTGTAAATTAAAATGCTAAAGGACTGAAAGCCTCCAGGACTTCTGGCAGAAGAAGAAACAATATAGTTGTCTCCGGAAATCAAAAGCTTCTCTTTTAATGATTTTAATAGACCATAAGGTCTTGCCACTGGTTTTAATATCTCGCTATCTAAAAAATCCATAGGATATACTTCTGGCAGATATGATTCTTTTATTGACTCCATAATATCAAGTTCTACAATAATTGGAGGCGCCTTCTTGCTAGATAGGTAATCACTATATACACCTTTTACGTTTCGCCGAATAGCACTTTCAATCTCTGCTGGAGAGTACTTGTCCATTTTAGCTACAGTTTCAACACTTGCAACTTTGCCAGTATATTTTTTCCTATAATCAAGAGGGTGCATCCCAAACCATCTTTCAAAATGTTTTATGTAGTATCTAACGGCAGAAAAACCCGTCTCATCTGCAATTGCCCCTATCTTTTTATTTGTTCCCAGCAGAAATTTCTCTGACTCTTCTACACGTATAAAGCTTAAAAGCTCTTGGAAAGATAATCCTGTGGCCTCTTTTATAACATGGGATAAATAATAAATTGAGAGATGTTCTCTATCTGCTATTTCACTTAAGGTTAGCTTCCTTGTATAGTTGGCATACATATAGTCTGTTATTCGGCTAAGACGTCCGGCCAATATTTTATTGCCCTTATGTTTGGTTCCATTAACAAACTTACCATCTTCCATTAGATAGTATTGGAAATCCGAAAATAAATTGCTTAATAAGTTATGGGTTCCCTCGATAACCTTTGCCTCATGGCCATATCCTTTTTCCATGATTTCCATCATAATCCTTGCAAGTATACTTCTTAACAAGTCCAGGCTTTCATCGGAATCATCTTCCATATCAGTTACAAAAAAACTGTTTTTTAGATTATCATAATAATTGGCAAAGTACTCCGTGTCCATTTGGAGCATCATCACCATGTTCTTTTCACCATTACTTTCGAAGTTATGAATCTCTCTGGGATTCAATATAAATATATCTCCCTCTTTGAGAATGTAATTGTAATATCCATTTTTCATTCTAACGGAGCCGCTTAAAACATACACAACTTCTAGGTCATTGTGAAAATGAATCGGGTAGTCCACTATATTGGCTACCGTAACATTAATAGGAAGTTCCTCTTTGTACGTACTTTTTTCTTTCAGCATTTTTTCTCCTTTGGCATCATCTTCATAATTGTGAAAAATTATTAGATAATTAGAACTCTTTCCTTCTCATTGATAACGTATACCCTTACATTATGTAAACTCTCTTGAAGTACTTCAAAAAACTGTTCACATGATTGTAAGCTGTGTTCTTTAAGGTTTTCGGCCCTTATCCACAAATAAAATATTTTTGTATACAATTCTCTCCCCAGACACCCGTGGATAAGTATATCCTCTTACATTATTGATTTTGCATGGTTTAAAGACTTTTTGTAATATACTACCATGAATGTTATCCACAGTTTTTAAAGAAATAATTGAAACCATATTTGCAGTAAATCTTACAACAAACTAAACCTTTAAGACAGCAAACAAGTTGCTAATTAGAATTATATATCATTTTGCTGTTTTATGCTATACTATTTTTATCTATGAAAGGAGAAGGTGTATGACTACAATAAGATTAGATCAAATACAACCCTATACCAAAGAATTGAAGGCAAAGGTTATTGATGTTGCAGCCACTTGCGAAGGCTTTTTAATAGTTTTAGATCAAAGCATATTCTTTCCTGAAAGCGGTGGACAACCAGGGGATAAAGGCAAAATAAACGATTTAGACGTAACTGATGTGTACGAAAAAGAGGACATGGTCTATCACAAAGTTGTTGTAGGTGAAGATCAAGATCCGCCAAAGGTAGGAGATACTGTGAATTTGGCTCTAAACTGGGATTTTCGTTTTGACAACATGCAAAGGCATTGTGGAGAACATATATTATCAGGGGTATTCTTCCAACTTTATGGTGCCGTTAATCGAGGCTTCCATATGGGTGATGACAGCATGACCATTGATATGAATTTAGAGGTTGATCCTCCTAGTGGTATAACTCCACCTAAAGCAATAACTTGGGAAATGGCAATGAAGGCAGAAGCTGAGGCCAACAAGGCCATATGGTCTAACTTGCCAGTTACTAGCAACCTTTTAAATTCAAAGGAAGATGGTGATTCTGTACCTCTTAGGAAAGCTTTGGCAATAGATAATAATATTCGAATAGTATGTGTTGGAGATCCTACAAATCCAGCTGATTGCGTTGCCTGTTGCGGAACTCATCCTGCTTTCTCTGGAGAAGTTGGTATAATTAAAATACTTAGGTTAGAGAATTATAAAGGAATGGTACGGGTTTATTTCGAAGCCGGCAAACGAGCCTATCAAAAACTGCAGGAAGTGTATGACATAGCTAACAGACTAGGTGCTCGATTTTCTTCCCCCATTGAAGATTTAGAAGATCGAATCAAAGTTTTCGAAGATAAAAATCAAAAAACAAAAGAAGAGCTTTACCATATCAAAAAATCTATAATATCTGAAAGGCAAGATGAAATTAGAAAGTCGCTATCGGAAGATATTATCCTTAGAAGCTACTCAGACTTGAAATCAGAAGATTTGATGACTCTGGGAAGGGGACTAATCAAAGAGATTCCTAAGTTACTACTAATCGTATCGGAGGAGGAAAATACTTTGCTCCTATTCTCAAATGGAACAAGGGTAGATTGCGGTATGCTAGTAAAAGAAAACGCCTCTATATATAATGGCAAAGGTGGAGGCAACAAAGAAAGTGCCCGAGCCCTCTTTACCAAAAAAGAATATCTGGATACTTTTATTGATCTTATTGAAAAGCACCTCAGATAAATTTTTGTCCCAATCAATTCGCAAAGATTCTTTTAAATATTGTTTATTTCACTATAGTCGTCTTGCCTTTTGAGTTTGTAGTCGAATCTTTTGTGCTAGCTCAATACTTAACTGTTTTGCCAAGACACGAAAAATCCAATTGCCTTGGGAAGATCCAGGTATATTGATTCTTGCTTCCTCACCTAGGCCTAACCAGTCTTGAATGGGTATCACACACAAATTAGAGTTACTCTCCATGGCAAGCTGAATCAGCATCTTGGGGAGTTCTTCTTTATTAGTAGCTCTTGAATATTCAATGGCCATATCTATCTCAGCTGGAGAAGCATTGGCAGCCCAACCCTTTAAGGTATTATTGTCGTGAGTGCCCGTATAAACCACGGAATTCTTTTCATATTTGTGGGGAAGGTAAATACTGTCTTTGCCTGGTTCAAAAGCAAATTGAAGGACTTTCATCCCCGGGAAGCCGCTTTTCTTCAGTAGCTTATCTACATCTTTGGTTAAGTGGCCAAGATTTTCCGCAATGATAAGGTAACTGGGTATTTTCTCGAGAATTGTTTTTACAAACTCCCAGCCAGGCCCATCTTCCCAAACACCATTTTCTCCCGTCTCACCTTGGGCGGGAATAGCATAGTAACCTGCTAGGCCTCTAAAATGATCAAGGCGAACACCATGATAATTATCTTGGGCATTAGCAAATCTACTGATCCACCATTGGAATTCAGTGCTTTTATGAACAGGCCAGCGATAAAGAGGGTTCCCCCAACGCTGTCCTTGAAGACAAAAATCATCAGGAGGACACCCCGCAACTTTTCTTATTCTTCTATCCTCATCTACTAAGAATAGTTCTTCATGAGCCCAAAAGTCTGACGAATCTGCGGAAACATAAATTGGCATATCCCCAATAATGTTTATCCCTTTATCAGCTCCATATTTTTTGATTCCCCTCCACTGATCTGCTAAAAGATACTGTACAACATCCCAAAAGTGAATATCAGAAGCATAGATTTCTCTAAGTTCTTCAAGGGTTTCATCTTTAGCAAGACGGATGTCCTCAGGCCATTCCCATATTGGGGCCATGCCGTTTTCTTCCTTAATTGCCATAAATAGGGAATAGTCGGCTAGCCAATATTTTTCTCGCCCTCGAAACTCCAAAAGTTCTCTGCTATTTTCAGCTACCCTAGAAACAGCCTTTCGAAGAAGAGGAAAGACCGAGGCATATAAATTACCATAATCCACCCTGTCCGGATTGTTGCTAAGGCCTGATCGTTCCAACTCTTCCCAAGTCACTAAATCCCTCTGGCAAAGATTTGGAAAATCAATTAGCAGTGGATTAAGGGCAAAGGCGGAAAAGCTTTGATAAGGGCTGTCCCCATAACCAGTTGGGTTTAAGGGAAGTATCTGCCAATAGCTTTGACCAGCCATTTCTAAAAAGTCTATAAATTCATAGGCCTCTTTGCCAAAGCTCCCAATCCCGTAGGGAGAAGGCAATGAAAATATGGGCATCAAAACACCACTTTTTCGTTTTAACTCTACCACTGGCTGCATCCTCATTCCTCTTATGCTAATTCATTAACTAATAAGGTTCTTCACTCCCAATGTAAATATTAAATCAATGATTACTATAGCTGCTAGTATATTGGAAATAATAATCAGTTTCGCTTTTGATAGCTTGTCCGTAATTTTTGTAAATAGGGGTTGTAAAATATATACAAAAAGCAACCCGCCAAGGCCAAATCTTATTGATGGAGAAAGTGCTATCCTTCCTTGAAAGTTAATATCATAATCCGTATAAGTTTGCCAGGGCCACCCACCTGTTAAATATTCTAATATATAGCTTGTTGCAAGCTTAAGTTTTCAAAGACCATATCTTTATTCATATATAATGCCTTTCTTTACTTGAGGAAAATAAGTGATATCATTATAGTAAATTATTTTTTTGTTAAAAACTCGAGCTAGCTATATCATAATATGAAACATTTAAATAGAATTTTTCGAAAATAATATTATAAAAAAGCCTATATCTGTGGGACTCGGTTTTTGTTTCTCTTGTATAGTTCTCCAAAAGCAGCTCCACCTAATATCAGCGCAGCACCTACTATCTGAATTAAAGAAAGTCTTTCGCCTAAGAATATGGCGGCAAAGAATAGTGCAGAACCTGGATCTATATAACTTAATATGGCTACTGTTTGTCCAGGTAGTTTTTGAATGGCCGAAAAATATAGGTAAAGACAAACTCCAGTATGAACAATTCCTAATACCAACAAGGCCATAAGGGCTTTCCCCTCTAACATAAGCCAAGGGCCTTTATGAGTAACCAATGAAAATACAAGGACCACAGGGGTGGCTGCTAATAATTGTACGATAGTCGTCTCAAGGCCTGTCAATCCATGAACAAATTTGTTGATTAGTGTAACTCCAGCATAAAACACCGCTGCTGCCAAGCCTGATAAAAGACCAAGGGTGGGATTCACCCCTGCCATATCAGTTCCATTTACCAAGATCATTCCAATCATAGCGGCGATTACTGCAGCAGCCTTTATCCAAGTCAATTTTTCCTTTAATAAAAGGGTTGCACCAATCATTACAAATATAGGAGCACAATAATATGCCAAGGTAGCTGCGCTAACCGTTGTCAGGGTAAATGCCTTAAAAAGGAATATCCAATTAATCCCCATTATCACTCCAGAAAAAGATAGAAGAGGCAAGTATTTCTTTAGGGCTACTGGATCTGGCTTCTGCCTTCTAATAGCAAAAACCCCTAGCAAGAAAATGCTTCCAAGAACGCACCTTGCCAGAACCAGTTCTTGGCTAGGTAGTGGCACCGCTCTTACAAAAATCCCAATGGATCCCCACATAAGCATGGCACTGATTAATTGCAAATATGTTTTGGTCATCTATCTACACCCCTCTTGATAATTTCAAGCTAAGGGCTGCTATTTTAGCCATCTTAATAATAGCCTCAGCTTTTCTACTAGAATACTACAAACTTAGGCAAATTAAAAGGCCGCCCCACATTAACATTCTGAAGAACGGCCCCTTTAATTTGCTTTACTTTCTTTTTTTAAGTCAACACATTAGTCTTCGTTTAGCCTTTGTTTAGTCTTCCATCATTGGCTTTAAATCAGGGGAAATTATAAGTTCACAACCTGTTGCTTCTCTAAGTTCCTCCATGGTGTAATCACGGTGCATTTCCTTCAAAACTATGCCTTCAGGGGTAACTTCCATAACTCCCATTTCCGTAACAATTAAGTCTACCACACACTGTGCTGTAAATGGCAGCGTACATTGTTTCAAAATCTTATGCGCACCCTTTTGGGTATGAAGCATGGCTATAATAACTTTTTTTGCTCCAGTTACCAAATCCATGGCTCCACCCATTCCAGCAACCATTTTCCCTGGAACAATCCAGTTGGCAAGGTTTCCCTTTTCGTCTACTTCCATAGCACCTAGGACAGTAACATCTACATGGCCTCCTCTTATAATTGCAAAACTAGTTGCGCTATCAAAGAAGCAGGTTCTTGGCTCGTAGTTTACATATCCTGCCCCTGCATTAATAACATCCACGTCTTCCTTACCAGGCTCAGCAGCGCCAATAATTCCAGTGAACCCATTCTCCGACTGAAGAATAACATCTACATCATCTGCCAGATAATTGGAAACTAAAGTAGGTAAACCAATACCCAAATTAGCTACATATCCATCCTTAAACTCTTTTGCAACCCGCTTTGCTATTCTATGTTTTAAATCTGCCATATCATTTCACCTCCTACAATATATGTGACGAAAATACCAGGCATATGGTAGAAGTCTGGGTCGTATTCTGCGATTTCATGCAAATTTTCTGTTCCAACAACCACGGTTTCAGCCGCCATGGCCATTACATAGTTAAAGGTTTTAGTGGATTTTGCACTCATGAAATTTCCAAATTTATCGGTATGAGTTGCCCTTATAAAGGCGAAGTCGGCCTTAAGAGGTTTTTCTAGAAGAAAGTCTTTTCCATCAACGCAAATAATTACTCTTCCCTCTGCAGCTATTGTTCCAACTCCTGTTGGCGTTAGAACGCCCCCTAAGCCTGCCCCTCCAGCTCTAATTGCTTCTGCCAGGGTTCCTTGAGGAATAAGAGAACACTTCAAAGTGCCTTCCATCATTCCTTGACCAACTTGTGGATTAAGCCCCACATGTGAGGCGATTAGATGATCTACTAATCCTGCCTCAATGAGTTTGCCTATACCACGAGCCGTCTTACCATCCTTAGCTGGAACACCACCATCATTTCCAATAACAGTTAAATGTTTTACTCCTTTTCGCACAATTGCGTCCATTAAGTGTTCTGGTGATCCTGTGGCCATAAAACCTCCAACCATTATAGTCATCCCGTCTTTTAAGTCCGCAATGGCCTCATCGGCTGTTCTGATTTTATCAATCATAGTTATTATATTCCTTTCTACTTATCTAATTCAGAACATTACTATAGAGGTTTTTTATCCTTCATACCTCTCTTAACCATTTCTTCCAAAACAAAAGTCGCTGTGTCCTCTGCATAGGAGTGGGGGCCGAAGCCTGCATCAAAGCCCAATTCTTGTGCTAATTCATGGGTTATGCGAGGGCCTCCACATGCTACTATTATTTTGTCTCTTAAGCCTTCTGCCTCTAGAAGCTCAATCATGTTAGTAAGGTTTGTGATATGTACATCTTTTTGGGTTACCGTTTGAGAAATCAAGATAGCATCTGCATTAACTTCAACAGCTTTTGCAATCAACTCTTCATTGGGGACTTGAGAACCCATATTAATAGCTTCAATTCCCTTGTACCTTTCCAAACCAAAGTGACCATGAAAGCCCTTCATATTCATAATGGCATCAATTCCTACTGTATGGGCATCGCTGCCAGTGGATGCCCCGACGATTACAACCGGTCTTCCAATATGCTCTTCAATATAGGCTGCACACTGGTCTCGATCCATTACAGTTTGCTCAACCTTGGTAACCTTGATTTCTGTATAGTCTACTGTATGACTGCACTTACCGTATATAACTAGGAATGTAAAGTTGCCTCCTAAATCCTTGGAATATACTACACTTGGTTCTGTAAATCCCATTTTCTTAACAAGAATTTTTCCAGCCTCACTGGCTTCTTCTCCAAAAGGTACAGGCAAAGTAAAGGCTAATTCTGTCATGCCATCATTCATGGTATCTCCATAGGGCTTAACCTTTTTTAAATCCACTTCTGCAACAGCAGTATCTATCTTAGCTGTCATCATTCTTTCAGTATCCATTATTTTCCACCTCCCATCATTAGTGGGATGAAGGGATTGAAATAGTCTGCGTCTTTTTTACAAACCCCAGCCAAGCCCTTTCCTCCATCTCTGGCTCTTTTGACGCCACCAAATTTTCCTTGTTCTATAGTGGCGAACAATCCTTCTTCTTCAATGTTTCTTAACAATACACTTGCATCATCCAAAACCTTCTGGGCTCTCTTTTGTATAATACCGTCCTGCTTGAATTCAACTTCTTCTCCTAGGTCTCGGGCATTATTAAATACATAGGAAGCATTTTCCAAAGCCAAGTATCGATCTTGCATATGGGGGGTATGAATTGCTTCTGTAAGCATACCTAACAATTGTATTGATTGACCTGTCCATACCGAAGCCATGTTAAACATAGCGTTTTGAACTGCGCCTTTAAAAATATTTCCCGTCATGAATTTGGTTGGAGGCATATATTTTAAGGATGCCTTGGGGAATATCTCTTTTGCCATCGTAGCTTGAGCAATCTCATAGAGGAAACCGTTTTCAAGGTCTGGATCCATTTCAAAAGCATGACCTAATCCCATTTGTTCTTCTTTGATATTGGCAAGAACAGCAAACTGTTCATTGATAAATTGAGAAGCTAATACTGTGTGGGCTTCATCAAATGCATCTGAAGTAGTAAGGTAATTGTCTTCACCAGAGTTAAATATACAATCAGAATATCCAATAATAACTCTAGAAAAATACTGGTCGATTAAGGTCCTTTGCATATTAATGTCTCTGAACAAAATGCCGTATAATGCATCATTAAGCATCATATCTAGTCTTTCTATTGCTCCCATGGCAGCAATTTCAGACATGCAAAGACCCGAGGAATAGTTACACAATCTTACATATCTACCAACTTCTTCTCCCACCTCATCAAGGGCTTTTCGCATAATTTTAAAGTTCTCCTGAGTAGCATAGGTTCCCCCAAATCCCTCAGTAGTGGGTCCGTAAGGTACATAGTCTAAAAGGCTTTGAGCCGTAGTTCTTATAACAGCTACGATATCCGCACCTTGCCTTACGGCAGCCTTTGCCTGAACCACGTCTTCGTAAATGTTGCCTGTAGCTACAATTACGTAAAGATATGGCTTTTTACCTTCTCCTATTGTGTTGATAAAGTTGTCTCTATACTCAGTTTGCTTTCTGATTGTTTTTAAGGTCGCATCAACTTCTGGGGCCAATTTATCTTCAATTTCTTTGCTTGAAGCAATTGGAAGTTTCAGTATATCAAGTTCTCCATTTGAAACTTTTTCTGCAATTTCTTGGGGCTTTAGTCCTGTTTGTACCATAGCATTGCCAAGCCAAAAGGAAACTCCTTTTTCTAAGACACCATTGTCCTTTAGCACATCTACAATAATGTTGGGTAAAGGTGTCTCAACATCATTTGTTCCATCCACACCCAGGAGCCTGACAACGGTCCGCTCTGTTGAAACAGTTGTGTGATCATCGATAAATTCCTGTAAGCTGCTAGCAATTTTTGCTGCATACTCACGGGCTTCATCAATCTTTTTTGGATCGAGATTTAGTTTACTTTTCATCTAAAAATCTCCTTATAAATATTCTTTTGCAGCACTAATTATTTCGTCATACAGTCCTAATATTTCTGCTATATTTATTGCCTCTTTGGGAACATCTCTCTGTCCCTCTACAACTGTAAGACGGTAGTCCATATACTTTGCAACCAGCTGTATCCGTTCTTTTCTGTTTGCGTATTTCAGTTCTCGTTTCAGTTTTATGAAATCTGCATTTGCCAACCCTGTAACTTGTAAATTAACCAGTCCAGGAATTTCCGTAACACTATCAAAATGAGTTGTTAATAATGATATATATTCTTTTTTCATTAAATAGTTTACCAAAGCCTTACTTAATGCAGTACCTTCTTTGGGATTGGTTCCGCTGGCAAGCTCATCAATCAAAAGGAGACTTCGTGGTTTACTTAAGTCTAAAGCTTCTCTAAGTTCTTCCATTTCTCCCCCAAAACTTGAAAGACCTCTCTCCAAAGATTGGCTATCACCGATTAGCATCTGTATATGCTGAGATAGTCCTAGCCTTACTCTTTGGGCAGGTACAAAAAAGCCATATTGGGCCATCAAAGCAACAAGACCAGCCAACTTTAATGAAACCGTTTTGCCTCCCATATTAGCTCCAGTAATGCAGGCCACTCCCTGTTCTAGGTATAGACTCACAGGCTGATACTTTTGTCCTTTTTTTTCAAGAAGGGTTTCAACCTCAAGGTGCCTTCCTTCTTCTATCTCGAGCCGGTGTTCATCAAGAATTTCTGGCTGGCTAAGATTTCTGTGAAAAGCCTGAATCGCTTTTGAATAAGTAAAGTCCAGCCGTCCCACCCTCTCACAATTACTTAAAAGAGGGGTTTCCTTTTCAGCCACTTTTCGTGATATGACCTCCCTCACCCTTAACTCTTCTTCATCTAATGCCTCTTCGATGTGGTCCATTTGTTGAATCATCTTATGGATAGACTCTGAGTCCTTAAGTTCATATGTGACAGACATGTAATCCTCGTCGACTCTACAAATCCCCTCTGTACATTCCATTTCATTTATTCTTGACTGCTCTGATTTAGAGACTATACATTCATATCTTGGTGTAAGGTTTATCCCTTTTTCATCCTTGAGTTTTTTTACAAGCATTCGTCTTTCTTTTCTGATTGATAACTCAAGCTCCCGCTTCTCTTCTCTTAGCTCCCTCAAAACAGGGGAAAACTCATCATAAAGGTAAAATGTCTTTAGCCCCTCATTGCGTGGGTCTAGGTCTTTTAGCAGGGATTCAAGGGAGTCTAATAAAAAGACATCCGGAACACTTTGGTCTTCATGATTTTTGTAGGCCAATAAGGCTTTCCGTAAGAATTCCATGGCTAAGATTAACTGCTTTAGCTCAAATATCTCTACAACCGTAAGAACGTCTTTCTTTGCTCTTCGTATTGTAAAATTGTTTTCCTTCATTTCCATGAATGTCATTTCTATGGAATCCCAAAATTCTTTATGGTCTTCTTTCGCTTTTTTCAGGAAGGCAACTCGGTCCAACTCCTCTTTCAGAAGTTCCTCTTCTCCAGGGAAATATGCTTGTAAATTCTTCCTTACAAATTCTCCAAAAGGCGTCAAAATATTAAGATTGGCCAGAACATAATCAAAGCCTGCTTGATGTCTGGTTTTGACATTCGCTAATCTTGCTGCCATTATAACTCTCCCTAACCTTTCACATCAATAATAGGGACATCAGTTAGTGCCCCCTTCATTGCTGCCGAAAACTCACTATGGTCAAAACCATACCCTGAAGGGGCTGTGGGATTCACTGTAACTGCCAATATTCTGATATTTTCAAGGACTTTTATTTGAAGTCCTCGTTTTCGAAGTTGTTGCCAGTGTTGGCTAGGGATGAAAATCTTCGTAGGATCCTTTAATAAAAAGACCACTTGCCTTAATTTCTCCGGATATATATCTTCAATCACACCACTGGTTAAAGCTCCTGGTAGGTATACGAACTTTGTATATTCATTTATCTCGTCATCTAGTACTCGGGAAGCGGTTAGTCCGGTTTTCAAGTCCAAGGCTCTTGCTACCATTCCCTCTTCCTTATGATCAACTAATATAATTTTTTTTGGTGAGCTTGCTTTTATCAAATCGCTAACACGCTTTTCTTCTAATTTTGGAAGTCCATAAAGCCCAACAATGTGAGCAGTCTCTTCTACCACTTTTTTAAGGCTTCGTGAAAGCACCGCTCCTGTAGCTAAAATTACTCCATCTGAGCTTTCTGGTGCTGCAATTGACTTTCGATCTATAGCTCCGTCTATTAGGATAAGCTCTGCTCCCAAGTTTAACATTTTGTCGCATAAAGCTTTGTGGTCTTTTGTGTTTCCAGGACCTGCAATCTGTACGTTCCCGGATTCCACAACCTTACATAAAAGGATAGGACCTAAGGGGGTTCTGTAATTAGTCATTTCTAATATTTCCAAACCAGCCTGGGCCATTTCATAAAGCTTAGTAGGAAGTGTCACTAAAGTGCCTGTGTACAAAAATACCCTAGGCTTTTCAGTTTGAGTTACAAGGTCTGTTGATTCTCCGTCACGACCTGTTGAAGTAACTCCGATGGTTAATCCTTCATCTATTGCCTCTTCAATAAAAAAGTTTAAGGCAGTAGTTTTTCCAGAATTTTTTGCCATCCCTACAATTGAAATAGTTTTATATTTATGGGCTAGTCCCTTTAATAGATCCATATTCTCCCTTGTCTATTCTTTTATTTGTTTCTTTCGTGTCTAAGAAGATGAGCAGGTTCCATGGACATTCTTTCTCCTTGGGCTATTCCTGCAACGCCTTCAAAGTGATACTCTTTTTTCCCTGTACAGTAATCACAAGTGCAAGGAAGGTCTGCGAGATTCGTGGGTTCTGCGTAGCTAGTAATAACCCCTTCATAGTTTCTCAAGATTACCTTTTCTGGAGTCTGAGAAATAACATACTGTGGCATTACTGGAGTTTTTCCACCGCCGCCAGGGGCATCCACAACAAATGTTGGCACTGCAAATCCCGATGTATGGCCTCGAAGAGCCTCAATAATAGCGATTCCGCTGGATACTTTGGTTCGGAAATGCTCGATTCCCAAAGACAGGTCACACTGGTAAATATAGTATGGTCTTACCCTGTGCTTAACTAGCCCATGAACCAAGTCTCTCATAATGTGTGGACAGTCATTTACTCCTCTAAGAAGTACGCTTTGATTGCCTAAAGGAATACCAGCATCTGCCATCTTACGACAAGCTTCTCCAAAGTCGGGAGTTAGCTCCTTGGGGTGGTTAGCATGGGTGTTAAGCCAAATGGGATGATATTTTTTAAGCATTTCGCAAAGTTTGTCCGTTATACGCATTGGCATTACAACAGGAGTTCTAGACCCCAATCGAATTATTTCAACATGGGGTATTTTTCTTAGTTCTGAAATGATATATTCCAATACATCATCTTCAACCAATAAGCAGTCTCCTCCAGATAGAAGAACATCTCTTACTTCTGGACTTTTCTTTATGTAATCTATACAAGCATCTATATCTTCTCTTGAACGAGCGCCGTCAGTCTCCCCTGCCAATCTTCTTCTTGTACAGTGCCTACAATACATGGAGCATTGGTCCGTAATAAGGAAAAGTACTCTATCTGGATATCTGTGGGTCAATCCTGGGGCTGGAGAATCTTCATCTTCGTGAAGAGGGTCCATCATATCTGCTTCTGCTCTATGAATCTCAGCTAATGTTGGAACTGCCTGCATTCTTACTGGACATCGTGGATCATCTGGATCCATTAAGGAAGCGTAATAAGGTGTTATTCCCACTCGAAAACCTTTCATTACTTTTTCAATGTCTTGTCTTTCTTGATCAGTTAATTTAACAACTTGCGCGATTTCATCAACCTTAGATAGTCTATTTGCCACCTGCCAGTGCCAGTCATTCCATTGCTCATCGGTTACATCTTTCCACAATGGAACCTCTTTCCAATTTCTAATAGTCATTTCTTATACCTTCTTTCTTTTTATAGGGCTTTAGATTTTTAAATGTCTAATAATTAGTTCTTATGAGTACATTTCTTGGAATAATTTTCTCAAAGGCTCGCACTCTCTTAAGATCTGAAGAGTAATAGCTGCGTGGCCTTTTGTATAGCCGTTTCCTACAATCATATTCACATCTTTTCCTACTCCTTCAGCACCTAATGCTGCCTTTGTAAAGCTTGTAGCCATAGAGAAGAAGTAAACTGTTCCTCCATCTTTACAAGAAAGAATTGAGGCCATTTCTGTGTTCTCGATATTTACACAATTGATTACTACGTCGGCTAATTCACCGTTAGTTAGGTCCATAACTTTATTGTACATTCCCACTGCATCTGTAGCATCTGTTGCCAAGTAATGATCAGCTAAGTCCAAATCTCTTGCACGGTTAGTTGATCTCTCGCTATGTCCCATACAAATGATCTTGCCTGTAACCCCTGCTCTCTTTTTTGCTTCATAGAGACATAAAAGGCCAGATTTACCACCACCACCTATTACAACAACTGTGTCTCCTGATTTTACAAGTTTTGCTGTTTGGGCAGGAGCTCCAGCTACGTCAAGAGCTGATAGGGCTAACCCTTCTGCCATGTCATTAGGAATCTTAGCATAGATGCCGCTTTGGAATAAAATGGCTTGTCCTTTAATGTCAACTTGGTCAATATCAGGACGAACTTCAAATATTTCATCTATTCTAAGAGGGGTAAGGGATAATGATACTAGGGTTGCGATTTTATCTCCTACCTTTAAGTCTCCAACATAAGCTGGTCCAATTTCTTTTACCCTTCCAATTAACATTCCCCCAGAACCTGTTATAGGGTTCTTGTGTTTCCCTGCTTTGGCTACTATTCCAGTCATGATTTTTTTGATTTCGTCTATATTTCCTTCTGCTTGGCTTTCAATCTGTGTAAAGCTGGCAGAGTCAATATTAAGAGTCTGAACGTCAATTAATACTTCATTGTCATAAAGCTCCATGGTATTATCAATAACATCAGCTGGTTGTGGCAATACTCCCTTTGGCGAAATAACACGGTGTGTTCCATATGGGCATCCTTTTTTCATTTTGATATCCTCCTAATTGTTTGTTATTACAAATTACTTGTTTTTTCTTATACTTAACTATATTGCAAGGTCTGTGCCAAATGGAATACGTTGAAATATCAGTTCTTCAGAGTTCTGTATAGGGAACTTTGAATATCAATTGGTTCGCCATTGGAATTATTGAACCCAATTGTGTTCAAATTTATTATATCTCCCTTAGTTATGGACGGTCAAGCACTCATTTTTTGAAATCGTCAATAAGTTAACAGGCATTTCGGAATTTTTAGATAATTTTAAGATAACCTTTAAACGTTCTTAACAACCATGGCGTAATATATATGTAGTAGAACGCTTTTATACTATTCATTTTAATGAAAGGAGAATCGATTATGAGACCAGATGATCTTAAAATGTCAGTAAAATCCAAAGTATATTGGATTTTAATACTGATAGGCTTTATGGCCATGGAATTCCCTGGCGTACTCTTTTTCAAAGAAAAGGCAGAGCCATATATCTTTGGCTTCCCATTTATCTACGGCTTTATTCTTTGCTGCTGGTTGTACATGTGCATTGTAATCTTTATCGCATGGAAAGACAATTGGGGTGAAGCAAAGAATGAAAATCAACCAGCCCCAGTACAAGGAGGTGCTTCTCAATGAGTGGAAATATAGCAGCATTACTAATTATCGCCTTCTTTATGATCTTCCCTTTGGCAATAGGTTTTATAGCAAAAGGAAAATCCGTTCAAACTACTGAGGACTACTTCGTCCAAGGAAGAGGCATGGGCTCAATCGCCGTATTCTTTACAGTAGCTGCCACCTGGTGGAGCGCTTTTGCATTCCTAGGTTCCAACGGATATTTTTACACATTCGGGCCCATGTATTGGACAGCTATTGCATGGAACATTCTATTTGGTCTTATGTATTTTGGTATTGGTAAGAAAATATGGTATATGGGTCGACTTAACGGTTATATAACTCCTAAGGATTTTTTCGTACATCAGTATGGGTCTATTCCTTTAGGCAATATTATTGCCGTAATTATGCTACTTTTCACCATACCATACCTTCAAATTCAGCTATCAGGTGGCGCTTACCTGATTCAGGTTGCTTCTGGTAATCAAATACCTTTCGCTTTAGCTGCTTTGATGTTCTACGTAGTTATAATTATTTACGTATGGGCTGGTGGACTTAGAGCCGTTGCCTGGACAGATATCTTCTACGGAGTATTATTATTCTTTGGAATGATTTTCGCAGGTTTTTATATTGCCGATTTATTGGGTGGACCTACAGCAATGTTTAACCAGTTAGGAACTGATTTCCCTGGTCAAAGAATTTTGGGTGACGGAAAATGGATGAACTGGTTAGCAATGTTTATTATTACACCAGTTGGATCCTTTATGGGACCCCAACTTTGGACAAGAATGTATGCTGTTAAATCAGGAAAACTATTCAATATGATGCCTTTCTTACTAGGTTTTGCAGCAATTGCATATATTGGTAGTATGTTAACTGGTAACAGTGGCAAGCTTCTTTACCCTGATGTTGCAGACTTAGTAAACAGCAACGCAGATTATGTTCTTCCTACAGTATTATTTAACCATGCGCCATTTGTTCTAGCTGCTATCCTTATGGCTTGTGGAGCTGCTGCTGCAATGTCTACAGCAAACTCTCAAATTCACGCCATGTCAGCTGGTTATACAATGGACTTCCACAAAACTTATATCAATAAGAACATGTCCGAGAAAAACTTGGTATGGGTTGGAAGATGGGCCATTCTAATTTTCTCCGCTATAGCCTACGTAATGACTCTTTTCATACCAGGACTTTTGGTAACAATTGGTCTAGTAGCTTTAGGAGGAACTGCACAAGTAATCGTTCCTACAATGGGAGCTCTTTTCTGGAAGAGATCCACTGTGGCGGGAGCTATAGCAGGAACACTTTCTATGTTCCCCCTCAAGTCCTTTTTAGCCATGGATATTCCTTGTGCAATAGGTTCA
>CAYLIF010000012.1:0-9885 GCA_964383845.1 uncultured Oscillospiraceae bacterium
CTCCCAAACTGATTTCGAGTCAGCCCCGTTATGACCACTTCGATACCTCTCCATAAATCTTTTTAATTATACCAAAATATACCCATTTAATAAAGGATAAAATTATAGTATACTAAAATTGTATGTGGGTATTTCTTGTTAAGAGGTATGAATGAAACATTTTTTTGTTGTAAATCCCAAAGCGGGTAAAGGCAACGCAGATCAAGGATTGGTTGAGAAAATATTTGAGGCTGGAGCTGCTCTGAATATCGATGTTGCTGTTCACACTACAAAAAAAATATATGATGGTTATTATTATACACGAGACTTTTTAAACACATTACCAGAGGGCTCAACTTATAGGATATACTCATGTGGTGGAGACGGTACACTAAATGAAGTTATGAATGCGATGTTTGAATTCAGAGATACCCATAAGCTTTACTTGGGATGCGTTCCAACTGGTACAGGTAATGACTTTGTACGAAACTTTCAAAATATAGACTTTACCAATATTAAAGCGCAAATGCTCGGTGTGCCTGAAAAGGTAGACCTAATTGCTTTTAAATATAATGATGGGAAAAAAGAAGTCCTTCGTCATTGTATAAATATGTTCAATATAGGGTTTGACTGTGATGTTGTTTATAGAACCTCAATCTTAAAAAAGTACCCTTTTTTACATGGTTCTATGGCCTACTTTGTTGGTATTCTCTTGACACTTATTAAGAAGAAGGGCACGAATCTAGAAATCGAGTTCGACGATAGGACAAAGTATAAAGGTGGATTGTTAATGGCTTCTATAGGAAATGGTAGCTATTGTGGTGGTGGGTTAAAGGGTGTTCCCAGAGCCCTGGTGAATGATGGTCTAATGGATGTGAGCTTGGTTGCAGATATTCCTCGAAGGTCTTTTATTTCCCTCTTTCCTCACTATTCAAAAGGAACCCATCTTGAAACCACAGGTATTGAAAAAATAATAACTTACAAACAATGTAAAAAACTTTTTATAAAACCGGAGAACGGCATTCTAAGACTTTGTGCTGACGGTGAAATATTTGAGACTGGTAGTATTGAATTCAAAGTTGAGCCCTTGTCAATAGATTTCATAGTCCCAGTTGCTCAAATTGATTGAAGAATAGGAGGACTAATAATTGAAACTTTTGGTGCTGTATTTAGGTATGGCGGTTCTTGGATACTTTGTAGGTAAAAGAATAAGAGAAAAAAATGGAAGAAAACCAATGGCCGCTAAAGCTGCTACTGTAGCAGTTCTTTGCTTGGTTTTTTTAATGGGTAGTCGAATTGGATCAGATGAAAGGGTCGTAGCGAACTTAAGTACCATTGGAGTTAACGCGTTTATTCTAACTATGGCCACCTTTATAGGGTCTGTTCTTTTCGTATTTCTAGCCAGAAAATTGGTTGGCATTGACCGAAAGGGTATCAAGTTATGACAAAATGGATTATGATATCAGTGGTATTAGGTTTTATATCTGGTGCCACATTTCTGACCGAAGCTTTCATAACTATGTCCGGGCCACTATTAATTGTTGGTTTGTCGCTTCTTTTGTTTTTTGTAGGTGTTGACTTAGGAATTGAGGGGACTGTAATTCAAAGTTTCAAAAAGGTAGGGCTTAGAGTCCTTATATTCCCTTTGGCAATTATTTTTGGCACTTTGATTTTTGCTTTTTTAGTATCTCTATTTTTACCTATTACTGCAAGAGAAAGCATGGCAGTTAGTGCTGGTTTTGGTTGGTACACATTAGCCCCTATTATCCTAGCAGAATATAGTGCGGAAATATCCGCATTAGCTTTCTTATATAACGTAATGCGAGAGATGCTTGGAATTATGTTAATACCCTTTGTGGCTAAGTATATTGGATTTATTGAAGCCACAAGTCTTCCAGGAGCGGCTGCCATGGATGTTTGTTTACCTATTGTAGAGAGAGCTACAGCTCCAAATATTACTATATATAGTTTTGTAAGTGGTGTGGCATTAAGTATTGTCGTGCCCATATTGGTACCATTAATTATAGGTTTGTAGAAAGGAAATATTTAGCATGCAAGAAACATCAAAATATAAAGGAAGCGATGATTATGTTGTAACGGATGAACTAATGAATGCCGTTAATGTATCTATTGCATTAAAAAAACCCTTACTAATTAAGGGTGAACCCGGAACTGGAAAAACCATGTTAGCGCAATCAATTGCGGAGGCTCTTGGTATTGAATTGTTAGTGTGGAGCATTAAATCTACAACAAAAGCACAAGAAGGGCTTTACACATATGACACGGTACAACGCCTATATGATAGCCAATTCGGCGAGGGAGATGTAACGGATATTGGAAGATATGTGAAATTGGGGAAATTAGGAGAGTCATTCGCAGCAGAAAGACCTCCAGTTCTGCTTATAGATGAAATAGATAAAGCAGATTTAGAGTTTCCAAATGATCTTCTTTGGGAACTAGACAAGATGGAATTCTATATTCATGAAACCAAAGAAACCATAAGCGCGAAGAATCGTCCCATAGTTATAATAACAAGCAATGCGGAAAAGGAACTACCAGATGCATTTTTGAGAAGGTGCATATTTCACTATATTGAATTTCCGGATAGGGATAAAATGGAAGAGATAGTAAAGGTACATTATGGAGAAGTTGAAAAGAATCTTCTTGCCAATGCTATAGAAACATTTTATAAACTAAGAGACATGAAAGATTTACAAAAGTTGCCTTCTACATCGGAACTTTTAGACTGGCTTCAAGCACTTATGTTAGGTGGAGTAGATGTTACTAAGATAATTGATGAAGTTCCTTATGTGGGTGTTTTATTGAAAAAAAATCAGGATATAGAAGTAATGTATGAGATAAAGGATAAGGGTTATTCCCTGAGGAACTGGTAAATATGTTTTTAGATTTTTTTTATCACTTAAGAAGCCGTCGCATAGACGTATCAATGGATGAATGGCTAACTCTTACAGAAGCTTTGGATAAAGGGTTGGCTGATTCAAGTTTTCAGCAATTCTATCACTTATCCAGATCAATATTAATTAAAAGCGAAGTTGATTTTGATAGGTATGATTTGGCCTTTGCAGAATACTTTAACTGCGTAGAAACACCCCGGGATTTACCTGAAGAGTTTTGGGACTGGCTTAATAGAGATACTTTATCCAAAGACCCAGAAGATGCATATTTTTCTGATGGACAAAAAAAAGAATTAGAAGAACTTCTCGAAACCTTTAGACAAAGACTGGAAGAACAAAAAGAGAAACATGATGGAGGTAGTTATTGGATTGGTACTGGGGGTACATCTACACAAGGGCATTCAGGTTACAATATAGAAGGGATTAGAACGGGTGGTGAGGGCAAACACCGTTCAGCACTTCAAATTGCCGGAGAACGGAATTTTAGGGATTTCAGAGAAGATCAAGTTATTGACATTCGTCAATTTCAGATGGCTTTTAGAAAGTTGAGACAGTACTCATCTAGGGTTGATTCTCCTACCATGGAGTTGAATATTGATGATACCATTGACGAAACTTGTAAAAGTGGTGGGCTACTTAAATTGGCCTTTGAGAAACCGAGAAAAAACACAGTAAAGATTCTGTTACTTATGGATTCAGATGGATCCATGCTTCCATACAGTCGTTTGTGCAATCGGCTTTTTCAATCTGTAAATCAAGCCAACCATTTTAAAGATTTCAAAGTTTACTATTTTCATAATTGCATTTACGAATTTCTTTATAAAACACCTCAGTGTAAAAGAAATGATTGGGTGGATACCCAATGGGTTTTGTCAAACTTAGATAGCGAATACAAAGTTGTTATAGTAGGTGATGGCACAATGGCTCCTTCCGAGCTTTTTAGAAAAGGGGGTAACTGTATCTTGGGTATGTATAATGAAGAATTAGGAATTGATTGGTTAAAAAAAATTCGCAATCGTTATCCACACAGTATTTGGTTGAACCCTATTTCTGAGAAAAACTGGGATTCCGTGTACGGAGCTGCTACCATCCAAGAAATAAAAAATGTTTTTCCTATGTACGAGCTTACTCTAGATGGTTTAGATAGGGGAATAAAGAAACTGCTCAACAAATAGTTAAATTGATAAAACTGTTTAAAGGTATTTTAGAGGGGTTATAATAATATGCCAAAAAAAACTGAGCAATTCACAATTGAAGAACTGATTGCTGTGCTAGACAGTATTAAGGATGCTATTTTTATTGATGATAAAGATGGGATTACATCATGGTGCAATAAGGCGTGTGAAAGCCTTTATAATATATCCAAAAAAAATGTTGTGGGAATATCGGCACATGAACTGGAAAGACAAGGTATATTTTCACCATCTGTAACGGTAAGGGTCCTTGAAGAAAAAAAAGAAGTCAGCTTGATTCATGAGAATAAGGCTGGCAAGCATTTATTGACAACAGGAATTCCTGTCTTTAATGAAGAAGGTGATATCTGGCAAATAATAACTACTTCTAAAGACATTACAGAGTTGAATCATTTGCAGAAGGAACTGGAGAGAGTTCAACGCAGACTAAATAACCTGAATCCTCCTCATAAGTATGGAGATGAAGAGATTGTTGCTGTTAGCCAATCAATGTATAATGTTTTGCTTCTTGCCAAGAGACTAGCCGATGTAGATTCTACAGTTTTAATTACCGGAGAGTCTGGAGTTGGGAAGGGGCTTATTGCAAGATACTTACATAAAAATGGGCACAGAAAAGATAAGCCCATGGTAACTGTAAATTGTGGTGCCATTCCAGAAAACCTTATGGAATCGGAACTATTTGGCTATGAACGTGGAGCCTTTACTGGATCAAGAGTAGAAGGTAAAATCGGACTCTTTGAAGAGGCTGAGGGCGGAACTATTTTCCTGGATGAAATATCAGAGCTACCTTTAAATCTTCAAGTTAAGTTATTACAAGTAATTCAGGAGAGAGAATATAAAAAAGTGGGAGGAGTTAAAGGCATCCCAACAGATGTAAGAGTAATATCTGCTACCAACCAGGAACTTCGCAACTTAGTAGAACAAGGGCATTTTAGAGAAGATTTATATTATAGGCTTAACGTTGTCCCCATAAATGTTCCGCCTCTAAGAGAACGCACAGAAGATATTTTGCCTTTAGTTCATACTACATTGTACAACTTAAATGAGAAGCTAGGTGAAGACAAGATTATAAGCTCCGAAGCCTTAGCTATTCTATTAACTTATCAATGGCCTGGAAATGCAAGAGAAGTGGAGAATATTATTGAACGTCTAGTGATTACCACTAGGGATGAGGTGGTTATGCCTGAAAACTTACCGCCATTTATTTTAAAGGCCAGTCAAAAAAACAAGAATCAAAGAGTGGGAAAATCATTACAAGAAATTTTGGAAATCACAGAAAAAGAAATACTAATAGAAACCATGAAAAATCATTCAACTACAAGGTCAATGGCAAAGGCTTTGGGAATAAGCCAACCTACTGTAGTGCGAAAAATGGCAAAACATAAACTTTAGCCTGTAGATAGATTCATAAATGAATCTATGAATCGAAAACGAATCGTAACCGCAAACCATGTTAACTCAGCGATTTTATCAACATATATTATATATGGGTGGTAACCGATACATTAATGAATCAAAAAAATTATTTCACTTGTTCAAAAGATTGATACTTCAACGTTTGTAAGCCGAGAAAACTTGGCATGATTATTGCGTCTTAGTTAGGTGTAAGACGAATTATTCCGTCTTAACCATTTAAATAATTTTCTTTTTAAAAGGAGGGTATTCAATGTCAGTAAAACACAGTGATTATGTAGCAGGACTTATAGCTAAAGCAAGAGCTGCACAGGCTATTGCAGAAAACTTTACACAAGAGCAAGTTGATGATCTAACATTTGCTGTTTCCTATGCACTTACTAAGCCAGATGTAGCTTTAAAATTTG
Source organism: uncultured Oscillospiraceae bacterium (assembly GCA_964383845.1). Lineage (GTDB taxonomy): Bacteria > Bacillota > Clostridia > Peptostreptococcales > Anaerovoracaceae > JAAZGD01. The sequence continues at coordinate 5,908 of CAYLIF010000012.1, forward strand.
GTGAAATGCTTGTTGAAGAATCAGGAATGGGCGTTCCTAAAGACAAACAAGGAAAAATGTTTGCAAAAGTTAAGGGAACCTTCTGCCAAATGAAAGGTCAAAAATCCGTTGGTTTGGTTGATTTCGATGAAGAAAAGAATCTTGAAAAATATGCGAAACCTATGGGTGTTATTGGAGCTATCATCCCTGTAACTAATGGGGAAGCTACTCCTGTAGTTAAAGCTCTAATGGCTTTAAAGACAAGAAATGCGATTATTTTAGCACCTCATCCTAAAGCAAGAAAAACTAATCTAGCAGTTACAGAGGCTATTCGTGACGTAATTGTTAAAATGGGAGCACCTGCTGACCTAGTTCAATCTATTGACCCAGAATTCGTATCAATCGAATCTTCTCAAGCTTTGATGGAGCAGGTTGACTTTATTTTAGCTACTGGTGGAACTCCAATGGTTAGACAGGCATACTCCTCAGGAACTCCTGCCATTGGTGTTGGAACTGGTAACGTTGTTAGTATCATAGACGGAACAACCGACATGGATAAAGTTGCTGATATGATTATAAGATCTAAAACTTTTGATGGAGCAACTTCATGTTCTACTGAGAATACAGTTGTAGTTCTAGAAGAATGCTATGACGAATTTGTTGCAGCAATGGAAAAAGTAGGCGTGTTCTTTGTAAGTGAAGGATCAGAAGATAAGGCTAAATTATTGAAGACCATATGGCCTGAATCTCCTAAGAATCACGACTTGAACCGTCAGGTAGTTGCAAAAGTAGCAACAGAAATTGCTAAAATGGCAGGTGTTGATGTACCTGAGAAAACAAGAGCTATTTTTGTTGAAGAAACTGGTGGATATGGAAATGAATTCCCATTTGCCGGAGAAAAACTTTGCCCAGTGGCAGCTATCAGAAAAGCAAAGAACTTTGAAGAAGCTGTTGATATGATGAGAAAAACCATTAACTATCAAGGCTTAGGCCATAGCTGTGGTATTCATACAAGCGTAAAAGAAAGAGTAGATTATCTTGGAGACAAGATGCCTGTATGTAAAGTTTGCGTAAACCTTCCTCAGTCTCTTTCCAACTCAGGATCTTGGACTTGTGGATTCCCAATGTCAATGACATTAGGTTGCGGAACTTGGGGACATAACTCCCTATCACATAACGCAACATGGAAAGATCTTCTTAACTTTACATATGTAGCTAGAGAAATTCCTAACTTCCAACCAACTGATGAAGATTTATTTGACAATGATAGCATCAAAGCTAAGATAGATGCATAATTCTGACAATCTATTTTCAATCATTAAAAAAGGAGAAATAATATGGGAAATATAAAAGAAACTAGTAAAAAATATAATTTGCACTCATGGTCAGCTCAAGGAAAGTTGCAGCCCATGGTTGTTACAAAAGCAGAAGGAATTTACTTCTGGGATGAAGATGGTAATCAGTATTACGATATGTCTAGCCAACTTGTAAACTTAAATCTAGGTCACAGCAATAAGGTTATTATAGAAGCCATCAAAGCTCAGGCTGATAAAATGCCGTTTATGGGACCAGGATACGCATTAGATATTCGTTCTGAAGCAGCTAAATCTATCGTCGAAGCTTCAGAGATGGAAGGCGCAAAAGTTTTCTTCACAAATGCTGGAGCGGAAGCAAACGAAAACGCTCTTAAAATGGCGAAAGCATATACAGGTAAATGGAAAGTTTTCTCTATGTATCGTTCTTATCATGGAGCTTCTGCTGGAGCAGGAATGCTTACAGGAGAGCCTCGTAGATTTGCCAATGAACCTGGTGGCCCAGGATTTATAAAGTTTGATGGCCCTTATGCTTACAGAGCTCCAAAAGCTTGTAACTTCAAAAATGAAGAAGATGTTACTGAGTTCTATCTAAACCTATTAGAAACTCAAATCAAATATGAAGGCGCACACCTTATTGCAGCAATCTTCTTAGAAACTGTAGTAGGATCCAATGGAATTCTTATTCCACCTAAAGGTTACTTAGAAGGAGTTAGAGCGCTTTGCGACAAATATGAAATTCTAATGGTATGTGATGAAGTAATGGCTGGATGGTATAGAACTGGAACTACCTTTGCATTCCAACAGTTCAACATTACTCCTGACCTAGTTACTTTTGCTAAGGGCGCTACTTGTGGATACATTCCTCTTGGCGGAGTTATTGCTACCAAAAAAGTGGCAGACCATTTTGATGACAATGTTATGTTCTGTGGACTTACTTATTCTGCTCATCCAATGGGATGCGCTGCAGTTGTAGCAACAATTGAAGAGTACAAAAGATTAAACGTTGCAGAAAATGTAAAAGTTCTTGGAAAAGTATTGGCTGACTTCCTTGATAAGCTTGTTGACAAACATCCATGTGTTGGAGAAGTAAGGCATATCGGATTGTTCTCAGCAGTTGAGTTAGTTAAAGACAAGGCTACCAGAGAACCTATCGTTCCATTCGCAGGAGACAAAGAAGGCCTAATGGGTAAAATTTGTGGAATGCTTAAAAAAGAAGGCTTCTCAACTTATAGCCACGAGAATATGGTTATTGTTGCTCCTCCATTAATCATTACAGAAAAAGAATTGTTAGATGCTTTAGCGATTTTAGACAAGGTTCTTGATTCTGTAGACAATATGATTAAGTAAGACATAAAACATATTATGTAAACATGATTTAAATGCTAGCAAGGGCTCTTCCCGTGGGAAGAGCCCTTAATTCTTATTTTTTAGGTGGGAAGGGGATAAAGATACTGGTTTTCTCTGCGTATTCTTTATAACCCGGTTTATCCTTCATGGATTTCTCAAGCATTGGAACACCAGATACGAAAAGTAAAAGCGTTGTGATAGTCAAGGGGCTAATAATACTAATGATTGAAACACCTGCACTAATGCCAATAAAAAATATTCCCCACCACATTGTTGCTTCTCCGAAATAGTTGGGGTGTCTTGTATATTTCCAGAGTCCTTGGTCCATGATTTTTCCACGATTGTTAGGGTTATTTATAAAGTTCTTTAATTGCTTATCTCCTAAGGACTCGAAGATGAAGCCAATAATCCAGACTGCCAAACCAATTAAAAGTATCAGTAAGTCCCAAGTGCCAGCTTTATACCGGATCAGTATTACGGGTAAACTTATTATTCCCATAAATACCCCTTGTAGCATGTATACTTGAAGAAAAGCTCGTGGTATTAGCCATTTACCCCATTCTTCTCGCCATTTTTTATATCGAAAATCTTCTTCTTTGCCTAAATTTCTTTGAATAATATGTATGAAGAGCCGTAACCCCCAAATTGTTATTAGAACTGTCATAATAAGTCTAGGAATGTAGAAATTCCAATTTTCTATCATAAGATACCAAGCAATCAAAACAAATCCCATCCCCCATCCCATGTCAACTATAGAATTGTTTTTAATAAAGGTGCCTATGAGAAAAAAGATGAAAAAGTAAATGAAAATCAACAATAAAATATCCATAATGAATTCTCCTTTCTATGATTCGATAAACGATAAAGCCAAAGAGCCTGGCCCTGAATTTATTGCCACCACAGATGATATCTCTGATACAAAAGAAGGCCCTTTTTTAATGATTTGAGTTAAAGTTTTTTCATATTCTTTTACCAAATGAAGGTTATCAGCATGGACAATGGAATAACTGCTTATTCCATTATTTTTCATGGCTTCTTTGGCAAGTTTCATTATTTTTTTACTAAGGGCTTTTTGAGAAAAACCCATATGGAAAGCTGATCCATTTCCTTCAGAATCTATGGACATTATTGGTCTCATACCTAAGGCCATACCTATCTTACCAACTGACTTAGGTATTCTTCCTCCTCGAGTAGCAAATTCAACAGTATTCAAACAAACATATATTTTTGTTTTTGGGATAAGTTCTTCAATATTCTTGACAATTAAATCTTTGTCCATATCAGCCTCCACCATTTTTACAGCTGCTTTAAGAAGTAGGCCTTGTGCACCAGAATT
>CAYLIF010000012.1:9985-41624 GCA_964383845.1 uncultured Oscillospiraceae bacterium
CAGCCTCCACCATTTTTACAGCTGCTTTAAGAAGTAGGCCTTGTGCACCAGAATTTTATACGCCCAGGTTCTGGCTGAGAACTCGTTGGATAATCAGAATTATCGCGAATTTTTTCTAAAACTTGATTTAGCGTAATAGTCTGTTTATCTAAATACCAACTATCTCCAAAAACTATACTAAGAGGCAGGGTATGGATAGCGTGTTCCTCTTTATAACTTTCAGGTATGTCTGCAATTGAATCAGTGAGTATGCCAATTTTTTGTTTTTTATTAAAACTTGTAATGTTGGCCTCATCAATCTTTTGTTCCAATATTTCTCCTTTTTGCTCAAGGGCTGACATAATTAATTCGGGATGATTAGTGTGAATATGAACCCTTACTTTATCTTGCACTTTAGCTACCACAAGAGAATCTCCGTAAGACCGCACAAGATGTTTTATATCTTCGATTTCCGAAGAGCTATGGTCCATTATCATAAGAAACTCTGCGCAATACTTGTGATTTGAAATATCTAAGACCTCTCCAAGGTTTTTGTAATTTCTATTATCTGATTTTTTGGTACGGGTATTTGTATCTCCTAAAGAAAGATTGATTCCTCTTAAAAAATGAACGAACCCAGCAGCTCCAGAATCAATTACCTTATTTTCCTTTAAAACAGCAAGTTGATAGGTGGTTTTTGATAAGGCTTCGCTTGCATGGTTGTATGCTGAGGCAAGAAGGGGCATGAAGTTAGAAGCTTTACCACTGTTTTCCAACAAATATTTAGCCCATTCTCTGATAACACTAATCATGGTTCCTTCCACAGGCTCATCTACAGCTTCATAAAGGGAGTCAACTGCTCCAAAAGCTATTTCTCCAAACTCTTTTGTTGAAACTTGCTCAAAACTAGATCCATATTTAGCCAATCCATTGATATATGAGGCGAAAATAATGCCTGAATTTCCTCGTGCGTTATAAAGGCCCTGTTCCGACAAAATTTGTATTACATCTTTAAATGATGTTTTGTCGGAGTTAGCAGCATTCATTTTGTTGAGAGTATAATAAAGATTAGTACCTGTATCTCCATCTGCTATAGGAAATACATTTGTACTGTTCAACTCTTTTCTATTTGACTCTACTTCTTTGGCACCAGACAAAAACCATTGTCTTAAGTCGGTCCCATCTATGGTAATCTTTTCAATATCATGATTCATTGGATATATCTCCTTTATCTATAAAGTTGGAATCATATATTAGACATTATATTTTGAATATTATAACATTGGTATACACTTTATAAAAGTGATTTAATCACGAAGAACAATGTGAAATCTTATGGAATAAAAGAAAAACAGAGCTTAGAATAAAAGCCCTGTTCCAAGAATTAGATATGTAATTTATATGTATCTAAACACACCATGAACTTTTCCTAGTATCTTAACTTCTTTTACTAAAATTGGTGACATGTTGGGGTTCTCCGGTTGAAGCCTTATATGATCACTCTCTTTGTAAAAGGTTTTTACCGTCGCCTCGCTTTCAAAACCGTCTACCATTGCAACAACAATATCACCGTTATTGGCGGAATTTTGTTGTTGTACTAGTATATAGTCGCCATCCAATATGCCCGCATCTACCATGGAATCTCCCTTTACTGTCAACATAAAATTTGTGCCTTTTCCAGCAAAACTGGCAGGTATAGGGAAATAATCCTCGATGTTTTCTTCGGCTAAAACTGGGATTCCTGCAGCAATTCGCCCTACAATAGGAATATCTATGACTGTAGAGGGCAAGTTGCTTTCAGGTATGCTAGGATTTTCTGGATCTACTACCATAAGAGCCCTTGGTTTTGAAGGGTCTTTTACAATGTATCCTTTATGAACAAGATTCTCTATATCTTTATGGGTAGTAGAAGTTGATTTGATATTTAAAGCTTGGCAAATCTCTCTTACTGTGGGGGGATAACCCTTTTGTTTTATTTCAGACTTCATATAATCAAGAATAGCTATTTCCCGTTTCTTTAAATTTTCCATTGGATCCCATCCTTTCTAAATAACTTTCTGTTGAAATAAAGATATCATATTTTATGTGCAATGTAAACACCTGTTCGGAACGGAGGTTGTTTTATGAAAAACCCTTGACATACCATGGTTCTAATGATAAATTAGGTGAGTAACAAAGAAGAAGTTTCCGCTTCTCACCTTAATTGCGTTAAGCTCCTAGGGTTAATAATAACTGCAAGATGAAAAAATTGTGTTAATTAGCGGATACTTTAGAGGTGTCCGTTTATTTTTTTTAGAGGAGGTGCATACCAATTAGCAAGGAAAATCAGATTAACGAAGAAATTCGTGACAAAGAATTAAGGGTAATCGACGAGGACGGTTCAATGTTGGGTTTAATGAGTAGGGATGAGGCATTAAGTTTAGCTACAGACAAAAACTTGGACTTAGTAAACATATCTCCCAATGCAAACCCACCAGTTTGTAAGCTTCTTGATTACGGTAAATACAGATACGAAATTCAAAAAAAAGAAAAAGAGGCAAAGAAGAAACAAAAAGTTACTGAGGTCAAGGAAATCAGGCTTTCTACTTTTATTGAGGATCATGACATAAGAGTAAAAGCAAATACTGCTTCCAAGTTCCTAAAAGATGGGGACAAGCTAAAAGTTAGTTTACGATTTCGAGGTAGAGAACGAGATTACGTAAACAAGGGTAAGGAAGTTATGAAAAAATTTGAAGAATTCCTAAGCGAAGTAGGTGTTGTTGAAAAGCCGTCTGTATTTGAGGGACGAAGTCTGATTATGATAATGGCACCAAAAATAGATAAGACGGAGAAAAAGGAAAAGCCTTCTGAAGAGTAGGGCAGATAATACATTTGAAAGGAAGACATAAAAAAATGGCGAAGAATAAGATGAAGTCTCATAGAGGCGCATGCAAAAGATTTAAATTAACCGGGACTGGTAAATTAAAGCGACATAAGGCATATAAAAGTCATATCCTTACCAAGAAATCACCAAAAAGAAAGAGACAGCTGAGAAAGTCTATTTTGGTAAAGAAAGCGGATTTCAAGAGAATAATGGCGGCGATGGGTAAATAATTTTGGAGGAAAATAAATCATGGCAAGAGTAAAAAAGGGTATGAATGCCCATAGGAGACATAAAAAAGTATTAAAACAGGCAAAGGGTTTTTATGGAGCAAAGGGACGGCAATTTAAGGTTGCTAATACAGCTGTTATGAGATCTCTTAGAAGTGCGTATACTGGCAGGAAGCATAGAAAGAGAGATTTCAGAAGTCTATGGATCACTAGAATTAATGCAGGTGCAAGGATGAATGGGATTTCTTATTCTCGTCTAATGGATGGATTAAGAAAATCGAATATCGATGTAAATAGAAAAATTTTGTCTGAAATGGCCATCTCTGACCAGGCGGCATTTGCAAAGTTATGTCAAACAGCAAAGAGTGCAGCCAACAAATAAGATGGATAAGGGTTGTTTAAGGGGACAATTATGAATAAAAAAATGTGGATTCCATTAGTTATACTAGGACTTATTCTTACACTAGGAGCCTGCAGCAAAGATTCAGAAATATATGATTACGACTTGTCAGAGTATGTCACTGTTGGTGAATACAAAGGACTTGATTCTAGCTATGAAACTGTTGAGGTTACTCAAGAAGATTTGGATGTTGCTATAGGTGGTGTGTTAGCTGCAGCAGCTAAAGCAGATAAAGTAACCACTGGAGTTGCCGTAATTGGAGACAAAGTAAACATAGATTTTAATGGAACTGTTGACGGGAAAGCCTTTGATGGAGGGTCTGCTAAAGCCCAAGATTTGACATTGGGCTCTGGAAGTATGATACCTGGTTTTGAGGATCAGATAGTTGGTGAGAAGATTGGGAGTACATTTACAATTGATGTTACATTTCCGGAAGATTACCATGCTGAAAATCTCAAAGGGACTAAAGCTAAATTTGAAATTACTATTAACTACAAAGAAGGCGATCCAATTATGCCTGAATTTAACGAAAGCTTTGTAAAAAATAATAGTCAGTATTCAACTATGGAAGAATACATGAAAGAGCTTGAAAAAAATGTCCGTGAGGCCAAAGAAGGTCAGGAAAAGGCTAGAGTACAAACAGAGATATGGACAAAAGTAATTGAATCCTCTGAAGTAATAAAATATCCAGAAGTGGAATTAAAAAGAAAAATAGACCAAAACTACGAATATTACAAATCATATGCGTCGTATTATGAAATGGAGTTTCCCGAGTTCTTGAATACATACCTAGGTATGACAGAAGAAGAATTTGAAGACTATGTCAATCAACAATCTGAGGTTATATGTAAACAAGAAATGGTTCTTTATACCATAGCTCGTAATGAAGGAATTGAAGTATCAAAAGAAGAGTACGATAAAGGCCTTAAAACTATGCTTGAAAAAGAAGGATTTTCTTCAATGGATGAATTCGAGGCAGCCTATGGAGAGCCTTTTGAAGAGTTTGCTGGAAAAGAAAATATCATTATAACTCTGCTTTTAGAAAAAGTAATGGAATGGTTGGTAGAAGTTAATGTTACAAACTAGACCCACTTCTTGAATTCAAGTTTTACATTTTAACAAGATAAAAAAGTGCTATTTAATAGCGCTTTTTTTGTGACATAAGGTAGACACTACCCTTGTCCATTTATTTACAGAGACCACTATATGTAGTATAATGTCACTAAATCTTATAACAATGGGGGTGAAATTATGAAATGTCCATTTTGTGAACACACAGAAACAAAAGTGATAGATTCCAGGCATACTGAAGAGGGCCATGCAATAAGAAGAAGGCGAGAATGTGATAAGTGCAGCAAGAGATTTACCACATATGAAAAGATAGAAGAAATGACCTTGATGGTAGTGAAAAAAGATGGAAGAAGAGAACCCTTTGATAGAACGAAAGTTTTATCTGGAATAATAAAGGCTTGTGAAAAAAGACCTGTAGCCATGGCTGACATCGAAAGGGTTGTTAATGATATAGAGCGAGGACTCAATAATTTGATGGAGAAAGAAATCCCCAGCTCTTTTGTTGGAGAACTTATTATGGATAAATTAAAAGAACTTGATGAAGTTGCTTATGTTAGGTTCGCCTCTGTGTATAGACAATTTACAGACGTAAACACATTCGTGGCGGAAGTAGAGAAGCTATTATCAAAAAAGGAGTAGGCTTTGAATAATATTATTAAAGTTGCTATAGATGGTCCTTCAGGTTCTGGTAAAAGCACAATTGCGAAATCTGTGGCAAGTAAATTAAATATCGATTATATTGATACGGGTGCTATGTATAGGGCTGTGGCTTTTAAAATAATCGAAGAGAACATTTCAGGAGATGATGAAACATCAATTAAAATTATGCTAGATAACACTGAAATCGATTTTATCAATGGAAGAACCTGGCTTGACGGGAAAGATGTTTCTGATGATATAAGAAATAGCGAAGTGGCAAGAATGGCCTCAATTTGTTCTGCTATTCCATTTGTAAGAGAAAAACTTGTTGATTTACAGAGAAAAATGGGTTACAGAAAAAGTGTTGTGATGGATGGAAGAGATATCGCTACAAATGTTTTTAAGGATGCAGAAGTTAAATTTTTTATTACAGCATCTCCAGAGGAGAGAGCAAAGAGAAGATATTTGGAATTGTTAGAAAAAGATGAAGACATAACTTTCGAAGCGGTGCTAGAAAGCATTAAAAATAGAGATAATAACGACTCAACAAGGAGTTTAAACCCGCTAAAACAGGCCGAAGATGCTATAGTCTTAGATACTACCAATATGAGCATAGAAGAGGTTGAAAGAGAAGTAATGGAGGAAATAAAAAAATGGCTATCATAAAAGCTTTTAAAGGCCTAAGACCTTCAAAGAAGTATGTGGACCAGGTCATTTCACTTCCTTATGATGTTATGAATAGAAAAGAAGCTGAAAAAATGGCTGAAGGCAATCCCAACAGTTTTTTACATATTTCTAGATCAGAGATTGATTTACCACAAGTTGAAAACCAATACTCATTGGAAGTATATGAAAAGGCAAAAGAAAACTTGATGGATTTTGAAAATCGAAGAGTTTTAGTTGAGGAAGCACACGATGTTTTATATATTTATGAGCAGATAATGGATGGAAGAACTCAAGTGGGAATTGTTGGTACGGTTTCGGTAGACGAATACCAGAAAAACCTGATTAAAAAACATGAGCACACTAGAGTAGAAAAAGAAGAAGATAGAATCCGTCATTTTGATACCTGTGGCGCCCACACAGAACCTGTTTTTTTAACCTACAGAGATAATCCTGAGATTAGAAAGCTGATGTATAATATTAAGGAAAACTCTTACCTAGAGTATAATATTACAACAGGAGATGGGGTTAGACATATTCTGTATAGAATCGAAGATAAAGCGGACTTAGATGAAATTATTAAGGCTTTTGAAAAAATCCCTGTTTTATATATTGCTGACGGACATCACCGTTGTGCATCAGCGGCCAAGGTGGGAACTAAGAGAAGGGATAATAACCCTAATCACGACGGAACTGAAGAGTACAATTTTTTTATGGCTGTGGTTTTCCCTGATTCGGATTTAAAAATTTTTGATTATAACCGTGTAGTCAAAGATCTAAACGGCTTGTCTACAGAGGACTTTTTAAAAGCTCTTAGGACCGCGGGCTTTTCTATAGAAGCACAAGGTGATATTCCCTATAAACCACAAGAAAAATTGACTTTTGGCATGTACTTGGACGGCCAATGGTATAGGCTGGTTGGAACCCCTGAAAGTGATACTAGTGATTCAATAAGTTCTTTAGATGTTTCAGTGCTTTCAGAAAAAGTGCTTGGTCCAATTCTAGGGATTTGGGATTTAAGAAGAGACCGTCGCATTGACTTTGTAGGAGGAATACGAGGTCTTAAGGAATTAGAACGTAGATGCCATGATGATATGAAGGTGGCTTTTGCGGTACCAGCAGTTAGTATGGACTCATTATTGGCTGTAGCAGATGAAAATCTTGTTATGCCTCCTAAATCAACTTGGTTTGAGCCTAAACTGGCTAGCGGATTATTTGTTCACAAGTTTGATTAATATTTAAAAAATTTAATGATTATAAATGGGGATAAATTAATCTCAAAAAAGAATTGTAAAACCCTCCATCGTATGGTAATATATGTCATACGGAGGGTTTTTTATAATGTTTATAAGAGAATTGAATTTAGATGAAAGGCCTAGAGAAAAATTGTTGGCTTATGGTCCTCAATATTTATCATTAGCCGAGCTGTTGGCTATTCTGCTACGTACAGGAACTCGCCAAAAATCCTCTTTGGAATTGGCTCATGAATTGTTGGCCAAAGAAAATAGAGATATCTATTGGTTATCCCAGGCATTAATGGAAGAAATATTAGAGATCCCAGGGATTGGTGAAGCTAAAGGCTGCCAAATAATGGCTGCTATTGAGCTAGGCAAAAGAATAGCCTCAAGACCAAAAGAATATAGAATCAACGTAACTGATCCTGATTCCGTAGCAGCCTTGTTTATGGAAGAAATGAGAAATCTAACAAAAGAAAACTTTCGTTTACTCATATTGAACTGTAAGGGTGAGGTTATTTCCAAAGAACAAATAGCGGTGGGGACACTAACATCAGCTATAGTTCATCCCAGAGAAGTTTTTCACAGTGCAGTAAGAAAATCAGCCCAAGCTGTGATCCTAATACATAATCATCCATCGGGGTCTGTACTTCCAAGCAAAGAAGACTTGGATATCACTAAGAGGCTTGTGGAAGCAGGAGAGATTCTTGGTATTGAAGTATTAGATCATATAATTATTGGGGATGGCGAATTCCTTAGCTTTAGCCAAAAAGGTCTAATTTAAAGGTTTATCCATCGCTACTAAAAGAATAAATGTCATTTATAAAAATTAGGAAAATTTATATTGTATATTAATTCTGTGATTTCAAGTAATATATTGTCAGTTACCCATAACTAATGCTATAATGATATAGCGAAATAGCTCAATGCGAGGACAACATGGGTAAAGTCATTTCAATAGCGTCAGGAAAAGGTGGAACGGGTAAGACCGTTTTTGTAGCAAACGCTGGAACTATATTATCCCAGCGTGGTTTTCGGGTACTATTAATTGACATGGATTTAGGTTTAAGAAATCTTGATCTTGCCCTCGGTCTTGAGAATAAAATCGTTTACGATGTACGAGATGTGTGTACAGGTGTGTGTAGGATAAGTCAGGCTATTATTAAACACAAAACTTTTCCCAACCTACACTTTATGGCGGCTTCCCCCACAAGGGAGGACGGAGAAATTACACCTCTTCATATGCAAGTGCTTTGCAGAAAACTGCGAGAACAGTTTGACTATATCCTTATAGATTGTCCTGCCGGCATAAATGATGGTCTTATGGTGGCAGTGGCAGGAGCGGACCAAGTGGTGATTATTACATTACCAGATTATGGGGCAATAAGAGATGCAGACTATGTAGATAGGTTTCTAGAAAAGCTTGGGGTAAGAGATCGTTGCTGTGTTATAAACAAAGTTATTGGTCATCTGATGAACCGAGGACTGTCTCCAAGTGTTCAAGAAATCACTAGATTGTTGCGTATCCCTATTGTAGGAGTTATTCAGTATGATGAGAATATTAACATCTCTTCAAACTACGGTCTTCCCATAGTTTACAAACAAGGCACTTATATTTATGAAAATCTCAACAACATTGTTGATCGTATCATTGGAAAATAGAATATTAACATCCCTTTCGGAAGGAGGATAGGTTATGCAACCAATTACCCTAATAATAACGGTAATAATTGTGTTAGCGACCTTAGTAATTGGGCTACTTGTTGGTTATTTAATCAGAAAGAATGTAGCAGAAAAAACCATTGGCAGTGCAGAATTAACAGCTAAAAATCTAATATTAGATGCTGAAAATAAATCTGAAACTATAAAAAAAGAAATTGCCTTGGAGGCTAAGGAAGACGCTCACAGATTAAGAAGTGAACTTGACAGAGAAATAAGAGAACGTAGAGAAGAAGTAAAGAGAAGTGAAAAAAGATTAATTCAAAAAGAAGAATCTATTGATAAAAAAATAGAGAATATCGAAAAGAAAGAAGATAATCTTTCATTAAAAGAAGAAAAGATTTTAGAAAAAGAAAATGAGGTGGATCGATTCCTAGAAAAACAGATGGAGGAATTAGAAAGAATTTCAGGATATTCTGTGGAGGAAGCAAAAGCCCTGTTATTGTCAAATTGTGAAAAAGAGATTCGATACGAAGCTAGCCTTTTGATAAAAGATATTATTTCAAAAGCCAAAGAAGAGGGTGACAAAAAAGCAAAAGAAATTATAACAGGGGCCATTCAAAGGTGTGCAGCAGACCATGTTGCAGAAACTACAGTTTCAGTAGTAGCTTTACCTAACGATGAAATGAAGGGCCGAATAATTGGCCGAGAAGGTAGGAATATTCGTGCCATCGAAACTATGACAGGAATAGACTTAATCATTGATGACACCCCTGAAGCTGTTATCCTTTCTGGATTTGACCCTGTAAGAAGAGAGATTGCAAGAATTGCTCTTGAAAAATTAATTGTCGATGGTCGTATACACCCAACAAGAATAGAAGAGATGGTTGAAAAGGCCGAAAAAGAAGTGGAGCAGATTATTAAGGATGAGGGTGAGGCAGCTACATTTGAAGTGGGTATTCATAACCTTCACCCAGAGTTGGTAAAGCTTCTAGGTAGACTTAAGTATCGAACAAGTTATGGCCAAAACGTGTTAAAACATTCAATTGAGGTTGCTCATTTGGCAGGGTTAATGGCTTCAGAGTTGGGACTTGATATTAAATTAGCTAAACGTGCAGGCCTACTTCATGATATTGGCAAAGCAATTGATCATGAGGTTGAGGGAACACACGTAGACATTGGAATCGATGTTCTCAAGAAATACAAAGAATCCCAAATGGTTATAGACGGTATGGCAGCTCATCACGGAGATTATGAAGCAAAGAATATGGAAGCTGTGTTGATTGCCGCTGCAGATGCTCTTTCTGCTGCAAGGCCGGGAGCACGAAGAGAAACATTAGAAACTTACATAAAAAGGCTTAAAAAATTAGAGGAAATAGCAAACACCACACCAGGTGTTGAAAAATCCTTTGCAATACAAGCTGGTAGAGAAATCAGAATTATTGCTAGACCTGAGGAAATGAATGATGAAGAAATCGTTTTTCTTGCAAGAGAGATTTCTAAAAAAATCGAGTCGGAGTTGGAATATCCAGGACAGATAAAAATCAATGTAATACGAGAAACAAGAGCAGTAGAATACGCAAAATAAAAAGAAAACAAAAAGGCTTAACCGCCTTTTTGTTTTCTAGTCATTAAAAGAGGTAGTTAAAACAGGGGAGACGAGTAATAATATGGAACAAACCAATGATTCAAATTCAAAAATCATAATTGAAGACCTAGGTGTAAATATTTCAGAGGGACTGTCTTCTGAAGAAGCCGCAATAAGACTAGAAAAATACGGTCTAAATCAATTTGAAGAAAAGAAGAGAAAAACAAAATTGCAGATGTTCTTGGCTCAGCTAAGAAATCCAATGATTTATATACTATTTGCAGCAGTTATATTATCAGCTGCTCTTCAAGAATTTGGAGATAGTCTTATTATTGTAGCTATTATTCTTTTAAATGGAATAATAGGAATGGTACAAGAAGCCAAAGCCGAAGATTCACTTGAAGCATTAAAGAAGATGAGTAGCCCTATGGCTTTGGTCCGTAGAGACGGTAACCTATTAGAGGTAGAAGCTCCAACACTTGTTCCTGGAGACGTGGTAATTCTTGAAGCAGGACGAATTATTCCAGCGGATTTGCTTCTCATTAAAACAGTGAATCTGAAAATAGAAGAGGCTGCACTTACTGGGGAGTCTGTCCCCGTTGAGAAAGATGCTTCTTTCCAATCCAAAACTAAGGTTTCAATGGGTGACCGATTAAACCAAGCATATATGTCTACCAATGTTGCCTACGGAAGAGGCGAAGGTGTTGTAGTTCAAACTGGAATGAAAACAGAGATTGGTAAAATCGCTAAACTTATAAGTGAAGGCGGAGAGTCATTGACACCTTTACAAAAAAGACTAGGGGACTTAGGAAAACTTCTAGGGATTGTTGCTGTCCTTCTTTGTGTAGGTCTTTTTGTAATAGCAATGATTCAAAGCAGAGATCTTTTTGATATGTTGCTTACCGCTATTGCTTTGGCAGTAGCCGCTATACCTGAAGGATTACCTGCTGTGGTAACAATTGTTCTTGCTCTTGGAGTTCAAAGAATGGTAAAAGTGAATACCATTGTTAGAAAATTACCTGCGGTAGAGACTTTAGGCTCCGTTTCAATTGTTTGTTCAGATAAAACGGGAACACTTACTCAGAACAAGATGACTGTAACAGAAATGTTTGGTGAAGAAGAAGAGTTGATCAAAGGAATGGCTCTTTGTACTGATGCTTCCATAAAAGGTGATACAAGGATAGGGGATCCCACGGAATTAGCTTTGGTTGATATCGCCAATGATAAGGGACTTCCCAAAGCTGAGCTAGAAAAAGAAATGCCTCGAATCAATGAGCAAGCATTTGATTCAACTAGAAAAATGATGACAACGGTACATAGAACTCAAGATGATAAAATTGTGGCATATACAAAAGGCGCCACAGATCAAATTATAGAGAGATGCACCCATTATTTGGAGAATCAAGAAGTTAAAGCCATAGATAAGAGCAAAATGGATGAAATTGAAAAAGTTTCGAAGGATATGGCATCTAGAGCACTACGTGTTTTAGGTTTAGCCGTAAAATATAATGACGAAAGTACTATAGAGGAAAATTTGATCTTTGTAGGGCTAGTAGGAATGATAGATCCACCAAGACCAGAGGCAAAAGATGCAGTGCAAGTATTTAAAGAAGCAAGCATAACTACTATTATGATTACAGGAGACCACAAAGATACTGCTCTGGCAATAGCCAAAGAGTTGAACATTGCAGAAAGGGACGATCAATGTTTAACCGGGGATGAACTAGATGAATTAACCCAAGAGGACCTAAATAAAAGAGTTATGGATTATCGGATTTTTGCTCGCGTATCACCAGAACACAAGGTTATGATTGTAAATGCTTTTAAATCACAAGGCCATATTGTTGCCATGACAGGAGACGGTGTTAATGATGCGCCTTCACTGCAGGCAGCAGATATAGGGGTTGCTATGGGCATCTCTGGTACTGATGTAGCTAAAGGTGCGGCTGATATGGTACTAACGGATGATAACTTTGCAACCATAGAAAAAGCTATTGAAGAAGGCCGTAATATCTATGGGAATATAAGGAAGTCTGTGCTATTTTTGCTATCATCAAATTTTGGAGAAATAATAACAATGTTTGTGGCTATCCTTGTAGGAATGGCGGCGCCCTTAAAAGCTATTCATATTTTATGGGTAAACCTAATTACCGACTCTTTACCAGGTTTGGCTTTAGGAGTAGATCCGGGTAATGCAAACATAATGAAGGATGTTCCAAGAAACCCTAAAGAAAGTTTATTCGCAAATGGTGGGTATTTCATAACTTTCTTTTTTGGAACTGTGATTGCTGGAATTACGCTATTTGCATTCCTTATAGCTCCAGATGGAGACTTAGCAACAGCACAAACCTATGCCTTTACAGTGTTGGCCGTATCTCAATTGTTTAATGCAATTGGAATGAGAGACCTTACAAAATCAATTTTCAAAATGAACCATTTTAATAATAGAATGATGATTGTGGCCTTTCTTGTAGGTCTTAGCTTACAGATTTTAGTAACGGAAATTGATTTTTTCAATGTATTGTTCGAAACAACCCATCTGTCATTAAAAGAATGGCTGATGTTAGGGGGAATATCGACGGGACCACTTTGGGCCCATGAGTTATTCGTATTTGGGAAAATGATCAAAAATAAATATGTAGCGTCAGCAAAACAATAGCTTTGTAGCAATGTTTTCATAAGGAGGTAAAAAAGAATGAATAGAATGGATGATAATCGAGGCAAAAAAATAGTTTTTGTTGCAAGCTGTCTTTTGAATACCAACAATAAGGTGAAAGGCTTAGCAAGATATTCAGGCATGTGTAAAGAGGTCTTTGATACTCTAAATGAATACGGTCTAGGGATAAATCAGATGCAATGCCCTGAAACCCTTTACCTTGGAATCCAAAGATGGTGGCAGACTAAAAACCTTTACGATAGCCATGGCTTTAGAACTTTTTGTAGAGAGCTTGCTGTTCAAGTTGCTACTTATATGGAAGAGTACGAAAGAGCGGGCTATCAAACAGTGGCAATTCTGGGCTGTGATGGTTCTCCTACTTGCGGTGTTAGTATAACAGCTTGGGACGATAACTGGGGTGGAAGTCCAGTTAATCTGGATTTTAACAAGGCCCTCATCCAAGGGGCAGGGGTATATATGGAAGAACTTAAAAAAGAGATAGAATCTAGAGGATTAAAGATGCCTCCTTTTTACGGGCTGGCCCTTGACGACGAATCGGCAGATATGGACCAAATTCTTCAAGATTTCGATGTATTTATAAAAGGGGTCTGCTAAAATTTACGAATAATTCTCAATAAGTTCCCGCTGCAAGTTCGTGTATTTGGCATTTAGTGATAGTAATGAGACGAATTTTTTACCAATCCGGTAAAAGGTTCGTCTTTTTAGTTGATGATTACGTTTACGAGTGATATTATTTTATATACAAAGGTCAATTACGAACAAATTAGAAGGCACTATAAAATATTGTACGGACTATATTAAAAGGGGAGTAACTATGGTTTTTAGAGCACATGTCCAGAAGAAAGAGGGATATCAAGAAGAAAGTCAAAAAATACTGAGAGAATTGAGAGACCACTGGGGGATAAAGAATTTAACAGATCTTTGTATTTTCCTTCGTTATGATGTTGAGGGAATCGAAAAAAACTTATGGATGAATACAGTTAATAGTGTTATCTCTGATCCTGTTACAGACCGGGTATATTTAGAAGATTTGCCAAGTGATATCGGAAATGAAGTCGTTGTGGTTGAGTATATTATTGGACAATTTGATCAAAGAGCTGATTCAACAGAGCAATTAATCAAAGTATTATCTCCTGATGTAGATCCAAAGGTGAGATGTGGAAAGATTTTTTCTTTTACTGGAGAAATAACTGCTGATGATGGTGAAAAAATAAGAAAATATTTGATTAACTCAGTTGATTCCTGTGAAGGTAATTTAGTAAAACCTAAAACCCTACAAGTCTCTGCTACTAAATTAGGGAAAGTATCTATAATAGATGGATTTAGAAATATAAACTCGAATTCAATAGCTGATTTTATAAGCGAAATGGGTTTGGCAATGACAGAAGCAGATCTATATAAAGTAATAGAATATTTCAGAGAAGAAGATAGAGATCCTACAGAAACTGAAATAAAAGTGCTAGACACTTATTGGTCAGACCACTGTAGGCATACTACTTTTAACACAAAATTAAATTACATAAGTTTTAGCCAAGATAATTATAGCGGTATAGTAAAAGATGCCTTTGAAGAATATTTGGCTATGAGAAAAAGAGTTCAGCCAAATGAAGAAAAAGATATTTCATTAATGGATCTAGCGACTATAGGAGGAAAATACTTAAAAAAAGAAGGTAAGATCGGAAACCTTGACATATCAGAGGAAATAAATGCATGTAGTGTAAAAGTTTCATGTATAGTAGATAATCAACCACAAGAGTGGATTGTATTATTTAAGAATGAGACCCATAATCATCCTACAGAAGTCGAGCCCTTTGGTGGGGCAGCAACATGTTTAGGAGGCGCTATAAGGGACCCATTATCAGGTAGAGGATATGTTTATCAAGCCATGAGAGTAACTGGTTCAGCTGACCCAAGAGCACCCATAGAAGAAACATTAGCAGGTAAGTTACCACAAAAAACTATTACTCAAGAAGCAGCGAGAGGTTATAGCTCTTATGGCAACCAAATAGGCCTTGCTACTGGCTTGGTTTCTGAAATATATCACCCGGGTTATGTTGCAAAAAGAATGGAAGTAGGAGCTGTAGTAGGTGCCGCTCCCTTGGACCATATAGTTCGAACAGTTCCCCGCCCAGGAGATAAGGTTGTTTTAGTTGGAGGAAGAACTGGCAGAGATGGTATTGGTGGAGCCACAGGATCTTCCAAAAGCCAGAATATAGAATCTGTTAGAGAATGTGGGGCTCAGGTGCAAAAGGGGAATCCACCAACAGAACGAAATTTGCAACGACTCTTTAGACGAAAAGAAGCATCAACCTTGATAAAACGATGCAACGATTTTGGAGCTGGAGGCGTTAGTGTAGCCGTTGGAGAATTAGCTCACAGTATCGATGTAAACTTAGATTCTGTTCGTAAAAAATACGAAGGTTTAAATGGTACAGAATTAGCAATTTCTGAATCTCAAGAGAGGATGGCGGTGGTCTTAGATAAAAGGGATGTCTCTTTATTTATAGCCATAGCAGAAGAAGAAAATTTGGAAGCCTATGAGATAGCTACTATAACGGATTCAGGCTATTTTAATATGTTTTGGCAGGGAGAACAAATACTGTCAATTAAGCGTGATTTTCTTGAAACTAATGGTGCAGCTCAAGAAGCTTCAGTTACTGTTAAAGAACAGGTTGATTCCCAGCTTATAAGAGAATCTCTTCTAGCAAACGAAGACAAAGAAGATCTACCTATAAAACAAAGAGTAGAGCTTTATTTACAAGATTTGAATTGCTGTTCTCAAAAAGGTTTATCTGAGAGGTTCGATAGCACAATAGGTGGAGGAACTCTGTTAATGCCTTTTGGAGGTAAAAACCAATTAACACCTGGAATTGGAATGGCAGCCTCTTTGCCAGTACAAAGAGGGGAGACAGATACTGCAACCCTCATGGCATATGGATTTGATCCCTTTTTATCTTCGGTTAGTCCTTTTCATGGAGCACTTTACGCAGTTATAGATAGTTTCACTAAAATTATATCTATGGGAGGAACCCAAGAACGAATTTGGCTTTCATTTCAAGAATATTTCGAGAAACTCTCAGATGCTGAAAGTTGGGCTAAACCTTTCAGCGCTTTATTAGGCGCTTTGAAAGCTCAAAAGGAACTTGAGGTTGGTGCTATAGGGGGGAAAGATAGTATGTCTGGTAGCTATGAAGATTTAAAGGTACCACCAACACTAATATCTTTCGCATTAGGAATTACTGATAAAAATCGAATCCTGTCTCCGGAAATAAAGAAAACATCAAGTCAATTAGTTTTATTAAAACTTATTTCGGATGAAAAACTCATCCCCGACTTTACCGCTTTTAAAAGAAATATGAGCATTTTAGAAAAATTAACAGATAATGGATTAGTTTTAGCGGCTCAACCCCTAGGTAGAGGTGGGGTTTTCATGGCAACATTAAAAATGGCATTAGGAAATTTCATTGGTGTAACATTAAAAGGGATCAGCAATAAAGAGCTTTTTGAAGCAAATTATGGAAGCGTTGTTTTAGAAATACCCGATTCTTTGAATATCAAAGAGCTTTTTGGCGATGCGAATTATCGTATAATTGGATCTACAAACAATAAAATGAATTGGGAACATCTAGAAGGTGATAAATTAAAAGATGGTCAAGCCAATGGAAAAACATATAAGGCTTCGTTGAAAACTTTGCAAAAAAAGTGGGCAGCTCCACTTGAAACAGTTTTTCCATGTTTTGATGAATTTCAAGAAAACTCTGCCGAAGTCATACCTCCTCTGACTTATACGGCAAGGGGAGATTTTAGAGCCAAGTCGTCTATGGCAAAGCCAAGAATTTTTATTCCTGTGTTTCCTGGTACTAATTGTGAAGATGATTCTGCATATTCTTTTGAAAAAGCTGGAGGAATTCCAAATATAGAAATTTTTAGAAACATGAGTGAAAATGATCTCAAGGAATCATTAAAAAGACTGGCAATAGGAATCAAAGAATCCCAGATATTGATGATTCCTGGAGGTTTTTCAGGAGGAGATGAACCCGATGGTTCAGGTAAATTTATAGCCACAGTTCTTAAAAGTCCAATAGTTCGTGAAGCTCTTGAAGAATTTCTTGAAGAAAGAAAAGGTTTGGTTTTAGGTATTTGTAACGGATTTCAAGGCTTAGTAAAGCTAGGGCTATTACCCTTTGGCCGTATCAAAGAAAGAGCTGAAACAGATCCTATACTTGCTGGGAATACAATTGGTAGGCATCAATCTAAACTTGTCCACACTCGAGTTTCTTCGGTACACTCTCCATGGATGGAAGGGTTAGAAGTAGGTGAGATTTATACTCTACCAGTTTCTCACGGAGAAGGCCGTTTGCTAGTGAATGATAATATTCTTAAAAAAATGATTTACAATTCTCAGGTTGCCACACAATATGTGGATTTGTCAGGACAACCAACAATGGAACTTCCGTGGAATCCTAACGGTTCTACTTTAGCCATCGAGGGCTTGTTCTCTCCTGACGGTAGGATATTTGGAAAAATGTGCCATTCAGAGCGAGTAAGGCCAGGCTTATATAAAAATGTGGGGGGAAAATTTCATCAAAGGATTTTTGAAGCTGGTATTAACTATTATAAATAATTAAGGAGGGAAAATAATGAGTGTAGCAATTTTGATGGGTAGTAAATCCGATTACCCTATGGTCCAAAAAACCGAAAGAGTTCTCAAAGAATTTGATATACCCTTTACTACCAAGATACTTTCTGCCCACAGGACTCCAGAAGAAACATGGGCTTTCGCAGTTAATGCAGAGAGGGATGGCTATGATGTGTTTATTGCCGTAGCGGGAATGGCCGCCCACCTAGCAGGCAGTGTTGCTGCGTATACTATTCTACCAGTAATTGGAGTTCCAATGAAATCTGATACATTATCGGGATGGGATGCATTACTCTCCACGGTGCAAATGCCACCTGGAGTTCCTGTTGCAACAGTAGGGGTTAACGGTATGGAAAATGCTGCACTACTTGCAATACAGATACTATCTTTAAAGTATCCAGAGTATAAAGAAAAACTAAGAGAATATAAAAGTGATATGAGAGAAAAAGTTATAAGAGACGACAAGGAAATCGAGGAGAAATAGTATGAATAAATTAGAAATGGTTTATGAAGGCAAAGCCAAAAGAGTATTTAGAACAGACAATCCAGACTACTTTGTTATTCAATATAAGGATGATGCAACAGCTTTCAATGGACAAAAAAAAGGCACAATAAAAGGTAAAGGTGTCGTTAATAATATAATGTCCAATATTCTATTTCAATATCTTGAAAAATCAGGTATTCCCACCCATTTCGTGAAGCAACTATCAGAAGAGGAGACTTTAGTTAAGTCAGTTAAGATTCTTCCCTTAGAAGTTATTATTCGAAATATTTCGGCAGGATCTTTCTCCAAAAGATATGGAGTCCCTGAAGGCGAGGCTTTTAAACAGCCAACATTAGAATTTTCATATAAAGACGATGATTTAGGAGATCCCCTAATAAATGATGACCATATATTGGCTCTAGAGATAGCAACAAAAGAACAGCTGGATATAATAAGAAATTATGCTCATGATATAAACAAACTTTTGATACTATTTTTTAAAGAAGTTGGATTAAAACTAGTAGACTTTAAGCTGGAATTCGGTATACACAAGGACAATATAGTTTTAGCTGATGAAATTTCTCCTGATACTTGCAGACTTTGGGATATAGATACCAATGAAAAAATGGACAAAGATAGGTTTAGGCGGGATTTAGGAAATGTAGAGGAAACCTATCAGACGGTTTTACATAGGATTAGCAAAAAATAAATGCTTATATGCTTATTGCGAGAGGATACTAAAATGAAGAAAAATCATGGGACCACGTACAAAGATGCAGGAGTTGATACCAAAGAAGCTGCTAAAGCTGTAGATGCTTTAAAACCTCTTGCCGAGAGCACCTTTAATGCTAATGTTTTAGGCGGAATAGGTGGTTTTGGAAGCATGTTTCAACTGCCTATAAACAATATGAAGGAGCCAGTATTAGTATCTGGTACTGATGGAGTTGGAACAAAACTAAAAATAGCATTTATGATGGATCAACACAAAACCATTGGTATCGATTGCGTCGCTATGTGTATCAACGATATTTTGTGTCAAGGAGCAAAACCTTTGTTTTTTTTGGATTACATCGCCACAGGCAAATTAGAGCCCGAAAAAATTAAAGAAATAATCGAAGGTGTAACTGAAGGCTGTAAGCAATGTGGTGCTGCTCTTATAGGAGGAGAAACCGCTGAAATGCCAGGATTTTATCAAAATAATGAGTATGATATAGCAGGCTTTTGTGTTGGGCTTGTAGACAAAAAAGATATTATAACTGGAGCATCCATAAAAACAAGGGATGTGTTGGTAGGCATTTCGTCAAGTGGATTACATAGCAATGGATTTTCATTGGTTAGAAAGATTTTTCTGAATGAAGAAAATCTTGATAAATACTTACAGAATAAAAACACTTTAAATGAATTTGTTGAGGAACTTGGGATGACTTTGGGAGAGGAACTATTAAGACCAACGAAAATATATTATCAAACTGTTGAAGAAGCAAAAAAACTAGCTCAAATAAAAGGAATGGTTCATATTACAGGTGGGGGGTTTTATGAAAATATCCCCAGGGTGATACCTGAAGGGCTTGGAGTCTCAATTTATCCGGATTCTTGGGAAACTCTTCCAATATTCCCATATATGAAAAAATTAGCTGCTTTAGAGGAAAAGGAAATGTTTTCAACCTTTAATATGGGAATTGGCTTTATTTTCATTGTTCCATATTCTCAAAGTGAGACATTTATTAAGGGATTAAATGACATAGGTGAAAAAGCTTTTAGAATTGGAGAAGTTATAGTTGGAGAAGGAGTTCGATTTGATTAAGAACTTTAAAATAAGTGTCCTTATATCAGGTAATGGAAGCAATCTTCAAGCTTTAATTGACGCTACAGATAATGGAGATTTACCAAAGGTAAAAATAGTACAAGTCATTTCCAACAATCAAAATGCTTATGGATTAAAAAGAGGAGAGTCGTCTAAAATACCCACCTATTACTTGAAAAAAAATAAAAGCAGCCTAGAAGATCAGGATGAGAGACTTTTTAAAATCCTTGAAATCGAAAAACCGGACTTAGTTATTTTGGCTGGTTATTTAAAGAAAATTGAAGAACCGGTTATATCAGCTTATAGAGGTAGAATTATTAACATTCATCCCTCTTTATTGCCAAGATACGGCGGACCTGGATTTTACGGAATAAAAGTTCATCAGGCAGTTTTAGACAGCGGAGACAAGGAAACTGGTGCAACTGTTCATTTTGTTGATCAAGGTATCGATACAGGTAGGATAATAGTACAAGAAAGTATGGAAGTGGATCATGAAAACACAGCAGAAGAATTGGCAAAAAAAGTTTTAGTTCTGGAACATCGTATATTAATCCAGGCAGTTAAAAAAATAGTCGCTTGCAGATATTAGATTAAGGAGAAATTAATGGGGGGATTAGCAGGGGTAGTTTCAAAAACAGATTGTGTAGAAGATTTATTCTTTTGTACAGACTACCATTCCCATCTTGGTACCAAAAGAGGTGGGTTATGCGTTTTTGGAGATGTTGGCTTTAAACGGAGCATTCATAATATAGAAAGTTCTCCTTTTAGGACCAAGTTCGCAGCAGAAATAGAAGAATTAAAAGGCAAGATGGGGATTGGGTGTATAAGTGATGGAGACCCTCAACCTCTTACAATACTAAGTAAACAAGGGGAATATGCAATTGGTACTGTAGGTCGAATTAATAACAAGAACGAATTAATAAAAGAGTTGTTTAACCAAGGTTCAATGCAGTTTATGGCTATGAATGATGGTGAAATAAACAATACTGAGTTGACGGCTATGTTGGTTTCTCGAGGCAAGGACATTGCGGAAGGAATCGAATTTGCTCAAGATCGGATTGATGGTTCATCAACCATATTGATTTTAACAAGAGAAGGACTATATGCTTCCCGAGACAAGTTAGGCAGAACTCCAATGATAATAGGCAAAAAAAACGGTGCCTATTGTGCCGCTTCAGAATCCTTTGCTTTTGTAAACCTTGGCTACCAAAAAGTTAAAGAATTGGGACCAGGAGAGATTGTTTTCATAACTGCAGACGCTATAAAGACAATTCGAGAACCTTTGGAGAAAATGAGAATATGCACATTTCTTTGGTCCTACTTTGGCTATACTAGCTCAACATATGAAGGGGTAAATGTAGAGTGTATGAGATATAATAATGGAGGACTTCTTGCGGATGGAGACGCTGAAGAACTTTCATCTTTAGATGTTGATTACGTTGCAGGGGTTCCGGATAGTGGGGTGGCCCATGCTTTAGGATACTCCAATCGTTCAAAGATTCCTTATTCAAGACCACTAATTAAGTATACGCCCACTTGGCCTAGAAGTTTTATGCTTCAAAAACAAAAGAACAGAGAATTAATTGCAAGAATGAAACTTATTCCGGTTTTTGAAATGATAAAAGATAAAAAATTTATTCTTGTTGATGATTCAGTTGTTCGAGGGACTCAACTTTCTGAGACTGCTAAATATCTATATGATAATGGGGCTAAAAACATTCATGTAAGATCTGCTTGCCCACCCATTATGTTTGGCTGTAAATATTTGAATTTTTCAAGATCTGTAAATGATATGGACCTTATTACAAGAAGAACCATTTGTGAAATTGAAAATAAAAAGCCTGATGAAATTAGTCAAGAGATATTAGAGGAGTATGTTGATTCTTCTTCAAGTAGATATAACAATATGATTGATACTATTTGTGAAAAACTAGGCTTTGATAGTTTGAAATTTCAAAGGTTGGAAGACGTAATCAAAGCTGTCGGCCTAGATTCTTGTAAGCTTTGCACATACTGTTGGAATGGAAAAGAATAAGAGAGGAGAAAATAAATGAGGGCCTTAATAAGCGTATCAAATAAAGAAGGAATAGTAGAATTTGCTAAGGGGTTAGCCCACCTTGGAGTGGAGATTATCTCAACGGGAGGAACACTAAAAACACTAATCGATAATGGCATTTTTGCAACAAGTATTTCTGATGTAACAGGTTTTCCTGAGTGTTTGGATGGTAGAGTAAAAACTCTTCACCCCAAAATTCATGGTGGCTTGTTAGCCCGAAGAGATAATAAGGATCATATGGAAAAAATCAAAGAGCTAGAAATAGAGCTTATTGATTTTGTTGTAGTTAACTTATATCCATTTAAAGAAACTGTCCAAAATCAAGAAGCAACTTTAGAAATGGCTATAGAAAACATAGATATTGGTGGACCTACAATGCTTAGATCCGCTGCCAAAAACTATGGGGATGTGACTGTAATATGTGATCCTCTTGACTATACAATGATCCTTAAGAACCTTAATGAGTCGGGAGAGATTAATGAAAACATTAAATATGAACTGGCTTTAAAAGCGTTCCAGCATACGGCTGCTTATGATACTTGGATTTCTGATTATTTGAGAAGAAAAATCAACAAGGCTTTGCCTGATAACCCTACATTTACCTATGAAAAAATTCAAGATTTAAGATATGGTGAGAATCCTCATCAAAAGGCTTGGTATTATAAAAAAACATTTCAGGGACCTAGGGATTTGACCCAGGCTGTTCAATTACACGGCAAAGAATTATCTTTTAATAACATAAATGATGCAAACGCAGCTTTAGATATAATAAAAGAATTCGAGGGGCCAACAGTAGTGGCGGTTAAACATGCTAACCCTTGTGGTGTTGCGACGGGGAAGACCTTGGAGTGTGCTTATAAAAGCGCATATCAATGTGATCCTGTGTCTATTTTTGGAGGAATCATAGCAGTGAATCGCAAAGTTGATGTTGTTACAGCCCGAGAAATAAGCAAAATATTTATAGAAATCCTTATAGCTCCTGATTATGATGAAGAAGCCTTAAAGATATTGACTCTCAAGAAAAATATACGATTGTTGAAGCTTGATAGTCTGGATTCCATAAATAATTCTAATTATACCTTGGAAAATTGCTATGATATTAAAAATGTCTCAGGTGGGCTATTAATCCAAGAAGTCGACAGTCAAACATTCAACGAAGAAGATTTAAGAGTAGTTACAAAAAAATCGCCAACAGAAGATGAAATGGAAAGCTTAAAGTTTGCTATGAAAGTAGTGAAACACGTTAAATCAAATGGGATAATAATTGCTAAAGATACTCGGACAATTGGTGTGGGGCCAGGTCAGGTTAATCGAATATGGGCTGTAGATTATGCAATCAACCAATCCCTTGAAGAAACTAAAGGCGGGGTCCTTGCATCCGACGCTTTCTTTCCTTTTGAAGATTGTGTTGTAAGAGCTAAGGCGGGAGGAATTACGGCTATTATACAACCCGGTGGCTCAATGAATGATGAAGCATCCATAAAAAAAGCTGACGAACTAGGAATAGCAATGGTGTTTACAGGCATTAGACATTTCAAGCATTAATTTAGTGGGGGAAGAATAGTATGCGAGTATTAGTTATAGGCTCTGGTGGCCGTGAGCATGCCCTTTGTTGGAAACTAGAGCAAAGCGATAAAGTAGACTCTTTGTTTTGCCTTCCTGGAAATGCTGGAATCAAACAAATAGCTACATGTATTGATATAAAGGCAGAAGATATTGATGGTATATGCATATTTGCAGAGAGGGAAAAAATTGATTACGTTGTAATTGGTCCAGAAGTTCCTTTAGCTCTTGGACTTGTAGATAGACTAGATGCATATGGTATTAAAAGCTTTGGACCAAACCGCAAGTGCTCTCAACTTGAAGCAAGCAAGAGCTTTACAAAAGCTTTTTTAGACCGGCATAAGATTCCAACAGCACTATATAAGGAATTCACAAACAAAGAAGACTGTCTTGACAATATTGGGATTTTCGGATATCCAATGGTTATTAAGGCTGATGGTTTAGCCTCTGGTAAAGGAGTTATTATAGCTGAAAATGAAGAACAAGCTAAAGACGCAATTGAATCTCTTATGGGGCAAAGGATTTTTGGATCTGCAGGAGACAAGATAGTTGTGGAAGAGTATTTGGAGGGTATTGAAACATCAGCACTTTGTTTTGTTGATGAACATACAATATTGCCTATGGATTCTTGTCAAGACTACAAAAGAATTATGGATGGAGATAAAGGAGAGAACACTGGAGGAATGGGTAGTTACTCGCCTAACAGTCTTTTTAATAAAGAACTTTGGCAGCAACTAGAGATTGAAATATTCCAACCCACTTTAAAAGGCCTTCAAGAAGAGGGGTTGGATTTTAAAGGAATGTTATTTATAGGACTTATGATTACAAAGGATGGACCAAGAGTAATTGAGTTTAATAATCGCTTTGGGGATCCAGAGACACAATCACTGCTGCCTAGACTAAAGAACGACTTGATAGAGGTATTATTGGCTACAACTGAAAATAGACTGGATGAGATAGATTTAGAATGGTATAATAAATTTTGTGTTACTGTTAACCTAGTTTCAGAAGGCTATCCTAAGAAACCAATTATAGAAAGGGAAATTCAAGGGTTAGGTGATGTAGATTCTGAGATATTAATTTTTCATGGGGCAACAAAATTAAATACTCAAAGCTGCGTAGAAAATGAGATTCTAGTACTTAAGACCAGTGGGGGAAGAGTGCTTTCAATAACTGGATTTGGAGAAAATCCTGAAGAAGCAAGAAAAAATGTTTACGAGAATATAGATAAGATTAGCTTTAAAGGGATGTTTTATAGAAAAGATATTGCTAGAGATAATATTCCAAAGAGCAAATAGCCCTTGCCCAAAGGATACCATAGGAGTAAAATAAAAGTGGTATGAAAATATATTTAGACAACAGCGCCACAACTAAACAATATGATGAAGTAACAGAAAAGATGATTCATTATATGAACTTGGATTACGGTAATCCAAGTTCTCTTCATCGGATGGGCCTAAAAGCGGAAAAAGCTGTGGAACTAGCCAGACAGCAAATAGCCAATGCTATGAATGCTGAAAAAGAAGAAATTATCTTTACTTCAGGGGGAACAGAAGCCAATAATACGGCTATTTTTGGTGTTACAAAAAAGTATAAGAACTGGGCTAACCGTGGGAAAAAAATAATAACTACTAAAGTAGAACACCCGGCAGTGATGAAAGTTATTGAATCTCTAGAGCAAGAAGGTTGGGAGGTTGTAAGCCTTTCAGTTGATAAAGACTGTAAAATAGATTTGGAAGAGCTAGATCAGGCTTTAGATGAAAAAACTCTTCTAGTGACTACTATGCAGGTAAATAATGAAGTGGGCGCCATCTTTCCTATTCAAGAGATTTCAAATCGAGTAAAAGAATTTAATCAAAAGAATGGAACTAAAGTAATATTTCATAGTGATGCTATTCAAAGTTTTGGAAAGATTCCCTTAGCAGAAGGCTTAGATTTAATGAGTGTGTCAGCTCATAAAATTCATGGACCAAAGGGAATCGGCGCATTATACATTAAAAAAGCATTTAATATACCTGCCTTTATTTTAGGTGGAGAACAAGAAAAAGGATTGCGTTCAGGTACCGAGAACGTACCTGCTATTGTTGGTTTTGGACAAGCCTGCCAGCAATACTTCGAAAATAAAACCCAAAGAACAATTAAAATTAGAGAGCTTAAGAATTATCTGTACAAGGGAATAAACGAAGAATTACAAGACGTATTGATTAATGGAGGGCTAGAAGAGAATCTATATTCACCTACTATTTTAAACTTAAGCTTTTTAGGAACAAGAGGTGAGGTTCTCCTTCATTTCTTGGAGGAAGATGGTATTTTCATTTCCACCGGCTCAGCTTGTTCTTCTAAAAAAAAGACTGGAAGTTCAGTACTACTAGCAATGGGGAAAACAAAAGAAGAGATTCAAGGAGCTATCAGGTTCAGCTTCAGTGAATTTAACACCATAGAAGAAATGGATTATACAATTGAAAAAATAAAAAAAGCTGTGTTAGGAATGAGACGATTAAAAAAACAATAATTGGGAGGAGAAATGAACCAAGAAAATATACTGATTTTGCGATGCGGTGAAATTGCATTAAAAGGTAAAAATAAACCATATTTTGAAAGAGCTTTAGTTGAAAAAATACGGCAGCAGACAAAAAACTTTGCGAAATACGGAAAACTTGATATTAAGCGACACCAAGGTCTGATATTTTTAAGAGCACCAAAAGAAGCTCCATTAGAAGAGCTTATAAAAGAGGTATCAAAAGTTTTTGGTGTGGAGTCTATTAGTCATGCTATTGAAGCAGAAAGAGATCTAAACAAAATCCAAGATTCGGCAGTTGAATATATGCTGGATTTAATTAAGAAAAGAGGAATCAAAACTTTTAAAATAGAAGCAAAACGGTCCGATAAAGATTATCCTATACCTTCACCGGAAATTGCAAAAAAGGTTGGCGGTCAGGTGTTAAAAGGTTGCAAGGTTTTGAGGGTTGATGTGCATAATCCTGATTGCCTACTATTTGTTGACGTTAGAACTGACAGAACCTATATTTACGAAGAAAAGATCATGGCTCAAGGTGGATTACCTCTCGGTACCAATGGCAAAGGAATGTTGCTGCTTTCTGGAGGAATAGATTCACCTGTTGCAGCATTTATGATGGCTAAAAGAGGAATGACAATAGAAGCAGTGCATTTTCATAGTTACCCATATACCTCGGAAAGATCCCTAGAAAAAGTAGAGAGACTTGGTAAAATACTGTCACAATATATAGGAAAATTTAACATCAATGTTATCAACTTATTGCCAGCCCAAGAAGAGATTTTTCAAAAGTGCCCAGAAGATGAAAATACACTTTTAGTACGAAGGTTTATGATGAGAATTGGAGAAAACCTTGCAAGAAATAAAGGTTGTCAATTCCTGATAACCGGGGAAAACTTGGGACAAGTTGCAAGCCAAACTGCAGGAGGTCTTGTTGTAACAGATGCTGTGGTAGAAATTCCCGTAATGAGACCTTTAATAGCTTTTGATAAAATAGATATAATGAAAAAAGCAAAAGAGATTGGAACATTTGAAACATCCATTGAACCATTTGATGATTGTTGTACAGTTTTTCTGCCCAAGCACCCAGTTACTCGCCCAACCCTTGATGGAATAATGGAATCAGAAAAACTAATAGATATCGGAGAAATTACCAAGAGGGTAATGGGCACTATAAAGGTTATTGAAATTAGGCCATAAAAATTAAGAACAGATCAAAAAGCCGCCGTAAATAGTTAATTTATATAAATTGAGAGGAGACAATGAATGGTTATAATAAACAGAGAGCTATGCAACCAATGTATGATATGTGTGGAGGTATGCCCATTTAACGTTATGATTGATAAGGATGGTAGTCCACAACTGGACCCAAATAAGAAATGTATCGAATGTATGCATTGTGGAGCAGCTTGTCCTCAAAAAGCAATAGACTTTGATAACAGACCAGGTCTATTAACTAGAGAAGCAGTAAAATTTAGCCAAGAATTCCCAGAAGCTTTAAGCAGCCTTTTATTTCAACGACGTTCATATAGAAGCTTTGATGAAAGGAAGATACCCAATGAAGTATTAGAAGAAGCTTTATTTGCTGCCTCATATGCTCCAAGTGCAAAAAATCAAAGACCTACTAAATGGATTGTTATTAATGACATCCAAGTTATAAACAAAATGATGGAAGCGATAATAGAGTTTACTAGGAAAGAGAATATTGCGCCAGAAATTGCAAAAGAATATGCTGCAGGAAGAAATATAGTTTTCGGTACGGCAAACACTATTTTGGTAGGGTATGGCTCTTCGAAAGCAATAAATCCATCAGTAGATATTGCTTTAGAAACCCATACCGCAGAACTATTTTTACAAGCTAGGGGTATTGGAACCTGCTGGGCAGGATACTTTGCAAGACTATCAAATACAGTGCCCTATATAAAAGAAAAATTGGACCTTAATGATGACGAGAAAGTGTTTACTGCCTTGATGATGGGATACCCTAAAAACGAAAAATATCTCCATATTCCATCAAGAAAAAAAGATCCTGATATTAAATGGATATAGGAATTAAAGGCAAAACCGTTGTGTATTCAAAATACAATAAAGGGAAATTTCGTAAATGACATAATTTTATATATAAATGTGAAAATTTAAATTAAATATGTTGGAAAGCCCTTGATTTTAAAGCGGAAATAGTGTTAAATATAGGAGTGTTGTTATTTTCTTAACACAGTTTTGAAATAAAAATATATATAGTGATGAAGGAGGCTAAAAATGAATTTTCAGCTGACAAAAGAGCAGGAATTCGTTCGTAAAATGGTTCGTGAGTTTGCGATTAATGAGGTTGAACCTATTGCCGCAGATATCGACAAAGAACACCGTTTCCCAGTAGAAACGGTTGAAAAGATGGGTAGATACGGATTGTTGGGAGTACCTTTTCCAACAGAGTATGGTGGCGCAGGAGGAGATAACGTATCCTACGCAATTACTGTAGAGGAACTATCTCGAGTATGCGGTTCAACAGGTGTAATCTGTTCAGCACATACTTCTTTATGCGGATGGCCAATTTTCGCATGGGGAACAGAGGAACAAAAGATGAAATATTTACCAAGCTTAAATTCTGGTAAACATTTAGGAGCTTTTGGTCTTACTGAGCCAAACGCAGGGACTGATGCTGCTGGACAACAAACAAGAGCAGTAGATCTTGGCGATTCATGGTGTATCAATGGCGCTAAGGTTTTCATTACCAACGGTGGCTACGCAGATACTTTCATAGTTTTGGCTATGACAGACAAGTCAAAAGGTACAAGAGGTGGTATCTCAGCATTTATCGTTGAAAAAGGTGATGTAGGTTTCTCAATCGGTAAAACCGAAGATAAGATGGGAATATGTGCCTCTTCAACAACAGAACTAATATTCCAAAATTGCGAAATTCCGAAAGATAGATTATTGGGTAAAGTAGGTGGCGGTTTTAAGGTAGCCATGTCTACTCTTGATGGTGGAAGAATTGGAATAGCATCTCAAGCTTTAGGAATTGCACAAGGCGCTTTTGATGTTACCGTTGAATACATGAAGGCAAGAAAGCAATTCGGCAAAAAGTTGTCACAGATGCAAGCCTTACAATTTGAAATGGCGGACATGAGAACAAGAATAGAGTGTTCAAGGCTACTAATTTACAAGGCTGCCGCTATGAAAGACAAGAATCTAAAATATGGCCCTTATTCAGCAATGGCAAAATTGTATGCTGCAGAAACTGCTATGCATGTAACCACAAAGTGTGTTCAGCTTCACGGTGGATATGGATACACTAAGGATTATCCTGTAGAACGTATGATGAGAGATGCTAAAATCACTGAGATTTATGAAGGAACATCTGAAGTTCAAAAAATAGTTATTGCTGCCGACATTTTTGCTCGATAGAAAGGAGGTTCTAAAGATGGCATTAAAGATTATAGTTTGTGCAAAGCAAGTACCAGATACAAATGAAATAAAAATTAATCCCGAAACAGGCACCTTGATTCGAGATGGTGTCCCCAGCATTTTAAACCATGACGATTCTAACGCTCTAGAAGAGGCCTTAAAATTAAAGGATAAGTACCCAGACACACATGTTACTGTAGTAACAATGGGCCCTCCTCAGGCTAAAGACATGTTGATTGAATGCCTTGCAAAGGGAGCTGATGATGCTGTTCTCGCATCTGATAGAGCTTTAGGTGGATCTGATACCTGGGCTACTTCCAATGCTCTAGCAGCTGCAATTAATAAAATTGGGGATTTTGATATTATATTTGCTGGAAGACAAGCGATAGATGGAGACACTGCTCAAGTAGGCCCTCAAATTGCTGAAAAACTAGGAATCCCACAAGTAACGTATGTGGAAGAATTTGAACTATCAAAAGACATGAAAACTGTAAAAGTAAAGAGAGCTTTAGAAGATGGATACGAGATGATAGAGTTACAAACTCCTTGCATGTTAACAACCATTAAAGAACTAAATACTCCAAGATATATGCATATTGCAGGAATTTACCAAGGTTGTGCAAGAGATATCCCTACTTGGGGTGCAGATTTCCTTGAGGTTGATAAAGAAAAAGAAGTTGGTCTAGATGCTTCTCCTACTAATGTATTCAAATCATTTACCCCAGCACCAAAAGGAACTGGACAGATGATTGATGGAGACACAGAAAGAGAAATAGCTCAAAAATTAATTATTAAACTTAAGGGTAAACATATTATATAAGGGGGTGGAATAAACATGGCAATTGTAGTAATTGACGAAAAATGTAAAGGTTGTAAGCTTTGTATAAAAGCCTGCCCCTTTGATGCAATCGAAATGATAGGTAAAATAGCATACATAAACGAAAAGTGTACTGCTTGTGGACAGTGTCTTGAATCATGTCCCTTCGATGCTATCATAAATGACCAAGAAGTTAAGGAAGTTGACTTAAGCGCGTACAAAGATATTTGGGTTTTTGCTGAACAAAGAAATGGTAAGATGCTAAATGTAGCCCTTGAGTTAATTGGTGAAGGTAATCGTTTGTCAAGAGCAATTAGTCCAGACACAAAGGTATGTGCATTATTAGTAGGTAATGGTATAGAACATCTTGTTAAAGAATGTTACAGTTATGGCGCAGACAAAGTTTATCTTATTCAGGATGAATTGTTGGAAAACTACACAACAGATGGCTACACAAAAGTAATTGTGGATGCTTCAAAGGAATACAAGCCTGAGATAGTTCTTTATGGAGCTACTCATATCGGTAGAGACTTGGCTCCTCGTGTTGCAGCTAGATTAGATACAGGGTTAACAGCTGACTGTACAAGGTTGGACGTTGATATTAATACCTATATTGACTATGCAAAAAACAATACTACCTTAGATGTGTCTAGTTTAGATCCCAAAGACACAAGTAAAGGATTAAAGCAAACAAGACCTGCCTTTGGTGGTAACCTTATGGCTACGATTATTTGCCCAAGAACAAGACCTCAAATGTCAACTGTTCGTCCAGGAGTAATGCAAAAACTGGAAGTAAATGAAAATGCAAGTGGAGAACTTGTTGAAATTAAACCTGAAATCTCAGCTGACGATATTAGAACCAAGATTCTTGAAATAGTCAAATCAACCAAAGAAAGAGTTTCACTAACTGATGCAGAGATTATTTGCTCTGGTGGAAGAGGCTTAGGTGAAGCTTGTGGTTTCGATTTGATTACAGAATTTGCAGAAAAAGTTGGTGGTGTAGTTGGTTCATCAAGAGCTGCAGTTGACTCTGGCTGGATTGATCATGCAAATCAAGTTGGGCAAACAGGCACAACAGTTAAGCCAACAATATATTTTGCATGTGGTATATCAGGAGCCATTCAACATTTAGCGGGGATGCAGACATCGGATACTATTATTGCAATAAATAAAGATCCTGATGCTCCTATTTTTGAAGTTGCAGATTATGGAATAGTTGGAGACTTATACAAGATTATTCCAGAAATTATGCAGGCTTGGGATGAGGCTGAGGAACTGTATACAAGTTCTACAAAAGCTTAATAAATATTACAATAAAAAAGAGGCCGGATTTATATCCAGGCCTCTATTTTATT
>CAYLIF010000013.1:0-41362 GCA_964383845.1 uncultured Oscillospiraceae bacterium
ATTGGATAAATTATATAAGTCACTAATTGCTTCTTTTACAGTTACCTTGGGCTTCTTATTAAGCTTGTCGAAGTCATAATATATATTATATGTATTTTTGAGGCCTACAAAAAAAGCCATTCTTCTGTTTTGAGGTCCTCCATAATCTGAAGCTAATAAAACTTTTGAGGATATATTATATCCTTCATTGGTTAACAATTCAGTGATTTTATTATTTGCAAACCCATTATTTTTCGTTAAAATTCCTTGTACGTTTTCTATTAGTATAGCTTTGGGTTTTAAAATCTCAACAAATCTTATAAACTCATAAAACAATTTATTTCGTGCATCAACCTTACCCTTTTGCCACATATTTGCTGTGCTAAAGCCTTGGCAAGGTGGCCCACCTATAATCACATCAACATTAAAAAAAGATTTAGTTATTTCCTCATTTTTAAGTTTAGAAATATCTATACAATATGATTTTGAATTGGCAAAATTATAATCATGTGTTTCGATAGACTCTTTTTCAAAATCAATTCCCCCTATAATATCATAGCCCGCTTCTTTAAAGCCTAAACTCAATCCGCCAGCTCCACAAAACAAATCTAATACCCTCACTATTTTTTCTCCTCATTTTCTGTTTAAAATTTATTATGTCTCCAATATCACAGTCTAGAACTTTGCAAATTTTTCCTAATTGAATACAAGTTAATATTATTCTTCCAATCTACCTTGTTATTCTCAAGATATCCACCCTAGCTCTCAGAAACATAGCCACTGTTATTTTTCATTATCTAGAACATATTGTAGTTTTTTAATTATAGCCTATCTTTGATACACCAATAACTCCACGTCTCAAGCATATAATATCTAACGAGTCTGGTTGAATCATTTCAAAACTAAATGTTTCAAACTCAAATGTTTCCGGCACAAGAGATGTAGGTTTAAATGTTTCATAGTCAAAGCTTTCTATTCCAATATACCTAATCACATCTTCAGGAAGTGAGTAATCTTGATCAACAAGTCCAAACATTGTAATGCCAGTATCTACACAGAAGGAAATCATTGCTTTGTTCCCAACATTGTATGTAAAAGAACCAAATACTGAGCCCACAAAACTTCCGATCATATATCCAATCACAGGAAGTTCGAAAAATACAATTTGTCCTATATGTCCTCCAACTATGGATGATATCATTACAAACATATCTTTAATTAATTCATTGGATAATTCTGTTCGAGTTTTTACACCTGAAGCTACTTGATACGAATTTTTCAAAGTATTCATTGCAATTACAGTAACTATTCCTACCATACCAGGATTTATACCTTTTAGTGTTTCTCCAAGTAGCCCACTCTTACAACATGCAGTAATCGAAGCTGCCACGCTACCACGAATAAAACCCTCTGCGCCACCTGATACTGCTGCAAACCCAATTTTTTTAAACTGACTTTCCTCAATTTCACCATTTTTTAATAGGTAATCGATTGTTTTATATATTTCAGGGCCGACTCTTAGCACAATCGAAAGAACCGCTGCACTCATCCCAGCTTTTAATGATTCCTTAATTACTAGCTCGAGGGATAATACATCAGGTGCAGAAATTCCAAAATCATCACCTTTAAATTTTCCTTCCTTAGCGATTCCAGCAAGTTTCTCAGCATCCACTTTACTCAAAGTAATTGATTCATTACCTTTATTGTCAGCAATTCTATCTCTTAGCAAATCTAATGTTTCTTGATAACGATTAACCTGCTCTGGCCGTCTTGCTTCTTCTGTTTTAATCATACGTTCCAACCAAGCGGTTGCATCCGCCAATTGGTCATATGGTATGACTCTAATTTGCCCAGAATAGATAGGATCATTTAGAACAGCATCCCCATCGGAATAATTTCTATCTGCCAGGTATTTTTCAAGACTTTCTTTGCCGCCTTTGGATTGATATTCATTAAATCTTTGAAAGACACTGACTGCTTGTGCACGAGCACTTTCTTGACCACTTGCGTAATATTTAGAACCGAAGTTTTCATTAAAATTACTGGATACATCGACGGATGCAAAATCATTGCTACGTTCAACCGACACTCGATTTTGAGATTCATTTATTGCGGCATTTATATTAAATGTGCCTGCATGCCAATATTCAGCAGTATCACCTTTTAGTATTTTGTTGGGGGTTTGTTTTCCAATAAACTCATTTAAAGCTTTTTCAAGTAGATTTATTTCCATATTAACAGTATCGACATATGCAACTCTTGCCGAACCAAAATCACCACCATCAAAAGCCCCCAAAATGGCCCCAGCATTTTCTTGATAATATTCATATCCTTCTTGAAAGCCAACCGCCATAATCATTCCTCACTCAACCCTAAAAATTTACTTAATCCTTTTAGATAAAATAAAAGAATAAGACATGAATACTGCTGCTCTTCTATCTTTTTATTATTAGTAAACTTTGCAAACATATTGATTCCCCGTACATGCGCGTTTACTATTGCAACTGGGATTGTTCTCATTGGCGCCAAGAGATTTTTTATTCCTTTTGCTTCTTCTTTGTCATTTTCATTTTTTAGCTCAGGCAATTCTAATACATCTGATTTTCTTTCAATAAGCTTTGTAACCTTTGACTGGTTTCCCCTTGCGTACTCAATAAAATTATCATATTCTTCAAAAGAAACAACTTTATCGACAGAAACCACGCCTTGTTTGCCAAGCCAACTATATTCCATTCCATATTCAGAAAACTTCTTCTGCATATGTGATCTTTTATCCCTAATTAGTTTACTGTCTCCAATAAATAAAATGTACTGCTCTGAAGATATCTGCACAGCATTAGCACTATATTCCTTCTCGGCCCACACTTGCGCTGCTACCATTCCATCTTTTACTCCTATAACACCATCGGGCTTGTCATCCTCAAGGCTTAGAAGTTGAGCCAAAAAATCTCCATAAGGCCTAAGCTTTTCTTCACATACTATAATTAGCTTCTTCACCAAAATATCCTCCATATTAAAAGTTCACATTTTCTCTCCATCTGTTATCACCTATTTATTTTTTTACTTGACGAATATACATTCTACAAAGTAAAGTCATTTCCATATCTATATTACACTAATTCACAAGATTTGCCACTACATAATATTTATCATGGTAAGCATATACCATTGCTAGTCCCAATTTCGGTACTTACTTTAGTGCAACTAAACCCTTTTTAGGTTCCTCTTATAATCCTAATTAATATTTAACTCATCTAACTCTTTCCCAAGAGACCTTGTAATCTCTGTTACTATTAATGCACTGTAGAGTTTCTCATATCCAGATTCTAAAGTTTCTGTTTGTATAAGTGGTATTCCTAATTCTTCTGAACAGACTAACCCTGCATTTATAGTCCTATATAGTGCTAAAAATATTGTTATGTTGTCGTAGTTTTCTGCTATGTCATCTAAATGATTTGCTATTTTGACTTTTACTTCATCGATTAGGTTTTTTCTATTAATTATAGCTTTCTCTATTTTCTCCCACTCCTTTTCGTATTCGATAGCTGATAAACTTCTAAGATAGCTTTCCTCCTTTTCTTCCATAAACCCACTCATTAATTTTAAAAGTTCTCTTTTAGTCATTTTTTGCCTCCTTTTTCCTCTTCTAAATAAAAAAATATCTTTTTTAAACGTAGCTTATAGAGAGTTTAATTTAATTTCCCTCTATATAAGGAAATTAGGGATTTTTTTGGGTTACTGATTGGAATTTCAACGTATTTATTATATCAAATTTCTTTGGGTAAATAAAAAAGTCAGGATGTCTAATTTCTTAAACACCCCAACATTAATTAAAAGTCTTTCATATATTAGGAACTCAGCTTTTAGGTTTATTTGTCGTCATATTTAATTATGACGATTGGCTTAATAAGATCTTTTGGTTTATTATTCATAAGTTCTAGAGCTTCTTCAACTTTATCTAAACCTTCGAACTTATGTGTAAGCATACCAGAAACATCAAGTTTTCCAGTCATCATAAGGTTTGCAAGACGTTCTGTACGCATTCGTCCTGCTGGCATAAGGCCACCGACAATTTTGATGTGACCCATTCCAACTCCCCAACCTTCTCTTGGGATCCTAATGTATTCACCACTCCCAAGGTAGTTAACATTAGATATGATACTACCTGGCTTTACACAACCAATTATGTCCATAATTGTATCCACATCGCCACCAGCTATTATAACTTTGTCAACACCTACACCATTTGTGAGCTTCATTACTTGTTCTTGAATAGAACCTTCTTTGTAGCTGATGATATCAGTTGCGCCGTACTTTCTAGCAAGAGCCGAACAATCTGGTCTTGTTCCAACACCGATAATTCTTGCGGCGCCCTTAAGTGCAGCACCGGCAACAGCCATAAGGCCAACTGGACCTATACCTACAACTAGTACATCTTCACCATAAGTAACTTCTGCCATTTCTGCCCCATGGAATCCTGTGGGTACCATATCACATAACATTGCAGCTTCTCCTGGGTCCATACCTTCAGGTAAATGTGCTAGGTTCGCATCGGCTTCATTTACGTGAAATCTTTCAGCAAAGACGCCATCTTTAAAGTTAGAAAACTTCCAACCACCTAGGGTTCCACCTGAGTGTTGAGCAAATCCACGTTGTGCATTAATTGAACCCCAGTCAGGAGTAATAGCAGGGACAATTACTTTGTCTCCAGGTTTGAAATCTTTTACTAGTTCCCCAACTTCCATTACTTCGCCAACAGCTTCGTGGCCAAGAATCATGTCAGTTCTTTCGCCAACAGCACCTTCGTAAACTGTATGGATATCAGATGTACAAGGAGAGATTGCTATAGGACGACAAATTGCGTCAAGGGGCCCACATTTTGGAGCTTCCTTTTCTATCCAACCTACTTCTCCAATCTTCTTCATTGCAAAACCTTTCATATCAAACCTCCTATTTAAATTAAGAATTAATTATAATTTGTTTGTGACCATTGTCACCTATGTAAAGTTTATAACTTAATCGTTAGAGTGTCAAGAATCTATCAATCTATTTCATAGCACATACGTGCTTATTTGCATTTTCGATTTTCTGTTATATTGGGATTTCTTGCGAAAACTCCCTGAATAAAGTAAAATTAAGTGATTTTAGTTGAGAATCTCTAGTTTTGGAGTTAAGTAACATATTTTTGGAGGCTTTTGATGGATAAGAAAAAATTGGGAAATACAGATTTAATGGTTACTCCTGTTGGCTTTGGGGTGCTAACCGTGGGAGGTTCACAAATGAACCTTCCTGTTGATGAAGGTGCAGCCGTTTTGCGTTATGGTCTTGAGCGTGGGATTAACTTTCTTGATACTGCTCAATACTATGAGACTTATCCTTACATAAAAAAAGCCCTTAAAGGCAGTAAATTCGAGCCTGTTATTGCTTCTAAGTGTTTGGATTTAAGTTATAAAGCTATGGAAGCTGCTATTGTTGAAGCTCAAATAGAAATGGATAGAGATGTTATTGATATTTTTCTTCTTCATGAGGTAAGGCATGAAGGAGATTTTCTTAATCGTGCCGGGGCCTGGGAGTGTTTAAATGACGCTAAGGCAAAAGGGATAGTTAGGGCAATTGGAGTATCAACTCATCACGTAGATGTGGCAATGGAGATGGCCGATGTCCCAGAATGCGATGTCCTCTTCCCTCTTATCAACTTTCAGAGTTTAGGTATTCGCAAAGGTGGAGGCCTTGGGAGTAAGGAAGAAATGGAAGCAGCAATATCAAAGAATGCTGCTAGGAATTGTGGAGTCTTTTTGATGAAGGCTTTTGGTGGCGGCAATCTAACAGGTTCCTATCAAGAGGCCTTAGATTATGTGTATGGTATTCCTGATGTTGCTTCTGTAATGATTGGCTTTGGGAAAACCCGTGAGGTTGATGATATCTTTGATTACTTGGAAGGCAGGATGCCCAAAGATTATTCTCCTGATGTATCCTTTAAGGTGATTCATATAGATCAGGGAGATTGTGAAAGCTGTGGTAACTGCCTTACTCGTTGTCCAAACCATGCAATTTTCATAAATGAGAGAGGTTTGGCTGAGATTGATGAATCGAAGTGTCTTACTTGTGGCTACTGTGCCCCTGTTTGTCCAGCAAGGGCAATAATAATGTGGTAGTGTTTTAGCCTTCTATAATCCCACCGCCTAGGACAAAGTCTCCTAGATAAAATACTATGGATTGTCCTGGAGTTGGTGCTCTTTGAGGCTCATCGAAGATGGCCTCTATTTTATTGTCTTCTATTGGCCTTATAAAAGCTGGAGCTGGCTTTGCTGCGTATCTTAGTTTGGCATCAACTCTTAATCCCTCAAAGGGAATATTAAAGATATTGTCTTTTGATACAACCCGATATTTAAATAAATCTTGTTCGTCTCGGGAGAGAACTATTGTATTGTCCTCTGTGTTTATCCTATTTACATACATTGGTCGACCAAAACTTCCGCCTAAACCTTTTTTCTGGCCAATTGTGTAGTAAATAATACCCTTGTGGGGACCTAATATATTACCCTCTTCATCAATAAAGTTGCCTGGTTGGGATTTGATTCCCTTTGATTCAAGGAAGCTTATATAGTTATCCCCTTTTCCAATAAAGCAAATCTCTTGGCTGTCTCTTAAAGCGGCGTTTGACAGATCCTTTTCCCTTACTAAGGCCCTTACATCTTCTTTGTGGGGAATGTCGCCTAAGGGCATAATTAGCCGCATTAGAACACTTTGTGGCAACCTATATAGGATATATGACTGGTCTTTCTTGGAGTTTACTCCTCGTCTTATGAACCATGCTTTTAAATCCTGGTCAAAGTAGGTTCTGGCATAGTGGCCTGTTGCAATAAAAGGTGCTTCCATTTCATCTGCCACATCTAATAGAGATTGAAATTTGATTAGTGGATTACAAATCACACAAGGATTTGGTGTTCTTCCATGGGAATATTCTTCAAGGAAATCTGACACTATTTTCTCTGAAAACTCTTTTGAGGCATCTTTATAGACAAAGGGAATTTCTAGTTCCTTTGCTGCTTGCTGTGCCTTTAACATTTCAGTATTTTCGTCTCCCGTCATATCTAAAAAAAGGCCTATAACATCCAAGCCCTTTTCTTTTAATAACAAAGCAGCGGCAGTACTGTCGACACCGCCGCTTAGCCCTAATATTACTTTATTTGCATCTTTTAAACTCATATTTCTCGTTCCATCTACTTATTTGGACAAGTATCGTCTACACATCCTGCACACCCTACTTCATCCATTGGTTCTGGCTCATGATGATCATCGTCTTGGTTGGGATCAAAGCCTTCAAGACCCTTATAGCTTTTATTATGCTTTTGAGCATAATCATATATAGCAGTTTTTATTGCATGATCTGCTAACACTGAACAGTGAACTTTAACTGGAGGAAGACCTCCTAGGTTTTCAACTATTTCATCATTTGTTAAGGCAAGTGCATCATCTATGGATTTACCAATAATCATTTCAGTTGCAACACTTGAAGACGCTATGGCTGAACCACAACCAAAGGTTTTAAACTTAGCATCAACTATAATATCGTTCTCTACTTGGATACCAACTTGCATCATATCACCACAAATGGGGCTACCGTATGTGCCTGTTCCATCTGGGTTTTCTAGTTCTCCTACATTTCTTGGATTCATAAAATGATCCATTACTGTTTCGTTATAAATGCCCATTACGACCAACCTTTCTTTTCACTGACAGAAGATATGCTTCTTAATTTTTCCACTACTTCCACC
Organism: uncultured Oscillospiraceae bacterium; assembly: GCA_964383845.1. Classification (GTDB taxonomy): domain Bacteria; phylum Bacillota; class Clostridia; order Peptostreptococcales; family Anaerovoracaceae; genus JAAZGD01. Next base: position 7,758 of record CAYLIF010000013.1, read on the forward strand.
AATGCATCTAATACGTAATCCACATCTTCTTGTGTGGTTAAATCACCCATTGTAAATCTTATTGTTCCATGAACACGTTCTATGGGAAGTCCTATTGCTGATAAAACGTGACTTGGATTAAGGGAAGCAGAGTTACATGCAGATCCTGTTGATACTGCGATGCCTTTTTGATCTAGAAGGATCAAAATACCCTCTCCTTCAATATAGTCAAAAGCCAAACTTATATTCCCAGGATGACGGAATTCCATGGAGCCATTGATGTCAACCTTGGGAATTCTTTTCATCACTTGGTCTAGGAAATAGTCTCTTAGTTTTGATACGTGTTCCACGTGACTTTCAAAATTAATCTTTGATAGTTCAGCAGCCTTTCCAAAACCAACTATTCCAGCTAGGTTTTCTGTTCCCGATCTTTTGCCGCCCTCTTGGCCACCACCATGCATAAAGTTGCTTATACGGAGGCCTTTTCTTATATATAAAGCGCCAACGCCTTTGGGCCCATATATCTTGTGTGCAGATATTGACAAGAGGTCTACTCCCAAGTCTTTTACATCTATGGGAAGGTTACCTGCAGCTTGTATTGCATCTGTATGAAGCAATACTCCATGTTTCTTTGCAATCTGGGCGATTTCCTTTATAGGTTGAACTGTTCCAATTTCGTTATTGACCATCATAACGGATATCAAAATAGTTTTATCGGTGATTGCTGCTTCCACATCTTTGGGATCTATTAATCCCTCTGAATTTACCGGAACATATGTTACTTGTGCACCACGTTTTTCAAGCTGTTGACAGCCATGAAGCACTGCGTGATGTTCGAAGTTGCTGCTTATAATATGGTTACCCTTTGCTTTTAGTGCTTCAAAAACCCCAAATAGAGCCCAGTTGTCTGACTCTGTGCCTGTTGAGGTAAAAAATATTTCTTTTTTGTCGGCTCCAATTAGGCTAGCAACTCTGCTTCTTGCCAAATCAAGGGCTTCTTTTGATTTTTGCCCCATTGAATATATACTGGATGGATTTCCATAGTTCTCAGAAAACCAGGGAATCATCTCCTTAAGCACCTCATCCTTTACAGGAGTAGTTGCTGAATAATCCAAATAGACAGTTCTTTTTTCTGCCATTCTCGTCATCTCCTTCAACAATTATTTATGAACATAGAATATATACACTGACGTATTAGTTTTTAAACTTGCTTTCACATTCTTCTGGGTCACCGTCAACGATTTCTATGTTTTCTAATTGTTGAATAAATGATTCTCTGAAGGCAGCAATATACTCTTTTCTCAAACCGTCTTGTTCTGCTTTTTCATCTTCATCTAATGCACACTGTTTGCATTTTCGAGCTAGTTCATTAATGCGATCCATTTTATCTTTGGGGAGCATTTTCTCATCCTCCTTTTACTTGTATCTTAAACACGAGTAAAATTATACCATAGGAGGATTGTACTCTTCAACATATCAAGAGATATTTTTTCTAACCTTTTGGGTGATTGTGGCAATAAAGGCTTTATTTGTATTTTGAGTGGCTTTATTTATAGCAAATCGAATGGTTCTTTCAACAGATGGTATGCTTGTATGATGAATTCTTGCAATCTCCCCGTATACTTCTTTTGTAAGGGCATTTAAGCGTTCTTCATCTTGTAATATCATATATACTGCTTCATTGATATATCTGCAGCCTTTATACTCGGGTCTAATTCCCTCCTCATCAACTATGGTTTCAATGATTTTTTCTAATTGAGAGCGGTTATACTTCATGTCTTCCATGGTTTATTACCCTTTCTCTATTAGATGCATATACTATCCTTTAATCCAGCAAAGGTCTTTTCTCCAATACCTGGGACTTCCATAATGTTCTCTATGGCATCAAACCTGCCATTAATTGTTCTATAATCAATTATTTTGTTGGCAGTTACTGGTCCAATGCCATTTAATGATTCTAATTCTTCATTGGAGGCTGTATTTATATTGATTTTTCCAGTTCCAGAAGAAGAGTTGGATACTAGTCCTAGGCCACCATTGTTTGAAGGGGTTACTTGCATTTCAGAGTCTTGGAAACTTGGAACATAAAGCTTATCGCAATCATTTAATAGTATAGCTTGGTTTATTTGCTTTAAATCTCCATCTTTAGTCACTCCTCCAGCCTTTTCAATGGCTTGATAGACTCTGGAACCTTCAGGAAGTTCTATAACTCCAGGATTATTTACTGCCCCTCCAACATCTACAACTATGGTAGTTTTCACTTGGGTTTCTGATTCTTCCATTTTTTCAAAGATCTCTGCTGCTGATCCCTGACTTTCTATTGAAATACCATCATCTTCTTTGTCAGCCCCTAGGGTAAATAAAAAAGCAACGATAATTATGATGCCTATAATCGCAGCTTTTATATAGTGAGGGTTTTTCTTTAACTTTTCTATTACTTTTATTATAGTTGTTTGCATCTATATGCCTCCTTAAATTATAGGATTTACATAGATACTAGCACTTATGGTAATATATGTCAATTATTCTTTGAATCTTAATTTTGTTCTCATAACATCAATTTCATGACGTGGAGTACTAATTTGTGAGAAACTTAAGAAACCTTGTAAGAGTAATTCCGGTGAAAGGTTGCTATTACTGCCTGCATCTAGGGTTGTTGACATAATTAAGTTATGGTCTACCTTTTCAAGTTTTAGTGAACCAATCATTGGACGTATGTCTATAGACTTTATTTCCTTGCTCTTTTTAGACTCTTTGTTTACCAATATTTCACTTCTTTTCATAAACAATTCTTCTAGTCTAGGCACATCTAATACACCGTTTTCTAAAGGTATGGTTATGATATAGTCTGCTTCATAACAGCTGGCTGCAAGGCTTTTACGATTTTTAGGTGCAGGTGTTACCTCTCCAATATGGATACCTTTAGGTAGTTGAGCACTTAGGCAATCTTTTATAGTCTTTACATCGAAAGACTCTTTTGTTTCGAATTCTAGCCATTCTTCTAGGCTCTCATAGCCAAGGCTCAAAGGTTGACCAAAAGCTAAGCGAGGGTGAGGATTAAAGCCTTCGGAATGGATAAGTTTTATGTTAGCAACTTTAAATGCTCTCTTAAATAGTCTCAAAAGATCCAGATGAGAGATATATTTCATGTCCCCTACTTTTGCAAACACTAGATAATACTTAGCCATTGATTGCCTCCATATCACAAGTAGTGAATTCTTTGATGCCACAGCCTTCACAAACAAGCCTACAATCAGCTGTTATTTCCCCTTTTAAAGCTCTTTGCCATTCTAATTGCAGGTATTCTTTGTCTACTCCAGGGTGAATTATATCCCAAGGCATCAATTCATTGAGAACCCTATCTCTATTTGCATAAAAAGCAGGGTCTATATTGCTTTCATCAAAGGCCATTTCCCAGATGCCATATTTGAAGTGCTCTGACCATCCATCCATTTTAGCGCCTAGCTTATGGGCTGCTATCAAAGTATTTACAAGCTTTCTATCTCCTCTTGCAAATACTGCCTCAACAACACTGGTTTCTGTGGAATGATAGCTAAAGCTTACGTGTTTCATTTTAAGTCCTGCCTTTAGATAATCATGTTTTTCGATTAAAATGTCCTTTTCGTCTTGTGGGAACCATTGGAATGGTGTAAAAGGCTTGGGAACAAAGTTGGCTGCGCTAATTGAAAGGTTAAAGCGGCCAGAGTTCTTGCCTCTAATATCTCTATTTAATTGAGTGATTTTTTTTGCTAAGTCTATGATTCCGTCTAAGTCTTCCATGGTTTCAGTGGGAAGGCCAATCATAAAATACAGTTTTATATTGGTCCATCCTAAAGCTAAGGCTTGAGTTATGGCAGAAAGGATATCTTCTTCTGTTATTCCCTTGTTTATAACATCTCTTAGCCTTTGGGTTCCAGCCTCTGGAGCAAATGTTAAGCCGGATTTTTTAAACCTTTGAATCTCTTGCAACACTTTAAAACTAAAGGTATCTAATCTTAGAGATGGTAAAGATAGTGATACGTCTTGGTCTTTACATAAGTCTAAAACCTCCATAACCATAGGCTCAAACTGAGAGTAGTCACTGGTTGAAAGAGATAACAAGGAAAGCTCTCCATGTCCGGTAGCTGCTAGCTGCTTCCTTGCCAGGTCTTTAATTGTATCTGGTGAACGTTCTCTTACAGGTCTATATACCATTCCAGCCTGACAAAAACGACATCCACGGGTGCATCCTCTAAAGGTTTCTATTACCACTCTGTCATGGATTGTTTCAGTTAGTGGAACTATTGGATTTTCTGGGAATGCTGCTTTATCAAGGTCTTCTACAATGGCCTTAACTACTCTGTCTGGAGCTCCTTGCCAGGTTTTTTTGATCTCTTTTATAGTTTGATCTTCGTTATATTGTGGTTCATAAAAAGATGGTACATATACTCCTTGAATTTTCGATGCTCTTTTCAGAAATTCATCTTTATCAAAGATAAAATCACCCTTATCGCATTCAATATATATCTGGCAGATTTCTAGGATGGCTGCTTCTCCATCACCTACTAGAACTATATCGAAAATATCAGCTACAGGTTCCGGATTGAAAGCACAGGGACCTCCTGCTAAAAGTATGGGGTGTTCTTTGCCTCTATCTTTTGCTAAAAATGGTATGCCTGACAAATCTAGCATGTTCACTATGTTGGAATAGGTCATCTCGTATTGCAGGGTAAAACCTAGAATATCAAGATTTCTCAAAGAAGTTTTCCTTTCTAGGGTGAAAAGAGGTACTTTGTTTTCACGCAGCAAGGCTTCCATATCCTCTGCAGGAGCAAAGACCCTTTCACAGTATATATCCTCTTGGTTATTTAGAATAGAATATAGTATTTGCAAGCCCATAAAACTCATCCCTATTTCATAGGTGTCAGGGAATGCAAAGCCAAAGTGGCACTTCCACTTGTCTTTAACAACGCTATGGAGTTCACCACCTATATACCTAGCAGGCTTATTAACTTGGGCTAATAGGGGCTTTAAAGCTCGTTTTAATTCAAGGTTATTCATTTATTGTTTCCTAATCTTCATCTATATATTCAAATTCAAAGTCTTCTATACGAATAGTGTCTCCTTCTTCAAGACCCAGTTCTTTTAAGTCATCAATTCCCCCGCGTTTAGCTATGTATTGATACAGGTATCTTAAAGATCCAGCATCGCTAAAATTTGTTGAGTCAAAGATTTTCTTGAGTTGTGACCCTTTTAAAATATAAATATCGTTTTCTTTTTCTGCGTAAATTGTCTTGTAATCAGGATCTATATCTTCTACGTCTACATCAAATTCTGGAATCTCAGGCTCAGCTTCTGCATTTGCATCAATTATTTTGAGCTCTTCTACTACAGCTGTTATCAGTTCTTTTACCCCTTCACCTAAGGGTGCGATCATTGGAAAACAAAGAAATCCTTTTTCTTCTACATGTTTTTTAAACTTATCATAGTCGTCGCTTCCTTCTGGAAGTAAGTCCATCTTATTGGCTGCAACGATTTGTGGTTTAAGAGTTAATTGCTCACTATAAAGTGAGAGTTCATTGTTGATTTTATCAAAATCTTCTATTGGATTTCTTCCTTCACTTCCTGCGATATCAACAATATGTATTAAAAGTTTTGTTCTTTCAATATGTTTTAGGAATTCATGACCAATTCCTGCACCTTTGTGAGCCCCTTCAATTATGCCTGCAATATCAGCCATAACAAAGCTATCATCATACCTTTGAACTACACCAAGATTTGGAGCAATAGTGGTAAAATGATAATTAGCGATTTTAGGTTGTGCTTTGGTACTCATACTAAGTAGAGTTGATTTTCCAACGTTAGGAAAGCCAACTAGTCCTACATCAGCAATCAGTTTTAGTTCAAGGGTAATGCTTCGTTCTTTCGCAAAACCGCCGGCTTCACCAAAGTTAGGAGCTTGCCTGGTTGAAGTTTTAAACTTATCGTTTCCTCTTCCCCCACGTCCACCTTTTGCTGCAATTAATCTATCTTCAGGGTTTCTTAGGTCTTTCATAACCCTTCCAGTTTCATTGTCAATTATCAAAGTGCCAGGTGGTACCCTTATAATTAAATCAGCCCCATCCTTACCAAAACACTTCTTTTTCATTCCGTCTTGGCCGTCTTCGGCTTCATATTTCCTTCGATACTTAAAATCCATTAGGGTTTTCATGTTGTGATCAACTACAAAAACAACATTCCCACCTTTACCCCCGTTACCACCGTCAGGGCCGCCCTCAGGAACATAGGGCTCTCTACGAAAAGAAACGCAGCCATTGCCACCTTTTCCAGAGCGAATTGTAATTTTAGCTTGATCTACAAACATATTAAACCTCTTTTACATGATATAAAAGACCCCTATATGATAGGGGTCTTCAGGTTGTAACAAATTTACGCTTCGTATACGCTTACTTGCTTTCTCTTCTTATCATAACGTTCGAACTTTACAGCTCCGTCAATCTTCGCAAATAAGGTATCATCACTGCCGATTCCAACGTTGGTGCCAGGGTGGAACTTTGTTCCTCTCTGTCTAACCAAGATGCTGCCGGCTGATACAAACTCTCCGTCTCCTGTTTTAACTCCCAATCGTTGCGCCGCACTATCTCGACCATTCTTGGAACTACCTACTCCTTTTTTACTTGCCATGGATGAACACCTCCTTCTTTAAATGTTTTCCTATTTTTCCATTGCCTTTGTGATAGTTTCTGTTATCTCAGCAATAGTAGCTTTTTCATTGATTTCGATATTATTTGTTGCTGCAAATTCGATTATTTCAGCTTTACGCATTCCTTTGAAATTAGGTGCTTCTACCTCGCTAGTAGCTTCTTTTGCAGGAGCTTCTTTCTTAGCAGGTTCACTTGCTTTAACATCTTCCTTCTTTTGAGTTGCTTTGCCGCCTAGGCTCAATATCTCAATTTTTGAAAATGGTTGACGATGTCCTTGCTTCTTTCTATAATCCTTTTTTGATTTGTACTTAAAAATTATAATTTTTTCGCCTTTGCCGTTTTCTACAACTTGTCCTGTGACAGCTGAGTCTAAATAAGGTTGACCTATTTCCACATTGTCTCCTTCTCCAAGGCATAAAACCTTATCAAATTCAACCTTTTCACCAACCTGGGCCTTTAGCTTCTCAACGACAATTACATCCCCTTCTTTTACGCGGTATTGTTTACCACCCGTCTCAATTACTGCATACATATATTCATTTCCTCCTCATACCAGTCTCGCCATTATAGGTAGCCCTAGGGCTTTAGAATAGACCTATATCTGTGCGGCTTACAAGCAGATATATTATCATAAGTGGTATGCTGTGTCAATATTTTATGAGAATCTGCCTATTAATTATTCATAAATAATTTAACATCTGCTTCTACGTCAGCAATTCCTGCAATTCCAAAGTTTTTAACCAGTACATCGACTACATTTGCTGATAAGAATGCTGGTAATGTTGGACCTAAATGGATATCTTTTACGCCTAGATATAATAGGGCTAGCAATACGATTACAGCCTTTTGCTCATACCAAGCAATATTATATGCTATTGGTAAATCATTTATATCGTCTAGTTCAAAGATTTCTTGTAATTTCATCGCTATAACTGCTAATGAGTAGGAGTCATTACACTGTCCTGCATCTAGTACTCTTGGTATTCCACCTATATCACCAAGATTTAGCTTGTTATATCTATACTTCGCGCAACCTGCAGTTAATATAACTGTGTCTTCAGGAAGTGCTTTTGCAAATTCTGTGTAATAATTTCTAGATTTTTGTCTTCCGTCACAGCCTGCCATTACAAAGAACTTCTTGATTGCTCCTGATTTTACCGCTTCAACTACCTTGTCTGCTAGGGCAAATACTTGAGCATGAGCAAAGCCACCAACTATTGAACCCGTTTCAATTTCCGTTGGTGCTGGTAGCTTCTTGGCATGTTCTATGATTTTCGAGAAATCTTTTGCCTTGCCATCTACCCTGTCTGGAATATGTGGGAATCCTGGATATCCAGAACTACCTGTTGTATATACTCTATCAGCATAAATTTCTTTTGGAGGAACTATACAGTTTGTAGTAAAGAGAATTGGTCCGTTGAATTTCTCAAATTCTTCTTTTTGTAACCACCATGAATTACCGTAGTTACCTACAAAATGATCATATTTTTTGAATTCAGGATAGTAGTTAGCTGGTAACATTTCACTGTGAGTGTAAACATCAACTCCTGTACCTTTTGTTTGTTCTAGTAATTCTTTCATATCCTTTAAATCATGGCCAGATATTAATATGGCTGGATTGTTTCTAACTCCAATATTTACTTCTGTGATTTCTGGGTTACCATAACTTGATGTATTAGCTGCATCTAATAGAGCCATTGCCTCTACACCATATTTGCCAGTTTCAAGAGTCAACGCAACTAATTCATCTACAGATAAGTTATCATCTAGTGTAGCTGCCAGTGCTTTTCTAATAAATTTAGGGATATCTTTGTTTTCATGGCCTAGATTAGTTGCATGTTCTGTGTATGCTGCCATTCCTTTTAATCCGTATGTAATCAATTCTCTTAAAGATCTTACATCTTCGTTTTCTGTGGCAAGGACCCCCACTTCTTTGGATTCTGATTTAAATACAATATTATCATTGTCGTCCACATTAAATGTAGCAGGGTCTTTAAGATCCCCTAGGTCTGCACTTTTAGCGATTAAGGTTTCTTTTAGTTCGTCTCTTAATTTCAAAGCCTCTTTAATCTTTGCAAAAAACCTATCTTTATCAAAGTTGGCGTTTGTAATAGTCATGAAAAGTGAATCTACGAGCATTTCATCTAATCCTTCTACCTCTAAACCCATTTCATCAGCCTTTAGGCCCAGTATAGATAAACCTTTTAATGCATAGATCATTAAATCTTGTAAATTAGCTACGTCTGCGGTTTTACCACACATTCCTACTTTTGTACAACCCTTATTTCCCATTGCCTCTTGGCATTGAAAACAAAACATTTCCATTGACATATCTTAAACCTCCTTGTAATTTTTTGTTCCTATTAACTACTTATTTATAGCCTTCCAATAATTATACTACAAAATCTGGATATAATCACTGATAATCCAGGGCTTTTGCTGGTATTAATTTGCTTGTTATGTAAAATAGAGCCCTAAAAAGGCTCTACTAAACTGGCTAATCAGTTAAAAACTTGGGTTATTCTTGTATAACTCCATCTTCATCAACCATTAACTCATGAATGATGTCTTCAACTTTATCTTTTTTTGCTTTTTCTTTGGACTCCACTTCTTCGGGAAGAGGTTTTGCTATTTTCGCTAATAATAATTCTTCTATTCTTAGTAGTATGTCAGGATTATCAACTAGGTAAGTCTTTACATTCTCTCTGCCTTGGCCAATCTTATTTCCTTCAAAGCTATACCATGAACCTGATTTTTCAACTACTTTTTCATCCACTGCACTGTCTAGCAGGTCTCCTTCTCTAGAAATCCCAAAGCCATACATTATATCAAACTCTGCCATTTTAAAAGGAGGTGCTACTTTGTTTTTAACAACTTTAACACGAGTTCTGTTGCCTACAACAGCTTCCCCCTGTTTGATGCTTTCAATTCTTCTAACATCTAGTCTCATAGAGGAATAGAATTTAAGAGCTCTTCCTCCAGATGTGACTTCAGGGCTTCCAAACATAACACCAACTTTTTCTCTTAATTGGTTGATAAATACCACACTGGTATTTGATTTGTGGATAGCTCCTGCAAGTTTTCTCAAGGCTTGGGACATTAGTCTTGCTTGTAAACCTACATGGGAATCACCCATTTCTCCTTGAATTTCTGCTCTTGGTACCAAAGCCGCAACTGAGTCTATTACAACGATATCGAGAGCTTCACTACGAACAAGCATTTCACAAATTTCAAGAGCCTGTTCTCCTGTATCTGGTTGAGAAACCACCAGCCTGTCTATGTTAACACCTAGATTTCTAGCATATTCTGGGTCTAAAGCATGTTCTGCATCAATAAATGCTGCCTTTCCCCCAGTTTTTTGAGCTTGTGCAATCATATGCAGGGAAAGTGTTGTTTTACCTGATGACTCAGGGCCAAATACTTCAATTATTCTGCCTCTTGGGATGCCACCTATTCCAGTTGCTATATCCAGGCTGATAGATCCTGTAGGTATAAACTCGATATTAAGTTTAGCTCCCTCATCTCCTAGTAACATTACTGCACCCATGCCATATTGTTTTTGTATTTGCTGCATAGCAGATGTTAATGCTTTTTCTTTATCATCTTTATTAATAGCCAATTGAATCTCCTCCTTATATAAGAACGTATGTTCACAGTAATCATACTCTAAGTAAAAGCTTAGGTCAAGTATAATTTATATGGTAATATATGTCATATTATACCATGTATATTCTTATGTCAATTGGATTATAATATTTTATTTATAAAGTCTAGCATTGCAAGGACTGTATAGTTCCTGTTCCATATACGATTAACGTTTCTGGTGCGTATTTCTTTGTGTGTGAGTTTGCCATTATACATAATTCCAAAATGGACTAGGCCTACGGGTTTTTCATCTGTACCACCATCTGGGCCAGCTACACCTGTTACTGAAATACAAAGCTTAGATCCACTAACTCGATAGAGACCTTCTGCCATTTCCAAGGCAGTCTCTTTGCTAACAGCTCCATGGGTATTTATGGTGGTCTCTTTGACCCCTAATTCTTCGATTTTAGCCTTATTACTGTAGGTAACTAACCCACGATCAAAAACTGCAGAAATACCCGGGATTTCCGTGATTTTGCCTGCAAAAAGGCCACCAGTGCAAGACTCGGCGGAAGAAATAGTTATATTATTCTTAAGAAGTTTCTTTGCTACTACTTCTACTAATTCTTCATTTTCTGTGCTATATATATATTGCCCTATAAGGGCTTTCATTTTGATGATCATTTCTTCTGTTGCAGCTACCGCTTCTTCAAGAGTATCTCTTTTTGAAGCAATTCTAATAGCCGTCTCCCCTTCTTTTGCATAAGTTGCAACTGTAGGGTCATTTTGTCCATTGATAATAGACAGTAACGATGTTTCTGCTTGAGATTCACCAATTCCAAAGGTTCTTATCATTCGATGGTAGATAATTCCTGGAGATTTTTTCCTCAGAAATGGAAAGACTTGTTTTTCAAACATGGATTTCATTTCTCTTGGTGGTCCAGGGAGGCAGATTACTGTGCGACCATTTTCTTCTAAGGCAAATCCTGGAGCTGTGCCTTCAAGGTTTTCAAAAATTGTTGCTCTTGATGGCAAGCAAGCTTGCTTCTTATTATTTTCTGTCATGTTCCTGCCCATTCTATTAAAGGCATCTTCAATTCTATCCATTGATGGTTGGTGAAGTACAAGAATGTCATTCATTACTTCTGCTACAACTTCCTTGGTTAGGTCGTCTTGGGTAGGTCCTAGGCCTCCAGTTGTTATAACTAGAGAAGATTCTTTGAGGGCGATTTCCAAAACTTCCTTAAGACGTTGAGGATTATCTCCAACAGAATGATGGAATAGAACATCCACTCCTAATAGGTTTAGTTGGTCTGACAGATAAACTGTATTGGTATTAACAATTTGACCGAATAGAAGCTCGGTTCCTACACTGATTATTGCTGATTTCATGGATTGCATTATCTCTCTTCCTTTATATTTAGTGTTTTTTTTACTGGCTGAAAACGTTTTTGTTTTGCATTATATATTCTATTCCTGAGTAAACTGTCATTATTAATGACGCCCATAGAAATATGTATGAAACTGTAATCCAATATGGCCATGGTATCAATCCTACTAATAGAAGCATTGGGACTGCAATCATCTGTAATACGGTTTTTATTTTACCGCTCATGCCTGCAGCTACTACGATTCCTTCTGATGCAGCCACGGTTCTCATTCCACCAACGATAAACTCTCTTGATAGAATTACTATTAGCATCCAAGCGGGTATAAGTCCATTTTCCACCATACAACAAAAGGCGGAATATACCAAGATTTTGTCTGCTAAGGGATCCATTATTTTTCCGAAGTTTGTTATCATGTTGTATTTACGGGCTATTTGGCCGTCTATAAGGTCTGTAAGAGCCGCCACAACAAATATTATAAATGCCGGGAGTGTATAACCCATCATATATAGGACTATGAAAAATGGCACCATTATAATCCTTGCAATGGTTAACTTATTTGGTAGATTCATTGTCGCTCCCTCCTCTTTTTTCCGTATCGTGTATTCCCACTAAGTCGTAGTCAAAAGCATCAATAATAGTTACTTGAGTAAAATCTCCTGGCTTTAATTTAACCTTGGAAGTAAATAAGACTCCGTTGTCTATTTCTGGAGCATCGTATTGACTTCTGCCATAATAAGACCCATCATCTTCCTCCAGCTCTACTAACACTTTAAGATTTGAGCCAATTTTTTCTTGGTTTGATGCTAAAGAAACTTCTAGTTGAGCTCGCATTATCTGATCTAAACGGTCATTTTTTTCTTGCTCTGGTATTTGATCTAGTCGTTCTCCTGCTGGAGTGTTTTCTTCTTGGGAGTAAGCAAAGACCCCCAGCCTTTCAAATTTCAATGTTCTTACCCCTTCCAGAAGTAGGTCGTGGTCTTCTTGAGTCTCTCCAGGAAAGCCCGTAATCAAAGTTGTTCTAATATGTATATTGGGAATTCTTTGTCTTAAAGTTTCAATGGTATTTTTTATGGATTTTTCTGTCGACCTTCTTTTCATTGCAGCTAGCACTGAATCAGAAAGATGTTGTATAGGCAGGTCTATATACTTACATATCTTATCTTCTTCAGCCATTACTGTGATAAGTTCAGGAGTTATTCTGTCTTCATAACAATACATTAATCGTACCCACTCTATTTCCTCTATCTTGCAAAGTTCTTTTAATAGCTCTGGAAGTTTGATTGTTCCGTAGATATCCTGGCCATATAGAGTAACGTCTTGTGCAATAAGCATTATTTCTTTGCAACCACCTTGGGCTAGCCATTGAGCTTCGGCAAGGATTTCTTCAATTGGCCGGCTTCTAAAATGTCCTCTAATTTCTGGAATAACGCAGTAGGTACAATTGTTATCGCATCCTTCTGCTATTCTAAGAGTTGCGCTATAAAATCCCTTTTGTAGTTTGCGATTTTTGTATGCAAGAAAATCATCGGGTAACGGATTTAGATATTTCTTGCGATCACCTTTTTGGTAGTCTTCTAAGATTTGAGGCAGATGTTGGTAGTCATTGACTCCAAGGAATATATCAACCTCTTCCATATCTTCATAAAGGTCTTCACCGTAGCGCATAGACAGGCAGCCTGTAACCACCAAGATACCGTCAGGCTTTTTCATGGTAGAGAGTTCAAATATCCTATCTATTGATTCTCTTTTGGCATCATTAATAAAGCCGCAGGTGTTAACGATAATCGCATCTGCTTGTTGGGGTGTTTCAACCAAAACATTGCCTGCTAGCTCTAAAAGGCCGCAGGCATGTTCGGAGTCATTCATATTCTTGGGACAGCCTAATGTATCAAAATATATTTTCATAATTAATCTTCGTCTTCTTCCTGTGATATACCCTTCATTGCGTAATAATCCACTTCGGTCCAAATAACTTGTCTTGGTCGAGAACCATCTGCTGGGCCTATAATATCTCTGGCTTCCATTTGGTCAATCATTCTTGCTGCACGATTATAGCCGATTCTAAATCTTCTTTGAAGCATTGATACAGAAGCCTGTTTGGCTTGAATAACAGACTCAATAGCTTCATCCATTAACTCATCATTATCATCTGTTTCTTCTTTTTCATTTGATTTCTCAATTTTAGATATTATATTATCCTGATATCCCACCTCAGAATCTTGGGCTTTTACAAAGTCTATAACTCGAGTTACATCACTATCAGAAATATAGGAGCCTTGTACTCTTATAGGTTTATTTAAGCTTTGAGGGCTAAATAGCATATCTCCTTTTCCCACCAGCTTTTCTGCTCCACCCATATCTAGTATGGTTCTTGAGTCAAATTGACTGGATACGGCAAAAGCAATTCTCGATGGGATATTGGCTTTGATAACTCCTGTGATTATATCTACAGAAGGTCTTTGGGTTGCAACTATTAAGTGCATTCCCGCAGCTCTTGCCATTTGAGCTAATCGGCAGATGGATTCTTCAACTTTATTGGGTGCCGCCATCATAAGGTCTGCTAACTCATCTATTATAATAACAATTTGTGGCAGACACTTATCTCCTTCGTTGTTCTTTTTCATCTTTTCATTGTAGTGAGCTAGGTCTCTTACTGAAACCTCTGCAAATCTCTTGTATCGGTCAGTCATTTCTGTTACTGCCCATGTAAGAGCTGCTGAGGCTTTGTGAGGGTCTGTTACAACAGGAATCAACAAATGTGGGATACCGTTATATCCGCCAAGTTCAACAACCTTGGGGTCAATAAGGACTAGCCTTACTTCTTCTGGGGTAGCTTTAAATAATATGCTGGTTAAAATCGCATTAATACAAACACTTTTGCCGCTGCCCGTAGATCCTGCAATTAAAAGATGGGGCATTTCTTTTAAGTCTGCGATAATTGGAGTTCCCGATAGGTCCTTGCCAATGGGAAAAGCAATTTTAGACTTTGCTGCCTTAAATTCTTTTGATCCTATCATGTCTCTTATTGATACAAGATGCAGACTTTCATTTTCCACTTCAATTCCAACTGCTGCTTTTCCTGGGATTGGTGCTTCCATACGAATACTTTTTGCTTCTAGATTGAGGGCTATATCGTCTGCCAAACGAGTAATGCTGCTTACTTTTACCCCTACATCTGGCTGAATTTCATATCTAGTAACAGTTGGCCCTTGAGTAACTTGGACTACCTTGGCCCCCACATTAAAGTTTCTTAGGGTATCTTCAAGCTTTTTGGCTTTTTCTCTTAGGTCTTGGCTATCAGAAGAAGGTTTTTTGGCCACACTTTCGCTTAAGAGACTTAAAGGTGGAAATTCATACTTCCCTAACTTTAGAGATTTAGTGGTCTTTTCCATTGTCTTTTCCATAGTCCCAATGGGATCACTGTGTGTGTCTTTTGAAAGCGTCAGGTTTTCACTTCCTACAGGAGAATCACTGCCAAGTCCAAACCCTGGAGAAAAGGCCGATGTACCATCTATACCCTTTCCAGAAGTAGGTTTTTCATCTGGGTCAAATAGATTCTCATCATTCATCATTCTTAGTATTTTAAGTTGGTTCTCAGACATCTTCCCTGGTACATAAGAACTCTCAGTGTTTTGGGTATTAATTACCATTTCATGAAAGTCTTCTTTTGCAATAATTCCTTCGTCATTTATCTGGTTTTCTACAGCTACTTGTTCTATTGTTTCTTTTTCTGTTTTCCCAGATTTCTTGTTTGGTATCTGTGGTCTAGAAGGAGTTATTTTATCCTTTTCAATCTTCATAGGGATGAGTTCTTCTTCCTCTTCCTCGTAGACAAATTCTGCTTCTTCTAGTAAACCAATCTTTCTTCTCGCTCTTTTTTCTCTCATCTCTTCTATGAATTGGGATACAGGAGTATTGATAACCAACAGCAGACAAATACAAATAACAAGAAGCGCCAATATCCAAAGTCCCACCCTACCAAAAGCCTTCATTAATAGTTGGGCAAAGATAGTTCCAATTAGCCCACCACCAGTAAGAGCGACCCCTTCATCAAAAAATGTTCGAAAAGACATAGGCCATAGATCTATAGTTGCAGCATCTATATACATAGAGGCGTTAATTATGGCAACCATAAAGAATATTGTCAGCAAAAAGAAAATAGATCTTCCTGTAATGTGAACAGTTCGCTTTGCGAATAGGAGAATGCCATATAAGATAATATAATATGGCAGCACATAAGCGATTCTACCAAAACAACCTTTGAAGAATTTAGAGAGAATAAGACCAAACTCTCCAGCAGTTGAAGTTTGAAGGGCAATTAGCAGGAATATTCCCAAGGCTAAAATAATTAAAGCCCAGATCTCATCTCTTACCCGAGATCCTGTTTTGATTCTCACTTGAGCTTCTTGAGCTTTTCTCTGTTTTTTTGAGTATGAATCACTTCTACCAGCAGATGTGGCCTTGCTGTTTGTAGTGGTTTTTTTGTTTTTAGATCCGGGAGGTCGCCCAGGTCCCCGTTTTTTTTCAGCCATTATTTACTCCAAATTTGTCCACTTAAATTACAACTAAATATATAATCAGGGCAAGGGCTACTGCCCATACATAAAAACTAAAGAAGTAAAGCTTTTTACCAGCCACCACTTTAAGCATGGTTTTAATTGCTAGAACTCCAGATACAGCTGCTACTAACACTCCTAATATAACAGGGCCTACTAAAGACATAGACATACCTTCTTGAAAAGCAGCTGGTGCTTCTAAAACCACAGACCCTAAAATAGAAGGAATAGAAATCAAAAAGGCAAACTTAATGGCTACGTTTCTTTCAAGTCCAGATAAAAGTCCACCAACTAGTGTTGAACCTGATCTTGATATTCCAGGCCATATAGCAATCCCTTGAAATACTCCAACAAGTAAAGCATGAGAGGTTTTAATTCCTTCTTCTCCATGAGTTGCTTTTATACTGTCATTTCGTTTTTCAGCGCCAAAAAGTAAAAACCCTGTTATAACTAGGCCTAAGGCTACCCAGGTTAAGCTTAGGTACATGGCGGTAAATGTTTCATTAAATAAAATCCCAATGATCCCAGTGGGTATTGTGGCTACTATTATCATGGCCCCCATCCGTCTTACTGGGCTAGAGTCTAGTCTAAGTCCTTTTCCTGTAAATACATCAGAAATGGTTTTTCCTAGTTCTATAACAAGTTCAACGATATCCTTCCAATAAACGAAAAACACGGATATGAGAGTTCCTAAATGTAGAAGTACTGCAAAAGAAAGTACTTTGTCTCCATCGATTCCAAAAAAGTTCTGAAGTATGGCTAAATGTCCTGAGCTGGAGATTGGCAAGAATTCTGCTAAACCTTGTACCAAACCCAGTATAAATGCTTCAAAATATGTCAATTCTAGTCCCCTTTCAAAGGCAATTTTCGAATCTAATTATATCATAGCCTATGAGAAATAAATACGGGTATTTGTTAATCCCCCTTACTTCTAAGGGTAAATTGTGTATAATAGTAGTAATATATTTTAGGAGGAAAAAAAATATGAACAAACAACCAAACATAGCTATTGTAGGCGCTACTGGTTTAGTAGGCAGCACAGTCTTAAAGGTTCTAGAAAAACGAAACTTTCCATTTAACAATTGTTATATGATGGCTTCTTCAAGATCAGCTGGAGGCGCTATTAATTTTAAAGGCAAGGAATACCTTGTAGAAGAATTAGGGACTACAAGTTTTGATAAAGATATTGATATCGCTATTTTCTCAGCAGGTGGAAGCACATCAGAAAAGTTTGCACCTATTGCCGCTTCAAAGGGTTGCATAGTTATAGATAATAGCAGTGCATGGAGAATGGATGAAGCAGTTCCATTAATAGTACCAGAAGTTAATGCAAAAGATATTACTTGGAACAAGGGTATTATAGCTAATCCCAACTGTTCCACAATACAGGCGGTTGTTCCTTTAAAACCTCTTCACGATAAGTATGGACTTAAAAGAATTATCTATTCTACCTATCAAGCAGTTTCTGGGTCTGGGCTGAATGGAATTCAAGATTTAGAGAATGGTCTAGCCGGTACTGGAGAGCCCAAGGCTTATCCTCACCAAATAGCCAATAACTGTATCCCACATATCGATTCTTTTCTTGATAATGGATATACAAAAGAAGAAATGAAAATGATCAATGAAACTCATAAAATATTTGGGGATTGGAGTATTCAAATTACTGCCACTACAGTAAGAGTGCCTGTCTTTGATTGTCACAGCGAGAGTATTAATATAGAGCTACTTAGACCTTTTGATTTAGATGAAGTAAAAGAATTGCTAGCCAACTCTCCTGGCCTTGTCTTACAAGACAAACCTTCTGAAAATTTATATCCTATGGCAATCGAAGTTGCTGGAAAAGATGAAGTGTATGTTGGAAGAGTTCGACGAGACTTTTCTGTGGAAAACGGGCTGAATATATGGGTTGTTGCAGACAATGTTCGTAAAGGGGCTGCTACTAACGCCGTTCAAATTGCAGAGGCTCTCTTAAAACTGTAATTTTAGAATGGAACTTATTTGAAGAAGCTCCGTCTTAACTAACAAGAGTTATTTTTCAAAAAAGACTGGAGAACAGAAAATGAAAAGAAATAAAACGTTAAAAAGAATCACCACAACACTATTATTATTGGCCCTTATGACTACTACTGTTTTTGCAGCAACAGATAATATTATGCCTGCAGCAGAGGAAACTTCTAACATGTTGGTTACAGGAACAGTTGCAGCTGTTACAGATCAAAAAGAATATACTAGTATTGAAATAACCAACGATACTGGTGGTATGGTTTTCCATATGAACAAGACTGTTTTTGTAATAAATCAGGGAACAAATAAGATTTTATCCTTAGAAGCTATTAAAAAAGGAATGGAAATTTCCGTTGTTTTAGACAAAATGGCCCCAATGACTATGAGTCTACCTGGCCAAACAAACGGAGCTGTTGGAGTTGTAATCTTAAGTGATATTGGGTCCATTGATCTTTCTATATATGATGGAAACCTAGTTAATTTAGAAAACACTTTAGCATTAAACATTCACTCAACAACCCAAATTGTACACGAAAAAGGCTTGAAAATGATCTTTGGAGCTGAGGATTTGAAAGGCGCAGAATGTCTAGTTCTTTATACTGCATCTACAAGAAGTATCCCTGCCCAAACTACTCCAGAGTTCGTGGTAATTTTAGCTGGGGCTGACGATGGAGTTAAAGATCACATAAATATCGAAATTACAGATGATGCTGCAAAGGCAACTTATGTTCCCCTTAGAAGTCTTGCTGAAGCCAAAGGATATGAAGTAAAATGGGTTTCTCACACAAAGCCTATTGTTTTATCAAAAGATGATATAAAAATAGAAATTCTAATTGGTGAAACAAGCTTTGTCTTTACTCATATGACAAAGGATATTAAACCATTAGACAGAATGAGCAAGATGGATCTAGTGGTTCAACTAGAAGGTGGAACTACAATGGTTGCCAGCACTTTTATAGAAGCTTTATAAAAACCGGTGATAATTACGCACAAAAAAATGAGGGACTAGTTATCAATTGATAGCTAGCCCCTTTTTTATACTCTTTATTTGACTCCATCTTTTTCAAGTAGCATCATTGCTTTATCTAAGTCATTTACCTTGATAATTAGACGAGCTATACCATTATCAGAATAGCCATACATATATACTACATTAATACCTTTGGAAGACCATAATTTTAGAATGTTATGGAGGGTCCCAGGTACATCTGGCATCTCAATTCCAATAACTTCTGTGGTTTTAACACTGAAATTGGCTTCTTTTAGTTGTTTTTCTGCCTTCTCTGGCTCACTGACCACCATCCTAACAACACCATAATCTTCGGCCTCTGCAAGGCTTAAAGCTGAGATATTTACTTTTAGTTCAGAAAGAGCTTGGGTTAAATCCTCTAATCTTCCTGGTTCATTTTGTAAAAAAACTGTTAACTGTTTAATAATCATTTTATCCCCTATCTATCGGATTATTTCCGATTATCGATAACACGTTTTGCTTTTCCTTCACTTCTTTCAAGAGTCTTTGGTTCAGCTAATGTAATAACTACACTTACACCAAGAACGCTTTCTACAGTATGCTTTATCTTGTTTCTCAATTTATTTAAGGATGATAATTCATCACTAAAGTATTGATCTGCTATTTCAACTTGTATTTCAAGAGTATCCATTGTACCCTTCCTGTCCACAATCAGCATATAATGAGGCTTAGTCTCTGGTATATTTAATAATACGCTTTCTACTTGGGATGGGAATACATTAACTCCACGTATAATAAGCATGTCATCTGAACGACCCATAATTTTTGCCATTCTCAGGTTGGTTCTTCCACATTCACAAGGTTCATCCTTTAGTGATGATAAATCCCTAGTTCTATATCTTAATAAAGGCATAGCTTCCTTAGTAAGATGGGTAAATACCAGTTCTCCTGTTGACCCCATTGGCTGAGATTCCAGTGTTTTAGGATCTATTATTTCTGGGTAGAAATGATCTTCCGCTAAATGAAGACCATTGTTTTGTTCACAGCTACAAGCAACACCAGGTCCCATTATTTCGCTTAGCCCGTAAATATCAAAAGCTTTGATACCAAGTGCTTTTTCGATTTTCTCTCGCATTTCTTGGCTCCAAGGTTCAGCACCAAAAATTCCAATACGTAGCTTTAATGAATCTGCAGAGATGTTTGCTTCCTCTAAGGCATCTGCTAAATACAAAGCATATGAAGGAGTACATGCCAAAATAGTTGATCCAAAATCTTGCAGCAATGTAAGTTGTTTTGCTGTATTTCCTCCTGAAACAGGCACCACGGCAGCGCCTAATTTTTCTACTCCGTAGTGAAGGCCAAGGCCTCCTGTAAAGAGTCCGTAGCCATAAGCAACCTGAACTACATCAGCCTTTGTAGCACCTGTAGAACAAAGAGATCTGGCTACATTTTCTGAAAACATGTCTATATCTTTTCTAGTATATCCAACTACAGTGGGTTTTCCTGTGGTACCAGAGGATGCATGGAGCCTTATCACTTCTGTGTTTGGAACAGCCAATAAACCGTATGGGTAATTATCTCTTAAGTCCTGTTTAGTTGTAAAAGGAAGAAGCTTTATATCCTCCAAGCTTTTAATGTCTCCAGGTTCTAATCCTAATTCATGCATTTTATTGCGATAAAAAGGAACATTGTGATATACCCTATCAACAGTGCTTCTTAATCTTTTTCCCTGTAATTTGTGCATTTCATCCCGGTCCATGCACTCCTTTGATTCATTCCAAATCATATCTATACCCTTCCCCTTTTGATCAGCGATTTTTTAGAGCCTCAAAAATTAAAAAAACGGCTTATTCATAGAATGAACTTAAGCCGTATCTATAAATAAAGTCAATAAAATAATGGTTTGTTTATTAAAACAGCGCAGATAAACTGCGCTGTCGTCGAATTCCAATTTTACTCGGAAACAATTTCTTTCCCGTCATAATAGTTGCAATTTGGGCATACTCGATGAGGAAGCTTTAGCTCGTGGCACTGTGGACAAGTGGATAATCCAGGGGCTTTCATCTTCATATTAGGGGCTCTTCTTTTGTCTCTTCTCGCACTGGAAGTCCTATTTTTTGGAACTGCCATATTTACACCTCCTTACAAAATATTGTTCAAAAACCAACTTTTCAACTAGTTAAGTATATAAAAACCAACATCTAATGTCAACCTTTATTTCATTGGGTCTCTTTTTGACAAGAAATTATTTCATTTGTATCTCTTGCAATAACCAGTTCTTCATTAGTAGGAATCAAAAGAATCTTTACTTTTGAGTTAGGTGTAGACAAATCAGTTTCTTTACCTCTTACATTATTTGCTTCTGGAGATAACTCTATGCCTAGGTTTTCTAAATCCTTACAGATTAGAGCACGCATGTCGATATCGTTTTCTCCAACTCCTGCAGTAAATATAATGGCATCAACACCGTTTAATTCTGCAAAATAGGCTCCGATATAATGTTTTACTCGGTGAGCAAATACTTCAATTGCTAAGTTGGCCCGGTAATTACCTTCTGCCGCAGCATTTTCTATGTCTCTGAAGTCCGAGGAAACACCTGATATTCCAAGTACTCCCGATTGCTTGTTTAGCACTGTGTTAATGGCATCTACCGAAACTTTTTCTTTTTCAGATAAAAATGAAATGATAGCTGGGTCAATATCTCCAGACCTAGTTCCCATTACCAACCCTTCCAGTGGCGTAAATCCCATTGAAGTATTGATACAAACACCATTTTTAATAGCACTGATTGAAGCTCCGTTACCTAGGTGACAGGATATTGCCTTGAAATTACAAGGGTCTAACCCCATCATCTCAGCCGCTCTTTCAGTAACATATTTGTGGGATGTTCCATGGAAGCCATAACGACGGACTCCATATTTTTCATAATATTCATATGGAATAGCATATATATATGCATGGGGTTCCATAGTTTGATGAAATGCTGTATCAAATACACCTACCATAGGGGTGTCTGGCATTAATTCTTTGCAAGCAGCTATCCCTAAAAGGTTTGGTGGATTGTGGAGAGGAGCAAGTTCAACACATTCTTCTAAAGCTTCAATTACGTCATCTGTAATTAAAACCGAGCTAGCATACTTCTCTCCTGCATGAACAACTCGATGACCAACTGCACCGATTTCATTCATAGAATCAATTACCCCATGTCCTTTGTTAACTAATACATCTAGAACATGACCGATTGCTTCTTTGTGATCATTCATGGGAACTTCTAATTTAAACTTTTCTTGCCCGGTTTTTTCATGAGTAAGTAGTGAACCTCTAATTCCGATTCTTTCTACCAACCCTTTAGCTAAAAGATTTTCATTTTCCATATCAAGAACTTGATATTTCAAAGAAGAACTTCCGCAGTTTATTACCAATACCTTCATCTACGTACCTCCTATAATATTATTATCGCCTTCTAGAGCGTTAATTGACCTATACTTTAACTGGCTTTACTATATAATCCGCACCTGCATAAAGGCTGTTACCTGAGGAAAGATTATAAAGGTCTGTTGCTAATATATCGTAATTTAATGCTGTCCAAAGCATGGAATCGTCTCTAACATCTTTGTTTATATTCGTAATAATAGGTATTTGAGCGCTTTTGCTTTTTTTGATCGTCTTAAGAAGCTTTGCACCATTGTCATTCATAGCCAAAAGTCTTCCGTAGACCAGCCTTTTGGATATGATTTGATTCAATGATTCTTGATCAAGATGTACAAGTATATGCATTAACATTCTTTGGATCTTGGTTCTGGCATATCTTTTTGAATTGACTTTGTCAATTAGTTGATCCATATTTTTGGAATTTCTAACTTCACTTTTTAATCTATTCTCTAAGCCTTCAGTAACAGAGAATATCTCCGACAGTTCCTCTGCAGAGGCTCTAAGAATTTCTGAAGCAACCACAGAGAAAAGATCATCCATTCTAATATTACAACGGCTTTCAGATTGAAATAAATTTTTATAACTGCCCATAGGCATATAGTCTATAAAGCCATCTAAAGATCCTTGTTCAAAAAACTTCTTTCTTAGGGCTGTAGCTGATGCATAGTCGCAACTTGGTTCATCGGAGTTATGAGGAAGACCAGTTCTTGGAATAGTTATAGGAGTTATGGCAGAATTGCTTTTGACCATTCTTTTTAAATATTCCAAAGCCAAAATATTGTTTGGTTCTCTTACTATTTGTGCAGCTTTTTTACCTGCAAAACTTTCAATTGCCATCCCCCATGATCTTGCATAGGAAAATCCTTGCCCAAGATTGCTCTTAAGTATCTCTTTTAGCTCTTCAGGTTCACTTACCAAGACTTCTGCTATTTCTTTGAGTTGATCAATATCTCCGCTTTCACTACCAAAGCTAATATAGTCAACACATCCTAGTCCCTCTAAAATAGATATACCACCATAGGCAAAGTATTCAGCGCTGTTACAAGCATAAACAAAGGGAAGTTCTAGTACCAAGTCCACTCCGCATTCAACGGCGGCTTTAGCTCTTGTCCATTTGTCTGCAATAGCAGGTTCTCCTCGCTGGACAAATTGTCCACTCATTACAGCTACCACAAAATCGGCACCTGTACGCTTTTTGGATTCCTCCAAGTGATACAAGTGCCCTTTATGAAACGGATTGTATTCCGAAATTATACCTAGTACCTTCATTATTTTTATTCCATTTGAGCTTTATGTGCTAGCTCTTCTATTTCATCTCTATTTGCTTCTAAGGTCTCGTTGACCTTGTTAAATGTTATCTCCATGTTTTCAAACATCTTAAGGAAATGTTCACCATTCATTTGATCAACTTTTTGTTGAAAATTGAACAATATTTTATCAATATAGTTATAGGTCTCTAGCTTTAAATTCCTGCAGTTTTCATTTGTCATATGCATGATTTCTTCGGCTCTTTGTTTGGCTTTCATTGTAATGTCATCATTTTCTATGAGAGATTCTGCCTGTTTCATAGCATCTCTTAAAACTGCCTCATACTCTTGTTTGGCTTCGTTGAGAATACGTTCTCTTTCTCCCTTGATCCATTGAGCTTGCTGAATTTCATCCGGAAGTTCAATACGTATTTCTTTGACAATTTCAAGTAGCTCGTTGGCGTCAATCATTATTTTCCCAGTTAAGGGAACAGAGGCGGCCGTATCTACTACATCTTCAATTTCTTCTAATAGTTCTAAAACTTTCATCCTAAGCCTCCATTTTTATCTATTTTTAGCGTCAAGGGCTTTTTTAACTACATCAGGAATCAAACCTTCTAAGTCTCCGTTTAAACGGTGAACTTCTTTTACTACACTTGAGCTTAAAAAGCTCAAGCTAGGTTTAGTCATTAAGAAAATAGTCTCTACACAACCTTTATATAGCCTTGCGTTCATTTGTGCCATTTGTATTTCATATTCAAAATCCATGGTTGCTCTTAATCCACGTACCACTAAATTAAAACCATTATTATTAACATAGTCAGCTAATAGGCCAGAAAAAGAATCTACGGATACATTATCTAAATGTTTTGTGACTTTTTCAATGATTTCAACTCTTTCTGGAGCTGAAAAATATGGATGTTTTGTTGGGTTATCAATTACCCCTATTACAAGTTCATCGTGAATCTTGGCTGCTCTCTCAATTAAGTCTAGATGTCCGTTGGTTAAAGGATCAAAAGATCCCGCATACAAAGCTTTGCTACTCACATAGGTGCCCTCCCTTTTAATTGGTTTATTATATCATAGAGGCTTTGGTATAATCAAGATAATAGCCACCATTTAGCCTTTGATATTGGCCTTGTTTTCTATACTAAGATTCAGCTCTGTATATTGTAACATGAACTTGCCCATATTTTTTTTCTTTTATTTTTTCTAATGAACCAATGTTGTCAGGCATTGAATTTTTCGGACCATGTTCTGTTATTACAAGACCTTCTGGAGCCATAAACCCTTCTTGAGATACTTTGAGCAGAGCTTCCTCTAAAATATTACCTTCGTAGGGTGGATCTAAAAAAGCAATATCTATGGGTTCTTTTATTCTGCTCATAGCATATTTAAAATCTCCAACGAAAACTGTGGATTCATTATCTGCTTTGCAATGAGTTATATTTGACTTTAACATTCTCACACTTTCTCTTTCATTATCGATAAAATAGCAGTGTTTGGCACCTCGGCTTAAGGCTTCCAAGCCTAAGCTCCCTGTTCCTGCAAAAAGATCCAAAACCATGGCTTCATCGATATCTTGAGAAATCATAGAAAATATAGCTTCTTTTACCTTGTCTGATGTGGGACGAACAGAAAAATCTCTTGGAGTCTCAAGCCTTCTGCCTCTATAGGCACCTGTTATAATTCTCATATCCTTTGTTCCTTTCATTTATTATGACTACAGAAGAATGGAAAAAATCTGTTTTTTTTAGAATCTAATTTCAATGGTAAATTAGAATCCCAGCATTAAGATGAAGATTGTTGGAGCATAAGGGCTATTTTTTCTCTAAGTAAAGAATGATTTTTTAGCAGAGGATCTTCTTTTAACAGTTGTTTGGCTTCTTCCTTTACTACTTCTAAAATAGGTAAGTGTTTGCTTAAATCTGCCATTATCAATTCAGGAAGACCATGTTGTTTGGTTCCAAAGACTTCTCCAGGACCTCTTAATTCCAAATCTTTTTCCGCTATATAAAAACCATCAGATGATTGGGTCATAGTTTCCATTCTTGCTAAGGCATATTCTGTTTGTTTGGATGATACAAGAAAGCAATAACTTTGATCAAGACCTCTACCAACTCTGCCTCTTAATTGGTGAAGCTGGGCAAGTCCAAAACGTTCTGCGTTTTCAATAACCATAACGCTAGCATTGGGCACGTTTATTCCAACCTCAATAACCACTGTAGCAACAAGAACCTGAATCTCTCCCTTTTGGTAAGCAGCCATAGTTATTTCTTTGTCTTCACTGCCCATGGCACCGTGTAGAAGTGCTACCTTATAATCTGGATATCTTTTTTCCAGTTCTTTATAGACTTCTTCGGCAGATTTTATTTCTAATTCTTCAGATTCCTCTATCAGTGGTGTGACTACATAACACTGTCGTCCATTTTCTAGTTGGGATTCGATAAAGTCGTACATCTTCTCTCTTTTGGTATCACTCTTTATATTATAGGTTAAAATTTTCTGCCTACCAGGAGGCATCTCGTCTAGTATTGAAATATCAAGATCTCCGTAAAGTATGGCAGCCAGAGTTCTTGGAATAGGTGTCGCTGACATTACCATAGTGTCAACAGACTCCCCTTTTGCTCCTAAGGCAATTCTCTGATCTACTCCAAAACGGTGTTGCTCATCAGTTATTACAAGGGCTAATTTATGGAATTTTACTTGAGCTTGTATTATCGCATGAGTACCTACAATTACTTGGGCTTCTCCATTTTTTATAGCTTGTAAAACTTTTTCTTTTTCTTTTGTGGCCAAGGAACTAACGAGTAGGTGCACAGATACTCCATGAGGGGTCAAAAACTCCTGTAGGCTTTCGTAATGCTGTCTGGCTAGCAATTCTGTGGGTACCATCATAACCCCTTGCAATTGGCTTTTAGCAGCCTTATAGAGTGCTGCTGCTGCTATTACAGTTTTTCCGCTTCCTACATCACCTTGGATTAACCTAGCCATTGGTAAAGTTTGATCCATAGATTCAAAAACTTCTTTCATGACTCTAGTCTGAGCATTGGTAAGACTGAAGCTTAGACTGTTTATAAAAGTCTCAAGTAAGGATGGCTTTTCATAACGATGGATCTTTTCAGCTTGTCGTAATTCCGCATTCCTTGCCAGTAACCCTGTTTGAAGAAGAAAAAGCTCATCAAATACCAGCCGGAATTTTGCTTGTTTGAGTTTCAATTCATTTTCCGGGAAATGAATGTTTTTTAATGCGAAAGGCAAATCACTGAGACGATTACGCTTTTGGATATCTTTTGGCATGTAATCTATTATGGAAGTTAATGCTGACACAGATTGGCGTTGATATTTCAGCATTTCCAATTGGCTGATACCAGCAGTTAACGGATAAATAGGTCTTATTCCTTCACTTTCGCCATCTTTATAAAGGTTAAATTCAGGATGAATCATAGTTACTTGGTGGCCCTGAAAACGAGGTTTTCCATAAAATTCATATTCTTTTCCTACATGAAAAGAATTTCTAAAAAAATATGCATTAAAAAAAATAACCTCTATGGCTTTTGAGTGATCTTCACAAAAAAGACGCAAAGGGCTTTTGGAACCATAGCGAGCACCACCATCATTAATCTTCAAGACTTTTACACGTATTAACCCTGGTTTTTCTTCTTTTAAATCTGCAACAGCTGTAAGGTTTCTTCGATCTTGATAGCTTCGAGGGAAATGGTAAAGCAAATCTCCTATAGTGGAAATTTTTAATCTTTGAAGGGCTGACTCCTTCTTAGGACCAACTCCCTTTAAACGGCTTACAGGGTCCTTATATGATATCATGTCCGATCCCTTTTGACTTCAATATATCGTCTTATAAGTTGTTGCGAAAGGGTTCCTGCAACAACAACGGCTACACTGTTGGGTTCCATAGTGGTAAAGCTTTTAATATTCTTTTGAATTTCATCAATAAGCTGATTGGTTACCTTAGCTATACTGGTACCGAACTTTAATACAATAAAAATTCTAACATCTAGGCCCTTTGATCCCATGTTTATTTCAATATTACTAGACTCATCAAAGTATCCGATCTTGGAAAGAAGACCGGTGACAACTTTGCCTCTGGGATTTGAAATAAAAACTTTTCCTTCAAATCGATCCACAGCTTCAATTATTATTTTGGTAATCACGGCTTTGGTGATGGAGATTTCGCCGTATTCAGTGTTGAACCTATACAACATATCCGCCCTTTCGGTAAAAAAAAATGTACTATTGTTCATTATAGCACATCTAAAAAAACCTGCATAACAGGTTTTTTAGTGGTTTTATACGGCGCGGTTTACTTTTCCGGAACGTAGGCATCTTGTACAAACTTTTGACCTTCGGGCTGTTCCGTTTTCATTTACTCTTACTGACTGAATATTTACATTCCATTTACGTCGACTATGCCGGTTTGAATGGGATACTTTGTTCCCTGAAACCTGACTCTTTCCGCATACTTCACATTTTTTTGACATTTCCCGCACCTCCTTTTTATATCTTAAGCTTTCGCTTTATTTCAATTATTTAATTATCGACATGGTACATACTAATTGATATATAGATGTCGAACAAAATTTATTATAGCAAATCAAAAGACTGTTTACAAGGGTTTTTTACCATTAATCGCCTTTTATGGCTACTTTAGATCGTATTCTACAAGTTTATTAAATAATTGTCTTCTTGTGATATCTAATATTACAGCAACCTTATCTAAGTCTTGTGGGTATTTTTCTAAAAGGCTTTCAATATAATTCTTTTCAAGTTCTTTTCTAAGATCTCTTAGAGAAGGTTCTTTTATTCCTTCTTTGACTCCAAGAGACATTGCTTTGGACTGGGATAGTTCATCAGGATATGAATCCTGAAATTCAGGAGGAAGACAATCCTCACCTACATAACCATTCTCTGAAAGAACAACCAGTCTTTCTATAATATTTTTTAACTCTCTTACGTTACCAGGATATGTATAGTTTAAGAGGAAGTTTTCTACAGATTGAGTTAAGCTTTTAATTGTTTTATTGGATTCATGTTGATATTTTTCCATAAAATAATCTATAAACAAAGGTATATCCTCTTTTCGTTCTCGTAAAGGAGGTATTTCCAAAACAATAGTGCTTATCCTGTAGAAAAGATCGCTTCGAAAAGCACCTTCTTTCATATCATCGTAAAGGTTTCGATTTGTTGCGGATATCAATCTAAAATCTACATCAATGGGAGTATTGTTTCCTAGACGATATATTTTTTTGCTCTCAATGGTTTTTAAAAGCTTTCCCTGTAAATTAGGAGTTATTCCTCCTATTTCATCAAGAAAAAGTGTACCATTTTGGGCACCTTCAAAGAGACCTATCCTTTTTTGCATTGCACCAGTAAAAGATCCTCTTTCATGTCCAAACAATTCAGACTCTAAAATGGATTCAGATAAGGCTTGGCAATTCAGTTCTAAAAAATTCTTTGTCTTACGCTTACTATAATTATGAATGTGGGTTGCCAGGACTTCTTTTCCAGAACCAGACTCACCAAATATGAGGATGTTTGCATCACTTGCTGCAGCTCTTTCCGATAACTCTAAGACTTTCTGAAAAGCCGGATTTTTAGACTCTAGCATAAAGCCTTTTCCATAATTTTGTTTTCTCAAAAGTGAATTTTCGATTTCCAACTGCTTGCTATTAGAAAGTCTTTTTATTTCAAATATCAGTTCTTCAGGTGCAGAACCCTTTGTGATGTATGTATAAGCTCCGTCTTTCATAGTAGCAACAGCTTTTTCTATTGTTCCATAAGCAGTCATTATAATAACTTCTGTTGAAGGTTTGCGCTTCTTTATTTCATGGAGTAATTCATCCCCATTCATAAAGGGCATCATTAAATCTGTAACCACCAAATCAAAATCCTCTTTTTCCAGTAGTTTAAGTGCTTCTTTGCCGTTACTACAGGTAGAAACACCATAGTTTTCTTCCAGTAAAATCATTTTAAGTACTTCACAGTAATCTGGCTCGTCGTCTACAATTAGAATCTTCAAGATCAAGTTATTCAATTCCGCTGCTCCCTTCTAGGCTTTCTAAAGGAAATTCCAGATAAAACTCCGTTCCATAGCCTTCTTCGCTGGTTAAATTAATGGTACCATTCATCTTGTGTACTTCATTATATACTATGTAGAGTCCTAATCCATTTCCCTTCTTCTTGGTTTTAGTTGTAAAAAACGGATTATATATATTATCCATATATTTTTGAGGAATACCAGTGCCATAGTCTTTTACAGCTACACTAAAAGATTCTTTCTTTCGTTTCAGAGTAATTATAATTTCGCCACCCTCATGGCTAGCATCTATAGCGTTGGATATTAGGTTGACTAGGATCATGTTAAATGATTCTTTTAGTATTTGAACTTGAAAGTCCTCAGCATATTCAATATGGATTAAAATTCCATGTTCAAGAGTTCTTTGTTCATGTAAAAATAACAGGGAGTCAAAGTGTTGCTTCAACCAAACAGTTTCTTTGTCGCTTGTTGATATTCTTGAAAAATTCAACAAATTATTGATGATATTACCTGAAGTTTCCACAGACTTTTCAATTACTTGTAAGGCTGAAGCTCTCTTTTCTACATCCTTGGGATCCATTGTTTTTAAAAGATAGCAATAGTTTCTAATAATTCCTAATGGGTTTCTAATTTCATGGGCTACTCCTGCTGCCAATTGTCCAACTGCAATCATTTTGTTGTCTTGAATTATTTGACGTTTTGCAGCCCTAATACTTGTAACATCATTTGCTATAAAGAGGATTTTTTCCAACTGGTTGCGAGGGTTGTTAACTGGGAAAACTCCAATTTCAAATATGTGATTTGCTTCTGTTATCTCTAAATTTTGGCTTGCTCTTTTAATAGCAGCTTCTTCTATCGCTTGAGAAATTTGTTCTTTTGTAGATAGTGAAAGTTTCCAAATATTTGTAAATGACTGACCTATGAGACTTTGTCTTCTTTCATCTAAAAACTCTAGGAATGCTTTATTGATATCCAAAACAGTTCCATTAATGTCCAATTCTGCCATAAGATATGATACCCCATTAAATGTTGTTCGCATCTCATTCTGGCTACTAACTAATTCTTCCATCCTTGTTCTCAATTCTTCATATAAGTTTTTATTGGAATTATAATATATAAAGAAGACAGCCAAAACACCACCAAAAATTATAATTATAACTAAGAATAAATCCATAAATAGGCTTTCATCCACAAAAGATGTTGGTAGACCGTACCACTTTCCTTGAAGTTGAGTCAGCATTGGCTTTAAGTTTTGTTCACTAAGTAAACTAGTTATAATTGAATATAAAACAGATTGATTTTTTTCAACAATGATGCAAACATTTCTACTAAAGATCCCTACCCCTTGATCTAAATATAAATTCTCCCTGCCATTTTCTAATAGTGCTAGAGTTATCTCTTGTTGATTACCAGCAATAAAATCCCATTCTTCTTTTATTCCCACATCAATCAATGATTGAATATCTTTTACAGGAGTAAAATCCACCTTGGAATTATTGTATTTTACTGCTTTGATATTTTCTGTATCTAAATCCTTTTTAAGTGCCAGGCCTTTATATAATGGTTGTTGTTCTAGTGAAACTTCATTATTAATGTCTCTGTAGAAATCATTTCTAATAAAAAGAGAACCTTTTGTTTTAAAAATCGGAGCACTGAAATTAATTGTATCTGATTGTTCACGGAGAGGATTTGTAACTTCACTTACAATAAAATCTACTCTTTCTAAATCATCTTCTTTAACTCCTAGAATTGACGAAGTTATAGGGATAAGCTTTAAAGTTTTTTCTGTGGGTTCAAAAATCTCCATCAAGTAATCATAGAGAAATCCTTTTTCGTAATTACTATCACCCTCTTCATTTACTAAGTATAACAATTCTTCAGCTATACCTACTTTAATTTCATTTTTATTGCTGAGATAATTTTTCTGCAAGGTGTTCCATCTAATAGGTTCGGTTTTAACTCCTTCTATTTTTATAGAACTATCAACTTGATTATAAATAATCATTACACTAACACACAATACTATAAGAATTAGGAATATTGATTCTTTTTTCATTTCCTCTCCCTATTAATTTGATTGTTATTGTAAAATGACTTTCTTGAAAACTCTTCCCCGAATATTAATCCTTCTCTTTCACTGTCACTAACCCTGCCAACTTGGAGATGGGTTATAAAAAGTAGTACAAGGCCCAGCAGTATCCACAAAAAAATGAACAACAATTCTTCTGACCATGATTTTACAACGGTTGTAGAAACAAAGAGTATAAAATAAAGACCAGAAAGAATCAGAGCACCCCATCCTATCAATTTTCCACACTTTAATTTAAAAGGCCTAGAAAGATCAGGTTCTTTTTTTCTCAAAATAACAAAACTTCCTGAAACAATGAAATATCCGAAAAGAGTGGAAAAAGCGCTGGCATTCACCAACCAAACAAAAGCATTTTCACCTAATAAAGGGGAAAGAATACAAATAACTCCTACCACTAGAGTGGCTGCCCAAGGAGTTTGATGAGTTTTATGAAGTTTACCGAAAATTGGTGGTAACATCTTTGCCCTTCCCATTGCAAATAGTAAACGTGATGCACCCATAAAAAAACCATTCCAACAAGTTAATATTCCAAGAAGCCCACCCATAATAACAATTTTACCAAAGATAGGATCTCCATAGGCATAGCTGGTAACATCTGCCGCAGGAATAAGTCCTGAACTTCTAACTTCTAAAGGTGCTGCTAAAGTAACACCAATAATAATCATTACATACCAAAAACATGCTAAGACAATACATACCACAACCATCCTACCAACGTCTCTTAGAGGTATATTCATTTCTTCAGCTGACTGTGGTATTACATCAAATCCTATTAGCATGGAGGGTACCATTAATACAACATAAGTTAAACCGCTAACTTCTCTGATTAGAGGCTCCATGTTTTCAGTGCTACCAAATGTCACTCCACCAAAAAAAACAATAAAGCCAATAAAAATAAACCCAGCTGTAGCCATTACCTGAAAAATAATAGCAGGCCTTGTTGCAAAGAGGTTTAATAGTGTCATGGCTATTGCACCAACCATACCAACCAATGCCCAAGATAAATATACTGGAGCCCCGCCTACATCCCAAAGATGAATAAATGAAGGTATAGGCAACAAATAATCTAAGGCTGTTGAAATGGCTATACTTTCCCAAGCAGCAACTGATATATATGCAAAAGCCATAATCCAGCCAACTATCCAAGCCACATGTTTACCCATAGCGCGATATACATATACTATTTCTCCACCTGCCAAAGGTAAAGCAGAAGTAAGTTCGCCGTAAGAAAGGCCTACTAAGATTATAATACTTGCTCCCACTAGAAATGATAGAATTGCACCCCAAAATCCAGCCTCATTAATCCAAGTGGTAGTTACCATTATCCAACTCCAACCAACCATAGTACCAAAACCTAGGGCCAGAATATCTGTCCGACCTAAGGCTTTAGAAAATGTGTTTCGCTTATTGATTTCATTAGATTCGTAATATTGTGGATTCAATTTATATATCTCTTCCTAAGCCGTATATAGCAAAAATTAAGTGAAAAAAATGGGGTAAGTTACCAACACCCACCCCATTATACAACAAATATTTTATAGTTTTGCAGTTTCTAGAATTATTTAGCAAATTTCTCTAATGCCTTTTCATAAATATCAAATCCTGCTTCAAGCT
>CAYLIF010000014.1:0-40975 GCA_964383845.1 uncultured Oscillospiraceae bacterium
ATTTATATATTTATTTTTTCCAAACAAATAGTAATCCTCCCTTGCTGAAAAATATTATAGCATATCAAGAGAATTCTTGCATCTAAATAAACAAATTGATTTATATGGTTCACATTGAGAGGTGAGCTTCTCTTTTTAAATCACATATTTTCAAAAATAGATCCTGTAAGCTTCGGTGTGATTCTTCAAGGTAGTTTTTTAAAGTTTCAAAGTATGGTTGTGCCTCTTCACTATTATATATTATGGCAAAATCTGCAACAAATTTAAAGATTGACAGTTGCCACTGAGGAGTGTCTTTTCTCGGCAGATATGACAAATAGATATCTTTTTTATTGGTATCATAATAAATCCATTCATAGTCCAAACAAATATTTCCTATTTCAATTAAATAATCTTCAGCCTTAATTAAAATTGTTATCAGGTCTTGTATGATGTTTATTGCTTCAAAAAGATCCAAGACAACAACATTTTTCAAGGGGGTATAAGCAGAAATATCATAATAAACTGTATCTTTATTTTCTGAAGCTATAAATCTCATTCTCAGTAAATTATCTATTTCTTTGCCAGCTAAAATCCTCTTCTCATAGTCTTTTAAAACACCTTTTTCATAGACTATAAAAAAAGAGTCATCCTTAAAAGTCCTGGTTATTTCCAACTCACTATTCAAATTACTTTCCTCCTATACAAGTTAAACAAGGTGTATATCCTTTTTGTTGAGCAATACTCTTTTCCATAGATATTACATATCTATCTACAAGAAAACAGTTGCCTCTATGATAAACCTCTCCTGAAGATGGAAATATATAAATGGAGTTACCTGTTGATAATTTCTCCGGATGGCAGTGTTTACACGGTCTATAAGATCTTTTTATTCCTGGTGTTAAACTTGTTTGCCGTGGTAAAACTCTTATATGAGGGCAATCCTCTAAATGATATCTTTCCCCTGCCACTGGGAACACCCATACAATTATATCTTCTTCTAATTCCTCTGATATAATAAAGTTATCTTCTTCACTTCTTCCTACAAAAGCTCTAAAAGTTAGGGTTTGAATTCCATTTCTATCTTGATTTTGATAAAATGGAATCGGAAATTTTATTGGATAGTATATAGAATAACTAACCAAATCTGTTAATCCATTTTCCTTGTAACGGTAGTGAAAACCACTTACGTAGCCGCTTCCATTTAGCCTTACCTCATTCAATCTTGTGTTTATTCGAAATCTTAAGGCAGTTTCTATTGCAGTTTCTTTTAATGGCCCTTCTTGTTGGTAGGCTTGGGTTGCAACATATTTTGCCTCATCGATACTAACAAAAGCAATTTGTTCTTCTAGAGAAATAATTCTAATTAGAAAGGCTACTGCTACCAAAGCCAAAAAGAATATGGGAAGAATTATTGCTGCTTCAATTGTAATTGATCCTCTTTTAATAGACTTCTTCTGCATGATAGGCTTTACCGTTTATTATTGTAGAAACATCAAATCCTACATAGTGTTCTTTTATAAGAAAACAAGGGCTTTGTAATCCAGCCATATTTATTTGCATTATATCCATTACTCTAAGGAGTTGTATTTCTCTCTTTTGTACAAGCAAGAATAGTTTTAGATAGTCTTCATATTTGAAATTCGATTTTTCATTTGCTTCAATAAATTGACCGTGACCTTCTATATCAACTATTTGTTTAAATGTGAGTGCCCAGTTACCTTCATCCTTTATTAGAGGAACACCCCGGTCATTTGTTATTAATTTCCAATCGTTATAAGCTTCTGCTCCTGCCCATGAACCTGCTAATAATAACTGGGTTATGGATGCTTCTGGGCCTGGAGTTATTGCTGATGCAGCAACAAGAAGGATTTCCATCTTTTTTGGATTTGCTTTTATATGGGCAAGGTTCAGCAAAGTCCTAAGAGCAATGAAATCGATTTTCATCCTTTGTAAATTTATCTCATCACTGGATTTGCCATAAAGAATATACTCAATCTCATTATTAAAATAACCTTGTGGAAGCCACTCTTTTCTTCCATGGTAATTAAAATATTTTTGTATATATGCATTAACTAAGGATTTTGAACCAACATCCTTTATCATTCCTTTAAAATCCAAACTTTTCATAGCCAATAAATCTAAATTAAAAAAAAATGTTCCTGCATTTTGAGAAGGCAGAGAATTCTTTAATGCATTTTCAGACCACTCACGATTATATGTTAGTGTATTTCTTTGATTTTTAAAAACCGCTGGAAAAAGAGAAGCTTCTATAATCTGTTTTTCTAAACTGTCAATACAAGATAAGGAATATTCATTTAAATTTATCTCTATGTTATCTAATTCCATGGCCACTAAACCTTCTGCTGATAGGTTGGCTTCTAAATAGTAACTAAGCCTAGCTTCCATTTCTCTACAATCCAAATCCGTAGCAAATATATTATATCTATCTTTTAAAATACAATTATATTCCGACAATACAGAACGACTTCCCAAATGAATTAGTCCTCGTGCCATACTTTTTTCTGCCATTACGCTAGCCCCTTGTATAAATGCAAATATTAAAATAAACATTGAGGCCATAATTATCAATACAAAAACCGTTGTCATTCCTCTATTATCATTGAATCGTAGCATCTTATATAATCCATTTCGTTGATGACATATATTTGACTCTGATACTCTATTTGGGCTGAATAGGGGAAAAACCCATTACGACTATGATTTGTAATAGTCAAAGCTTCTATTTTCACAAAAGGTAGTCCAATTCTTTTATCACTATCATTTTTCAAATAAAAAGCAGGTTTACCATATGGGTCTATAGGGGCATACATACTCAAGGATTTTTTATCTTGTCCAGTTTCAGACTCTTCTTGTGATTGATTCCATAAATTTATATGGAGAGCAGTCAACTCACTCTCTTCCTCGTAAAACCAAATTGTTATTGTTATAACAACGAGTACCACCAAAATAACAAACGGAAAGACAATAGCCGCCTCAACTATGCTTGAGCCTTTTTGATCAGAATATAGGGCTTTCATCAGAAGCTTTCAAATAAAGTGTCAAAGGTTTGATTTACAAAAGTTGTGATTTCTGATTTAAAAATTAAACCTATTACAACTGCAATCCCAATAAGAATCCCAACCTGTACAAGTTCCATGCCTTTTTTGTTTCCAAAATAAATTTTCTTTTTCATTTTTCTAAACTCCTTTTATTATATTTATAATCACTTGCTAACCTACATTTCAAGGAAAACTGGGGCTATAGTTATTAGTAAAAGAGAAAGTATCAACAACATCAGAGGTAAGCTCAGCTTTACTTCAGCAAGTTTTCCTTGTTCTACCGCCAGTTTCTTTCTGGTAAACCAAAGCATTTCACCTTCAATTGTTAATTTCTCGACTAACTCTGATCCCATATGATAATTATCTGTAATAATGTTTGCCAATCTTATAAATTCAGGTATTCTGCTTCTATGCGCAAATTCTTTTAGTTCTAATGTAAAGCTGCCCCTTGCCTCCTGTAATGTGTGATTAATTTGTGTTAGTTGCTGGTAGAAATAATTAGCTAAGAGACCCTCTTCATTAACTGCTTTTTCGTAATCTCTTACAATTTTTTGAAATGCAGCACTCATAACTAATCCTGCATCTAGTAAAAGAATTAATTTGGTAATAAATTCAGATAGTTCTAGCTGGACAATTTTTTTTGTTCTTATTTCCTCCTCAATCAGTTGACGATACCTTGACCGATATAGAAAAACACACAATAAAGGGAATAACATTACTAGAAACAATCCATCCTGTGATTTCTTTACATACCAATTAATTTTTTCACCATCTTCAGATTTAGTAGGCAAATAATATGTATCTTGAGGTCCATATTCTTCTAATTTCCTTATATATAGACGAGCTTCTCTTTGTATCTTTTTTAATTGTTCATCTTCGTTTATATATTTTTCATCTTTAACTCTGTCACTTTTTTTCATGCTTTCTTTATTCTTTGGCTTAGGTGAAGCGAAAATTACAGATTCTTTTTTTTCTTCGCCTTCAGCAAACACTCCAATTTCCATGGGCAAAATTATTTGCTGTTTTGAAGGAGCTTTAATACCAATTAATTCTCCATCAGCATTTGTCAGCAGATAATCACCTTCACTTAATTCGGATATTAAGAAACCTAAGCTGACAATTAAAACACCTGCGCTAATTAAAAGCAGTCTTTTTAAGTTATCTCTTCTATACTGATATATTTTTTCATCCACATTTTCTTTTCCGTAAATGCTTCTGTACTTTTTTTGGATTACTTCTTTCTTCCCAATTAGTTGTTCTGGGATTAGCTTTTCGGCCTTATCCATAAACCAATTTTTTGTTTCAGCGAATTTAAAATTATATTTTTTCAAACTCATACCTCAATATTTGTTATCTTTTCAATAAGGGTATAGGCCATACATATCAATACTAATGCACCTGTCATGATTAGCCTTCCCATAAATGTTTCATATAGCACTGCCAAATATGATGGTGATGTAAAACGTAGCAGAATCAAAATCAAGAAAGGTAAGCTAGTAATAATTTTTCCCTCAAGTTTTTTCTGCGAAGTCATTACTCTGATTTCTTCTTGAATTTCCATTTTCTCCAAGAGAACTTTTACGGTACTCAATATGGCTCGCTCCATATTGCCACCAGTACTGCGACATGTAACGTATACATCGACAAATGTGGTTATATCTGCTAGCTTACATCGAGCAGCAAATTCAATTAGTACTTTTTCTTCTGCTTCTTTGGCTTCTTTTAGCTGCCCAGTCATAATGTTTAGTTCACGTACAATGGGTGCATCCTCAGGATACATTTCTTCCATGGTTTTCTTAGCTTCTATAAGAGCTTCTGTCATTTGCCTCCCAGATGCAAAAGATGCAGAAAGAGAATACAAGAGATCTCTAAATTGATTTTGGAGGTTTCTTATCCTCCGCTTTTCTATATATCTTATATAAGGTTTTTTAAATAATGGGTAGAGAAAAAAAGATAAAAAGGATAGCAATAATGAATTGTAAAATAAAAACGTTGTTACAAACACTCCTAAATAACAGATAATTATAAAAATTATTTTATCTTTATCAAAGGATAATTTATTTATTATTTTGCGCCTATATCCGTGGATGACAGATATTTTTTGTTCTGACATAATGTATTCCCTGTTGGCTTTAGACCATCTTCGTTGCTATATACGTACAAAGGATTCAAGATAAAGTCTTCGTTGCTTGCACCGGATATTTCAGTTATTTCTAGAACCTTGCGTTGACCATCTCCAGTTCTACCTAAGTGAATCATAATGTCAATTCCTTCAGCAATTTGTGATCTTATGGCCTCTATTGGAAATGGGGCGGCTTGAAGAAACATAGATTCAAGACGTCTTAACATACCCTTAACTGAGTTTCCATGACCTGTGCAGAGGCTTCCGTCATGTCCAGTATTCATAGCTTGAATCATGTCTAACACTTCTTTGCCTCGAATTTCTCCAACAATAATCCTATCTGGCCTCATCCTTAAGCTTGTTTTTATTAACTTTTCCATAGGTATTTCGCCTTTTCCCTGTACATTAGCATTTTTGCATTCAAGGCGAACAATGTTTTCGATATTTTTTATTTGTAATTCGGCGGAGTCCTCAATTATTATTACCCTTTCTGAAAAAGGTATATAATTAGACAAAACATTTAAGAATGTGGTTTTCCCAGAAGATGTACCTCCGCTAATCAAAATGTTGTAACCAGAAATCACAAGGCTTTTTAAGAACACAGCCACTTCTTTTGGTAAAGTTCCATTACTAATTAGGTCATTCATAACAATCTGTTTCTCGGGAAACTTACGAATAGTAAGAATTGGACCATTCAAAGCTATATTCTTATTAACTGCGTTTACTCTTGAACCATCTGGAAGTCTAGCGTCAACAATGGGGTTAAGTTCGTTAATCTCTCTATGGACCCCTGCTGCTATTCTACGAATAACTTCTTCTAGTGATTCTGTGCTTTCAAAGTATGCATCTGTTTTCTCTAGTTTACCTTGACGTTCTATGAAAATATTATCTTTGCCATTAACCATAATCTCTGATATTGTACGGTCTTGCTGAAATGGTTCTAGAATATCAAGATCTTTCCTTACAGCATTGAAAATACGCTGAATCCATTTTCCTTTTTCCAAGGATGAAATAAATGCGAAGTCCTCTTTTTGAAAAACGAAATCTTCTATCAAAGTTAAAGCTTCTTCATCGCTTAGTTCTTTTTGCTGGATGACCAATAAGTTTCGTATTTCTTTTGTTATTTCAGATAAATTCTTTTCCATATATTAACAATAAAGCAGTTGCCAATATATGGCAACTGCTTATTTCCGACATTTTACGACATATTATATTAATATATGCTCTTGGATTTAAATGTTTATTACGGGGCCAGCAAAATAATTATCTTGGAAATTCAATATAAAAGGTAGAACCTTCTCCATAAACACTTTCTACCTTCAATTTAGCATTAAAAAGAGTTGCAGCATGTTTTACAATTGATAAGCCCAAACCAGTTCCTCCCATTTTTTGAGATCTAGATTTATCTATCCGATAAAATCTTTCAAATAGCCTGGGTATGTTTTCAGATTCTATTCCTATGCCAAAATCTCTTACGGAAACTTCAACGTGGCCTTTAATTTTATATGCCTTTACCAAAACTAATTTACCGATTCCTGAGTACTTAACTGCATTCTCAATTAAGTTGACTAACATTTGTGTAAAGCGATCTTCGCTGCCTGTTAGGTATATTCCATCCTCCGCCTCTAATTCAATCTCAATTCCCAAAGTTTCTGAAATAGGTTTCATTGCTGCTATTATTTGAATTAATGTATCTTTGACATCAAAGGTCTCATCAATTTGGTGGGTTCTTTTGTTTTCAATTTCTGAGATTATAAGAAGATCCTCAATTAGCCTGGTTAGCCTTGAAGTTTCAATAGAAAGAATATCAAGAAATTTTCTTCGTATTTCAGGATCTTCCTGCGCTCCCGACTGTAATGTCTCAAGAAACCCCGATATAGACGTTAAGGGTGTTTTAAATTCATGGGTAACATTTGCAACAAACTCTTTGCGAATATTCTCTGCCTCTTCAAGTTGTCTTTGAAGCTCCATAACTGGTCTTATTAACCATTGATACAGCAACATTGATAAAATAGTTGAACCTACGATAGACGCTATAAAATAAATGCCTAAACTCATTTCAGAAAAAACAAAAAACAAAGATGCTATAACTATATTGTAAAATGCCAACACGAATATTGAGGTGAAAAATTTGGTTTTCATTTAAATCGATACCCTTTTCCTCTAATGGTTTCTATAAAATGGTTTTCCATAACCTTTTCATTTTCGCCAAATGGTGCAGCTAATTTTTTTCTTAGATGTCGTATATGGACGTCTACGGTTCTAGTTTCTCCTACATACTCTATTCCCCATACTTTATCAAGTAACTGATTTCTAGTAAATACTATCCCTTGATTTTTCGCTAAAAGATAAAGGAGCTGGAACTCTAAAGCAGTCAATGGAATCGATTTATCGTCCACAGTGACCTTATATCGCTCTTCGTCCATAGTTAAACTGCCTACTTTAATTATAGAACTATTTTCCTCTGCATTTTTGTGAGAATTAGATGAATAAGATTCCTCGTAACGCCTTAAAACAGCCATTATTCTTGCCATTAACTCTCTAACTCCAAATGGTTTGGAGATGTAATCATCTGCACCGCATTCAAGTCCTTTAACTCTTTCAGTTTCAGAGGATTTAGCAGTAAGCATAATAATAGGTCTTTTATATCCTGATTCACGCAGGTCTTTACATATTTCAAGTCCATTTTTCCCTGGCAACATTATATCTAAAAGCACTAAATCAGGATTTTCAGAATCTATTATTTCCAAACCTTTAATACCGTCTTCTGCTCCGATCCCATTATAACCATTGGATTGGAGATTATATAAAACCAGTTCTAGAATATTAGGCTCATCCTCGATTACCAGGATTTTTTTCATCTCTTTTCTCCCACAATATATATTTTATCTATCACTGAATATTATCACGAGAGCCGTTGGTATGCAATTGCTTTACAGCTTCTGCAATGTTGGTACAGTAATCACCGATTTTCTCGATATTGTGTATTATATCAGTGTACACCACTGTGAATTCAGGAGAGCATTTTTTTTCGTTTAAACGCTTCATATGTTGCTTTCTTAATCTGACTTCCATTCGGTTCACTTCTTTTTCTTGCTCTATAACATCTTGGGCAAGGAAGACATCTCTGTTTTTTAAGGCATTGATGGTGGTCTTCATCATATATTCAATCTGATCGAAACTTACTGTTAATTCTGCCAAAGCTGTATCAGAAAAATCATAATTGCTATTTATCTTCTCTTCAGAGAAATCTGCAATATTATCACATTGGTCTCCAATATTCTCAATATCCCCAGAAATATGAATGAATGCTGAAATTATAACTGCCTGATGTTCAGTTACACTAACCCCCCCGAATAAAGAGGATAAATACTTTACTATTTCTGCATTAACATTATTTAAGATATCTTCCATTTCACGAATCTTGTATAAGGCTTTATAATTGTTATCAATGAATGCCGTTCTTGCATCTTTAATCATTGAAGATGCAATTTCACCTATCCTCAAAATTTCCTGCTCGGCTAAATGTATGGCGAATATTGGTGTCTCTATTACCTTGTAATCTAAAAATATTGGATCTAAAGCAAGCTTCAAAGAATCTTCTTTGGATACCAATTTACTTACTATTTTTACCAACAACCAAATAAAGGGTAACCAAAGTATGGTGCATATTACATTAAACACCAAGTGTGAATTCGCTATTTGTCTTGATATTATTTCAAGCTCATTACCTTTTGGTGAAATTAAAATGATCAATTTGGTGTAATTGGGAATAAAAAACATAAATAAAATTGTGCCAGAAACATTGAAGATAAGATGAGCAAGTGCAGCTCTCTTTGCATTTGCAGAAGCTCCTATACTTGCAAGTATAGCGGTTACTGTAGTACCGATATTAGTTCCAAGTAATATGGGGACAGCTCCGGCAATTCCCACAATGCTGTGGATTCCATCTGGGCCGGGTGTGGATGCAAGATTTTGAAGCACAGCAATTATAGCTGAACTTGATTGGATTATACCTGTCATTAGGGTTCCAACTAAGGCACCCAAAATTGGGGAATCAGATACACTTAACATAAGCTGAGAAAAAGCCTCTGTTTGTGCCAAAGGTTTCATAGTTTCCGACATGGTGTTTATACCTACAAAAAGCAATCCAAAAGCAAAGATTGTTTCTCCAAGGTTATTAATTTTTTCTTTTTTCACGAAAAAGAATAGGATAAATCCAAATACCACAAAAAGCCATGCATAGTCTCCAACCTTGAAAGCAATTAACTGTGCTGTAACAGTGGTACCTATATTTGCTCCCAAAATTACACTTATTGCTTGGGGAAGTTTCATTAACCCTGCGCTTACAAAACCAATAACCATAATGGTTGTAGCACTACTAGACTGTAAAACAGCTGTTACCATCGCTCCTGCTAATACCCCAACCACCGAATTTCTCGTAAGAATGGCTAAGATATTACGCATACGGTCCCCAGCTGTTTTTTGTAATCCCTCGCTCATAAGATTCATGCCATATATAAATAGGGCTAATCCTCCAAACAGGGTTATAATCATTTGAAAGTTCTGATTCATGTGCAATATCCCTCATTACACTATGTATGGTTACTTAGGTTTTTTTTGAGTTCCTTTTTTTTCTTTAAAGTCAATATCACCTAAAACCGCTTCTGCAATATTGGTGCAATAATCTCCAATTTTTTCTATATTATGAACAATATCTGTAAATATAACGGTAAACTCTGGAGAACACTTCTTTTCATTTAATCTTTTCATATGTTGCTTTCTTAGCCGGATTTCCATTCGATTTATTTCTTTTTCTTGCTCTAGAACATCTTGAGCAAGAAGAGTGTCTCCATTTCTCAAAGCGTTCATGGTAGTCTTCATCATATATTCAATCTGATCAAAGCTAACCGTTAGCTCCGCAGTGGCACTATCAGAGAAATCAAAATCACTCTTTATCTTTTCTTCAGCAAATTCCGCAATATTATCGCACTGATCTCCTATATGTTCAATATCAGCTGCAATATGGATATATCCTGAAATTGTTTTGGCTTGGTGTTCAGTTACACTATCGCTTCCAAATAAAGATGATAAATATTTTACGGTCTCAGCGTGAATGTTATTCACGATCTCTTCTAGTTCTTTGACTTTGTAAACAGCCTTATAATTATTTTCTAGGAATGCAGACCTTGCATGTGCAATCATATCTGCAGCAATTTCTCCCAGCCTCATGATTTCTTGTGCCGCCAATTGAATTGCAAAGATTGGTGTATCAATTACCTTATAATCCAGGTGAATTGGTTCAAATGCTGGTTTTAATGCATCTTCTTTTGATATTAATTTGGTTACTATCTTAACCAACAGCCAAATAAAAGGAATCCAGATAGCGGT
Source organism: uncultured Oscillospiraceae bacterium (assembly GCA_964383845.1). Taxonomy (GTDB): domain Bacteria; phylum Bacillota; class Clostridia; order Peptostreptococcales; family Anaerovoracaceae; genus JAAZGD01. The sequence continues at coordinate 10,555 of CAYLIF010000014.1, forward strand.
ACATATTACATTGAAAACTAAATGCCCGTTTGCTATTTGTCTTGCTATAATGTCTAGTTCTTCGCCTTTGGGAGATATTAATACAACAATTTTAGTGTAAATAGGAATAAAAAACATAAATATAATGGTTCCTGAAAAATTGAAAATAATATGAGCAAGAGCTGTTCGTTTTGCATTGACAGATGCACCAATGCTTGCAAATACAGCAGTTACAGTAGTACCTATATTCGTTCCAAATAAAATAGGAATGGCTCCCGCAATTCCTATAATGCTATTAACCCCATCAGGTCCAGGTGTAGATGCTAAGTTTTGAAGCACTGCTATAATGGCAGAGCTTGATTGTACAGTAGCAGTCATTAAGGTGCCAACCACAACTCCAAGAATGGGAGAGTCCGATACACTTAACATTAATTGTGAAAAAGCTTCTGTTTGAGCTAGGGGTTTCATGGTTTCTGACATAGTGTTTATTCCCACGAATAACAATCCGAAAGCGAAAATAGTCTCACCAATATTTTGCACCTTTTCTTTTTTTACAAAGAAAAATAATAGAAATCCAATTACAACAAATATCCAAGCATAGTCTCCCACCTTGAAAGCGATTAGCTGGGCCGTAACTGTTGTTCCTATATTTGCTCCCAAAATTACACTTATTGCTTGAGGTAGCTTCATTAAGCCTGCACTTACAAAGCCAATAGCCATAACGGTTGTAGCGCTGCTAGACTGTAAAACTGCCGTTACCATTGCACCGGCTAAAACTCCAACTACAGGATTTCTTGTAAGAATAGCTAAGACATTGCGCATACGGTCTCCAGCTGTTTTTTGGAGTCCCTCGCTCATTAGGTTCATGCCATAAATAAATATAGCTAATCCTCCAAGTAATGTTACAATCATTTGTACATTTTCATTCATAAAAAATCCTCTTTAAAATAATACCTTAATTGGAATATATCCTTAAGAGGAACTTATTGCAACATCCTTTTGTTAAGTTGAGGTTAACTTTATGTTAATCCTACAGATAGTAATTTAATTCCTTTGCCAAAATCTAAGTCCAACGAAGGCTCCTCCAAATTATTACCTGCAAAGCTATCTGGGTCATAATCAAGAATGTAGGAATATTTTTTATCATCTATTTGATCAATCATAGCACCATAATTAAACTTATTAGCAAGATGAATTACACTTCCCAAACAATCAAAGCCTTCAAAATGATTAAAATAGCTTTTCAAAAGACAAACATCTTTCTTATCTCTATCTAAACCATAAACTAAAACCACTTTATGGGCAATTTGAAATATGCCCTCTTCTCTTTTAGAGAAACGTTGACTTCCGTCTATACAAACATATTCAAAATTACCATGTTGAATGATAAAACCAATCAGTTTCAACAAATCTTCACCATTTAATTCATTCAATGGATTAATTCCTCTTTTTGAGTTAAAACGCCATGTACCCCAAAGATTTTCAACCATGTAGCTTTCTAAATAAGTAGCTGTAGGTCTATCTTCTATGTAGTGGTACAAAAATTCATCTAATCCTTTTTGATTGGGATTGTGCTCTTGGAATAGTATTTCATCTAAAGACACATATAAAGCTTTTTTCTCTTTAAATCTACTTAAATAATTAGCCACGCTCTTTGTGACAGATGTTGTTCCAACACCGCCTCTGCTGCCTACAAAACATATTATTCGAGTTTTTTGTTTCTCTAGGTACACGGCTTTATGACCCGTTATTTTTCCATAGATAAATAAAAGATTTTTGACTATTTCTCTAACATTTCCGTACTTATATAGTTTGTATTCTAGGCTTTCTGCTTTTAGCATAACTTCCCCTGGGGAAGCAACAAGACCTATATACTTTCCCTTCAATGGTTCTTTTAGCCCATCTATTAAAACCAAATCGTATTGTTCACGAAAATTAGGATCTGCCAACATATCTTCTGTAAGGATGGTAACAAAAAAACGAGAATAAAACTGAGTTAACCGCTTTGCTAGCATCAACCCGTAATCCTCGTCTTTTGTATATAATCCGATTCTTATGAAATCCATAGGTCACCCCTATATATTCATACCATATTTTACCATCAAATGTCAAGCACTAAATAGTATTTGTAAATTCCTTAAAAACATCCTCAACAGTTTCTATGTTTTTCCGATTCCCCCCCTTGGACCCAATATATAGGAGCCCATCCTTTGTATTTCCTTTTGCTGTTTCTAAAAGTGCTTTTTTAATACAAAATTTTCCGTCTGCCCCTAGGCAATTAGAGAAGCAATTATCACAATCTATAGAATAGCTTTCGCCATTTTGTAACGCCTTTACAAGCTCATTATTTAATACTCTTGCAGGGATGCCTAATGGGCTATCAAGTAAAGTGATATCGTTATTATCTGCTGCCAAATAGCTGGCCTTTGTAACAGGAGATATGTCACATTCTTCAGTGAAAATAAATCGAGTACCTATTTGAATTCCATCAGCACCACAAGAAAGAGCTTTTGAACAGTCCATCTTACTATCAATACCACCAGCTACTATTAGTTTGATGCTTGGATACATTCTTAGTTCATTCTTAAGGGCTCCTATTGTGGAGTAAAATGCACCTCTTTGCTCTTCCATTTCGTTCATACGAAACCCTAGATGGGCGCCTGCACCTGGTCCTTCAAGAATAAAAGCATCAGGATAACGGCTATATTTCTTTGACCAGTTTTTCAAAAGTATCTTTGCCGCCCTTACAGAAGATACAACGGGAATTAATTTAACATTGCTAGCTTTGACAAGGCTAGGAAGGGAAAGAGGCAGGCCACCTCCAGAAACAATAAATTCTGCACCTCCACTTACTGCCGTCTTTACATAGGCTTCATAGTTTTTCGTAGAGGCTAATATATTGACACCAATAGGGCCTCTTTTAGGATAATCCCTAACTGCATCAAGGGTTAGGCCCAATTCTGTCTTTAATGCTCTTAGGTTGGCTTCTAGAGGGTTGTTATCATAGTCTGCTTCCTGAAAACCAATTTCTGTTGTTGCTATAACTCCTCCACCACCTTGTATTGAAACCTGTGAAGCAAGGCCATGTAGCGAAAATCCAATTCCCATAGCCCCTTGTAAAATTGGTACAGGAAAAACCAAACCGTTTAAGTCTAGTTGTTTCAAAATTTTTGGATATTGCCCATAATCACTATGGCTCTTTTTTATCCAAAGGAATTCAAATATACCAGTTATTGAATCTGCAAAATCTTTTACTTCCTCGGGACTCATCGTAGACAATGCTTGGGAAACCATTTCTAGATGAAAGGCATCGTGTTCTTTTACTGCCTCTTTACCTGATTCCGTTAGCTGTATCTTTACTTTTCTTCTATCATCTTCCTCACGAAATCTATGAACATATCCCTTTTTTACTAATTTATTAATGGCTGCAGTTAGAGTACTGACACTGATACCCAATTCAGTAGCCACTTGTGTCATGGTTTTAGTCTTGTCAATTGTTATCGCTTCTAGTGTATGAATTTCAGTGATTGTTAGATTACCAAAAGCTGACTCTTTTAAAGCTCCTTCTTCTAACTTAAGTACCATGTTAAAAAGTCCAACCAGAGTATCATTAATTTCTCTAATTTTCTCCAAGATTAGTCCTCCTGATTAGCTCCAATGGCAAAAAGAATTTCACAACTGCAAACCAATTTCCCATCTACAAAAGCTTCTCCATAACCGGTACCCACAGAACTCCTTAGCTTTTGAATGGTAAGGTTTAATGTTAAAACATCTCCAGGAATTACCTTTTTACGAAATTTCGCTGATTTTATTCCACCAAAATATGCTATTTTCTTTTTATGTTCCTCCATTGATAGAATGGCAACAGCCCCAGCTTGAGCCATTGCCTCTATTATTAGGACCCCTGGCATTACTTTTTCTTGAGGAAAGTGGCCTTCAAAATAATATTCTTCTGGCCGAACATATTTAACTGCCGTTATACTTTTTCCCACTTCTAGGTCTGTCACTTCATCAATTAAGAGGAACGGATCCCTATGAGGGATTATTTCTTTTATCTGTTCTTTATTTAATATCATTTTTGCTCCTAATATTTTTTGAAAATAAGAGTTCCGTTATGACCACCAAAGCCTAAAGAATTACTTAAAACGTAATTCAATTCTTTTGAGCGACCCTTATGAGGAACATAATCTAAATCGCAGTCAGGATCAGGAACATCTAAATTAATTGTTGGCGGAATAAAACCGTCTTTTATTGCTTTTAAAGAAATAATAGCTTCAATTGCACCAGCTGCACCAAGAAGATGTCCCGTCATGCTTTTGCTTGAGCTAATAGGTACCTTAGTTTTTTCTCCAAAAACTGTTTTTATAGCTCTTGTTTCAAAGACATCATTGTATGGTGTTCCAGTTCCATGAGCATTAATATAATCTATGTCTTCAGGTGTAATTCCTGCATCATTAATGGCCAATCTCATAGCTTCTGCTGCCCCTTCTCCATCAGGAGATGGTGAAGTTAAATGATAGGCATCACATGTTGAGCCATATCCAGCAATTTCACCATAAATAGTTGCACCGCGATTTATGGCATGAGACAATTCTTCTAAAATTAGGAAACCTGCTCCTTCTCCCATAACAAATCCGTCTCTTTCCTTGTCAAAAGGAGTAGAGCAACGGTTCTTATCTTTTCTAGAAGATAGGGCTGTCATATTAGCAAAGCCTGAAAAACAGGTTGGGGCAAAAGCCGCTTCTGCAGAACCTGCAATTATGGCATCTGCATAACCATGTTTAATTGTTCTAAATGCCTCTCCAATAGAATGTGTCCCTGCAGAACATGCAGTTACTAGCCCCAAACAAGAGGCCTTGGCTTTCATTTCAATACCAATATTTCCCGCTAAAATGTTAGGAATAACCATAGGTACTAATAATGCTGATACCCTAGATACACCTTTTTCTTCTGCTTTACGAACTTCATTTTCCAGGGTGGTGATTCCACCTATCCCTGTTCCTGCTAGGACACCGTATCTTTTTGGGTCTATATTTTCACCACTTACAAGACCACTTTGGGCTGCGGCTTCAATAGCAGCTGTGAGACCATATTGAGCAGAAGGATCTAACCTTTTTGCCAGTCTTTTGTCATGGTATTCAAAGTTTCTTACTTCTCCACCCATTATACTTTTTTGATTTGTGGTATCAAAATGAGTTATCAGGTCAATTCCATTAACGCCATTCTTAATATTTTCCCAAAATGTTTCTACTGTATTTCCTAATGGGGTAACTGCACCCATACCTGTAACAACAACTCTTCTATCCATTTACATTCCTCCGTCTACGCCAATAACTTGGCCGGTTATATACCCTGCTTCTTCTGAGGCAAGAAAAATCGCCAAAGAAGAAATATCTTTGCTTGTCCCAACTCTTCCTATTGGGATTCCATTTAACAAGGCAGCCTTCTGGGAATCGTTCAAAACATCTGTCATATCTGTTTCTATAAATCCTGGGGCTATAGCGTTTACAGTAATTCCTCTGCGGCCAAGCTCCTTTGCTGCTGATTTCGTTAAACCAATTATTCCTGCCTTAGATGCGCTGTAATTGCTTTGGCCAGCATTTCCGTTTATACCTACTATGGATGACAAATTAATGATTCGTCCATATCTTTGTTTTACCATTACTTCTGCACAAGCTTTCAAAAAATTGAAACTTCCCGTGAGATTAGTATCAATAACCTCTGTGAAATCCTCTTGATTCATTCTTAAAATAAGCTTATCTTTTGTAATTCCAGCATTATTGATTAATATATCAACACTACCAAATTCTTCCTTTGTAGCATTTATAACTTCTTTTGCAAAACTAGAGTCTTTTACATCCCCTTTGAACAAAACGACATTCCCCTGTATTTTTTTTATTTCTTCTTCTGTGATTTTAGCAGCGTCTTCATTCCCCCTATAGCATAAAGCTAGGTTAGCGCCATTTTCAACTAAGGCTAAGGCAATTGCTTTACCTATTCCTCTGACTCCACCTGTAACAATAGCAGTTTTTCCCTTTAACATTTTTATGCTCCTCTTTAAATAAAGTTGTATCTTAATTTATATGGACTCTCTTAAAGTTTCTAAGGTTTTCTCTAAGCTCTCTTGATTTTCTACATTTAAGGTTTTTGCATCAGGGATAGTTTTTTTAGTTAGACCTGATAAAGTTACTCCCGGACCAATTTCAATATAATAGTCTATTCCTTCCTCCCAAATGGCTTCTATTATTTCTTGCCAATATACTGGTGAATGAGCTTGCTTACCCATTAATTTAGCTAGATATTCAGATACACTCTCACCATCATTCTGGAAGCCGTCCATTATATCTCGGCCTGTTAAATTGCTATAAACCTTTACTTGAGGAGTTTTAAGGTCCATTTCTTGAAGTAGGTTTTCCAATTTATCTGATGCGCCTTCCATTAAAGGACTATGAAAAGCAGTACTTACGCTCAGCATTTTGCTTTTAATACGTCTTTCTTTACTAAGATCCATAAATCTTTCTAAGGCCTCAAAATCTCCAGCCACAACTGTTTGAATTGGAGAATTGAAATTTACTCCACTTAGCATCCCATCTTCTCTAGCTTCCTCGACACATGAAAGTATATCTTCTCTACCACCAAAGCTTGCTACCATGCCACCTAAAGGTTCCCCTTTATCATCTCTTCCTGCTTTATCCATAAGGTTTCCTCTTCGAGTAACAATTTCAAGGCCTTTTTCGAAACTATCAATAGAACCGCTGGCAGTAAGGGCAGCATATTCACCTAGGCTAAAGCCTGAGACAGCAACGATTTCAATATCTCCATTATTATAGCCTTTAGCTTTTTTCAAGCCTTCCATGAATGCTTCATAGGCGGCCATAGTTACAGTGAAGATGGCCGGTTGAGTAACATTTGTTTGCCGAAGCAATTCCTTAGTGCCATTAAAACAGTTTTCCCTTACTTCCTCACCTGCTAATTCAAATATTTTTTTGGCTGCAGGAGATGAATCACTAAGGCTTTTCCCCATTCCCGGGTACTGCGCCCCTTGTCCTGCAAATACTAAAGCTATTCTCATATATTTTCTCCGCCTCCTCAAACATTTCTTTTATCATCTCTGCCGCAGGTTGTTCTTTTGATATCAAGCCTGCAATTTGTCCAGACATTACTGATCCCATCTCCATGTCACCTAGTTTTACAGCATCGTACAGACGCCCAGTACACAGCCTAGCTACTTCTTCTGGATCCGCAAAGTTTTTTTCCAAGGATAGTACTTGTTTGGTTAATTTATTTTTTAATACACGCACTGGATGGCCGGTACTTCTTCCAGTAGTTACGGTATCTGAATCCTTTGCCTTGATAATAGCTTTTTTATAGTTATCTGAAACTGTACACTCACTGGCAACAACAAATCGGGTACCAACTTGTACACCCAAAGCTCCTAGCATAAATGCAGCTGCCACGCCTCTTCCATCTCCAATACCACCTGCAGCTAATACAGGAATTTTCAAAGCGTCTACTAGCTGGGGGATTAACGTCATTGTGGTCATTTCACCGACATGGCCTCCTGCTTCTAAGCCTTCCCCTACAATGGCATCGGCCCCGGCACGCTCTACTCTTATTGCCAAAGCAACTGAGGCAACTACAGGTATTACAGTAACTCCATGGCTTTTTAATTGTGGAATATATTTTCCCGGATTTCCTGCTCCTGTAGTTACTACTGGAACCTTTTTATCACAAATAACTTCTACCAACTCATCAATATTAGGTGAAAGCAGCATTAAATTAACAGCAAATGGTTTGTCTGTCATGGTTCTAACTTTATCAATTTCACATTCAAGCCATTCTTTGGTTTCACCACCGGAAGCTATAACCCCTAGACCTCCTCCATTGCTGACTGCTGCGGCTAATGTTGCATCGGCAATCCTTGCCATTGCACCTTGCAGAATTGGATATTCGATATTCAGTAATTCACATATTGGGTTCATCTGTATTCCTTCCTTAAGCATCTCTATTTATAGAATTAAACTTCATAAACAATAGCTCCCGCACTAAGACCTCCGCCAAAGCCCATAAGCATAATTTTATCCCCTTTATTAACTTTGCCTGTCTGCATTAAATCATAAAGAGCCATAGGAACACTGGCTGATGAAACATTACCAGTATCTTTAATACTTATTTGGAATTTTTCAATGGGCTGCTTGGTCTTTTGAGCAGCTGCATTTATAATTCTCATATTAGCTTGGTGAGGAACAAAAAAGGCAATATCATCATAGGTTAAACCAGCTCTATTAATAGCCTCCTGCATTACCACATCAAGAGCATTTACAGCAAACTTAAATACTTGCTGTCCCTTCATGGAGATATACATGGGATCTACAGGTTCACTAATATCCTTATCGAAGGGTCTTTTTCTATACTCTACTCCACAAGGCAAAACGTCCTTTGGGTCATCATAGTTTTTTATGTATGAAGATAAAATTCCAGGACTATCTGGATCATCTTCTAGTAATGCGGCACCTGCACCATCTCCAAACAATACACAGGTGGTTCGGTCTTCCCAGTTTGTTATCTTTGATAGGCATTCTGCACCAATTATCAAGGCTCGCTTAAATTTATTTTGTTTCATAAGTGCCTCTGCAGTCCATGCAGCAAAAATAAAACCAGTACATGCCGCATTTAAGTCAAAGGCTATAGCATTACTAAGACCCAACCTCATCTTCATTAGAGATCCCATAGATGGAACTAGTCTGTCAGGCGTAATGGTGGAAATAATAACTAAATCAATAGTATCTGGGTCAACATCACCCATTGCTATTTTTGCAGCAGCTGATGCCAAGTCTAGATTTGTTTCTTCTATGGCAACATGTCTATTTTCAATACCTGTTCTATCAACAATCCATTGATTATCTGTCTCTACGATTTTTTCCATATCTTTGTTTGTTAGTATCATTTCTGGTAAAGATTTACCTGTCCCCTTGATTACAATACCCAAATGTCAGCCCTCCTATAATTACTTCGTCTATCAAACTATTTTATTGTAGTATATTTATTTTATCAAAAAAAGTCAACAGTTTTCTGTTGACTAATTACAATGTTCTATTGTGTGACATACTCCCACCACTTTTACTTAAAATGATAGTCTCTGTTCAATGTAGTCTTTGACTTGGTCCATTGGGATTCTAATCTGCTCCATGGTATCTCTGTCTCTTATTGTTACAGATTTATCTTCAACGCTCTCAAAATCAACACATATACTGAAAGGCGTACCTATTTCGTCCTGCCTACGGTATCTTTTACCTATAGAGCCCGAAGTGTCATATTCCACCATGAAATGCTTTGCTAGTTCATGGTAAAAGGGTTCTGCCGTGTCCCCTAGTTTTTTTGCAAGAGGAAGTACTGCTGCTTTGTATGGTGCCAAATAAGGATGAAGACGCAAAACAACTCGGGTATCTTCTTTTCCATCTGGGCTAGCCAAAACCTCTTCGTCATAGGCATCGCAGAGAAATGCTAAAGCTACTCTATCCGCACCAAGAGAAGGCTCTATACAATAAGGAATATATTTTTCGTTGCTTTCAGGATCTAAGTAATTCATATCCTGACCCGAATGTTCCATATGCTGCTTTAGGTCAAAATCAGTTCGATCCGCTATCCCCCAAAGTTCTCCCCAGCCAAAGGGGAACAAGTACTCAATATCTGTAGTAGCTGTACTATAGTGAGACAACTCTTCTTTTTCATGATCCCTAAGTTTGATATGATCATCCTTCATTCCTAAGTTTAAAAGGAAATCTACGCAAGCTTTTCTCCAGTACGAAAACCATTCTAAGTTGGTTCCAGGTTTGCAGAAAAACTCTAATTCAAGTTGTTCGAATTCTCTAGTACGAAAAGTAAAGTTTCCTGGAGTAATCTCATTTCTAAAGCTCTTACCAACTTGACCTATTCCAAATGGAATTTTTTTCCTGGAAGTTCTTGCTACATTCTTGAAATTAACGAAAATACCTTGGGCCGTTTCTGGTCTTAAAAAAACTTCACTTTGAGAGTCTTCTGTTACTCCTTGGAATGTTTTGAACATAAGATTAAATTGCCGGATACCAGTAAAATCTTTCTTACCACAGTCGGGACAAACAATATCTTCTGTAGCAATGTATTGCTCAAGCTTTTCTTTGGGCCAACCATCTACAGTAACATCATTCAACCCTTTGTCTTTTATATAATCTTCGATTACTTTATCAGCTCTGAAACGAGCCTTACACGCTTTGCAGTCTATAAGAGGATCTGCAAATCCTCCTACATGGCCAGAGGCAACCCATGTTTTTGGGTTCATAAGTATGGCCGCATCAATCCCCACATTGTATGGACTTTCTTGTATAAATTTTTTCCACCAGGCACGTTTAACATTGTTTTTAAACTCTACACCAAGAGGTCCGTAATCCCAGGTATTAGCTAGCCCTCCATATATTTCAGATCCTGCATAAACAAAACCACGGCTCTTTGCCAAGGCTACAACTTTATCCATCGTCACTTCTACACTCATGCTATTATATTCCCGCCTTTATTTTTTTTTCAATTCTTCTAAAACATCATCAAATTCATCTTTTGCGTCGTCAAACTCATCTTTTATTTTATCTTTAACATCATCAAAATCATCTTTTGCATCGTCTAACTTATCTTTAGCCTTGTCTTTTAAATCTTCAAAGTCGTCTTCCATATCATCAAAAAAATCTTCTTCTTCACTAAGGTCAATATCAATCTTTGGGTTTACTCTGTCCAAAGCATCACTGGCCTTAACCTTAACATCTTTATATACTTCGGAACCTTTTTTCTTAACTTCTCCGTATAACTCTTCTCCTTTGTCTTTTACATCTCCCAAAGTATCCATGGCCATTTCGCTGACATCTAATATTGTTCCATCATCTTTAACAACTTCAATAACACATTTTGCGCCAATCGCAAGAATCGTTCCTATAATAATGGGAACTGGAGCCAGAACTGTACCAAGAATACCTATATTAACAGGTAGATTTAAAACAATCTCTCCGTCTTTTTTTACGATAACTTTAGAGACATTACCTTTTCTTATAATTTCTTTCAATTTCTCTACTACAGCGTTACCAGAACCCCCAAAACCATGGCCTGATTTAGCATTGATAGTCTCTTCAATAGAAATGATGGCATCAACTACACTTCCACCAGAAGCTTCTAATGCTGACTTGGCTTCTTTGTAAGAAACCCCTGTTCTGTCTTTAACTAGTTCAATTTTTTCTAATGTAATTTCCATCTTTTTACCTCCTAGGATTCAACGAGAAAACGTTCACTTTTAAATTCCGAAAGATCTAAATGATAGGATATAAAGGACTTAATTCGTTGTCTTAACTCTCTAGACATGCTTTTATCCAGTACCATTTTTTCTAAATTACCAATTGGAGTTGCTGAAAAATATTTCAGTACGCTTATTATACCCTCACTAATAGGGTAAATCAACGATACATTGAAATCTCGATTGGGATTATTGTAGCACTCAGAACATATAAGCCCCCCCTCTGGAATACTAAAGAATGTAAGAGTTTCTTTTGAGTCGCAAATTACGCAAGATTCCATATGAGGTGCTTGTCCAATAATGTTTAGGGTCTGTATCTGAAATGCCAAAAGCAGGGTATCAAATTTTTTGCTCCGTTTTTCGAGAAGTTGCAAATAGTCACACAGAAGTTGAAAAAAACTTTCTGAAGCTTGATTTTCTTCAAAGACTTTGTCTGTTAGCTCAAGGGCATAAGATCCATACATAAATTTATCTACATCCTCTCCCAGCTTATAGAAATTTCGTATGGTATCCGCACTTTTTATATAGTATATATCCCGGCGTCTGTTAACTTGGTAGTTTCCAAGCGTAAATGGCCTTATAGCTAGGGCGGATTTGCTCTTACCTTTCTCTGACACGCTGGTGCCCGCACTAATTTTTCCGAATTCTCGGGTAAATATTTTTAGCATTCTGATTCCCTTAACTGTTTTAACTTGTTTTAGGATTACACCAGTGGTTTCGCTAAACATTTTATTCTTTATACCCGAAGTTGGACAGAGAAAAATCAGAATCTCGCCAATTTTCCCGAACCTTCACCCATAATTCGAGAAAAACTTTTGTACCTAAAAGTCCTTCTATCTCCAGTCTAGCCTGTTTCCCAATTCCTTTGAGTTTTTTCCCATCTTTGCCAATAATTATTCCCTTATGAGATTTTTTCTCGCAGTAAATAACTGCACTAATCCTTGTAAGTTTATCTAACTCTTGGTAACTCTCAATTTCTATTGCTATTCCATGGGGAACCTCTTCATCAAGATATAGCAAGGTTTTTTCTCTAATTATTTCACTCACAATAAATCTTTCGGGATGATCTGTAATCATATCTGTGGGAAAATATGCAGGGCCTTCTTTCATAAACTCCCCTAATGAATCTATTAGCACGGGGACATTTTTACCACTCAAGGCACTTATCCCTATTATTTTTTCAAAAACTCCAAAGGCTTCGTAATCCTCAAACACTCTCTGATACTTATCTGGTTCCATAGTATCAATTTTATTGATTGCTAATATCTTTGGAGTCTTTATATCTTTTAATAGATCCAAAATATATGCATCACCAGGGCCTTTGCCTAGTTCATCATCAATTATCAAAACTATAGCATCCACTTCTTCGAAGGTTCTTAGTGCTTGTTGGGTCATAAAAGACCCTAACTTATTTTTGGGTTTATGAATGCCTGGAGTATCTATAAATACCATCTGGAGATTTTCTTTACTGTAAATTCCTCTGATGGTATTACGTGTTGTCTGTGGCTTTGAAGTTGTAATCGCTATTTTCTCTCCGATAATAGCGTTCAATAATGTTGATTTTCCAACATTAGGCCTACCAATTATACCTATAAATCCTGATTTCATCTAAGCTCCATTCCTTTTATTATTATACGTTTATGCACATTCTTAAGTAGATAGGCGAAAGCCCTCGGGAAATAATTGTCCCAGGGTTTTTTCAACTAAGTTATACTCATCTTCACCTGTAATTACCATGAAATTCTCATCGCAAAACTCCCACATAAATTGTCGACAAATGCCGCATGGCCATGCACCGCCTTCTTTAGTAGCAACTGCTATTTTTTCAAAAGATCTCTCACCATTAGTAACCGCTTGAAGAAAAGCACTTCTTTCTGCACAAATGGTTGCCCCATAACTAGAATTTTCAACATTGACTCCTGTATAAACCTTACCGGATTTGGCTAAAAGTGCAGCCCCAACATAGAAATTAGAAAAAGGAGCATAGGCATTTTGGGCAGTTTCTTTTGCTCTTTTATAAAGTTCTTTGTTATCCATTTTATTGTTCCCTTTCTAACCCTACTTTATTCATAATCTCTTCTTCAAATTTTCTCATTTCAGATTGTTTGTTTTTTTCTGAATGATCATATCCCATCAAGTGAGCTATGCTGTGAACAAAAAGATATACTATTTCCCTTTCTGGGCTATGACCAAATTCATCTGCTTGTAATAATGCTTGATCTGTACATATGACTACGTCACCAAAGCATATCTTACCAAATGCGGGGATTTCATCTATGGTTTCATACTGAGGGAAGGATAATACATCGGTTATTTTATCTATTCCCCTATATGTATTATTTAAAATTTTAATTTCTTCCATGGATACAAAAGTTACACTGAACTCAGCTCTATCTTCTGGAACTCTTTTTAGTTGGCAAGCCACTATTGCCGCTTCTTCCATTTTAGCTACCACTTTGTCTCCTGGCCTTCTATCTTCCCCAAATATAATTTCCATTAGTCATCCTCCCATTGCTGTGTATGCTCTTCTTCATAGCGACCATAAGCATTGACAATTTTTCTCACTAATTCATGACGGACAACATCCGCATCTGATAAAAAACAAAATTTAATATCAGGTATGGATTTTAAAACATTGTATGCTTCTACTAAGCCTGATTGCTTGCCTCTTGGCAAATCAATTTGTGTAATGTCACCTGTTATAACCATTTTACTACCAAAACCCATTCTGGTTAAGAACATCTTCATTTGTTCCTTGGTGCTGTTTTGTGCTTCGTCAAGGATAATAAAAGCGTTGTCTAAGGTTCTTCCTCTCATATATGCAAGAGGCACAACCTCTATGGTTTCTTTTTCCTTTAACCTTAATGCAGTTTCTTTTCCAATCATATCATAAAGAGCATCGTATAAAGGTCTAAGATAAGGGTCTACTTTTTCTTGCAGATCTCCAGGTAAAAACCCTAACCGTTCCCCAGCCTCAACAGCAGGTCTAGCTAATATTATTTTTTGAACTTCTTTGTTTTTGTAAGCATTTATTGCCAATGCCACAGCCAAATAGGTTTTCCCTGTTCCGGCGGGCCCGATTCCAAAAGTAATATCAGACTCTCGAATAGCTTTTGCATAAGACTTTTGCCCAATAGTTTTTGGTTTTATGGGCTTACCCATATGTGTAAAACAAAGAACTTCTCTATTCTTCATACCTTCCCTATATGACAGTCCTTGTTTGCTTAGGGAGATGATATAGCTGATTTTTTGCTGATCTAGTTTTTCTCCATCATTTATAAGGTTAATAAAGTCTTCAAGAACTCCTTTTGCCTTATTTGCATCTTTGCCTTTTATTAGTATTTCATTATCTCGTTGAATAACATCAACTTTATAATCATTTTTTAATAGATTCATATTTTGGTCAAGACTTCCAAATAATTCCATGTGGTTGAAGCCTTCTTCCAAAGTAATTTTTACTTCCTCTTGGCTTAATAGGTTCTGTATGTTCAAATAATCCTCCTTCATTAAATACCTTTATTATTTTATAGGCTCTAAATGGGCCTGGAAATGTCTTAAAATTGGGGGTTCCCATACTATCTTGTAACCCTTTTTAAAAGAGTGAGAGCGAACTTTAATGGCAATAAGTGCCTCTACAATAACATCCAAATGGGCTTGTGTGTATACTCTTCTTGGTATTGCCAACCTAGTAAACTCAAACTCAGCTTGAAGTTGGTCGCCAGTATCAGGATCGTTACCCAACATATATGATCCAATATCACAGCCTCGAATCCCGGCTTCCTTATAAAGTTCTAAGGCTAAAACTTGGCCGGGAAATTCACTGTATGGAATATCAGGGAACATTGTTTTTGCATCTAAGAATACTCCATGACCACCTACAGGTGATTGATAAGAAATACCTGCTTCGTCTAATTTTCCTGCTAAGTATTCCATTTGTCCAATTCTATACTTAAGATAATCTTCCTCTATACCTTCATAAAGTCCTATGGCCAAGGCCTCCATGTCTCTTCCAGCCAGACCTCCGTATGTGAAAAACCCTTCGTAAGAAATACAATTTGCCTTAATATTGAGGATAATAGGATCATTTTCATCCTTGACTCCAATCAATCCTCCCATGTTCACAATACCATCTTTTTTAGCGCTCATGGTAAAGTAGTCCCCATAAGAAAACATCTCACTTATTATATCTTTAATGGATGCATCTTTATACTTGGGATCATCTCTTTTTATAAAAAAAGCATTCTCTGCAAAACGGGCACCATCAATGCAGAGAGGTATGTTGTGTTTCTTGCATATTTTTGAAGTCTCCTTCATGTTGACCATTGAAACGGGTTGCCCACCAGCAGAATTGTTGGTAACTGTCATAACAACAAGGCCAATATTTTCTGGACTTTTTTCGGAAATAAGTTGTTCTAATCTTGCAATATCCATGTTCCCCTTGAAAGGAACTCTCTTGCTGGGATCTTTAGCCTCAGCTACAACACAATCTAATGCCCTTGCTCCAGCAAGCTCTACGTGAGCTCTTGTTGTATCAAAGAACATGTTGGATATAGCAAACATGCCTTTTTTCAAAAAAAGAGGGAAAAGAACTTTTTCAGCCGCCCTACCTTGGTGTACCGGTTGTATAAAGCCAAATTTGAAAATATCTTTGGCTGCATTGAGAAGTTTGTAATAAGAGGAAGCTCCTGCATAGGATTCATCACCATTCATAATCCCAGCCCACTGAGCCACGCTCATTGCATTGGTACCTGAATCAGTTAATAAATCTATATAACAATCTTCTCCAGCTAGATAAAAAACATTGTAGTTAGCCTCTTTTATCTTTATAAGCCTCTCCTCAGGAGTTAAAATCTTTAGGGGTTCTACAGATTTAATGCGAAATGGCTCAGCTACATATTTCACCGTCATTCTTATGCCCTCCATGATTTTTGTAGGAAATGATGATTTTACAACTATTTAATGGCGATTGCTTCAATCTCTACTAAAGCATCTTTTGGTAAACGTGCAACCTCTACTGCTGATCTGGAAGGGTATTTTCCCTCAGTAAAGAATCCTCCATAGACTTCATTCATTGCTGCAAAGTTATTCATATCGCTTAAAAACACAGTTAATTTCATGGCATTATCCATGGTTGTTCCTGCGGCCTCAAGAATAGCTTTTACGTTTATAAGAGATTGCTTGGTTTGTTCTTTGATTCCGCCTGGGACAAACTCACCTGTTGCAGGATCTAAAGGAAGTTGGCCAGATGTGAAAATGAAATTATTAGCTTCAGTTGCTTGGGAATAAGGGCCTATAGCTTGTGGTGCATCCTTTGTAGACAATATCTTTTTCATAATTATACTCCTCACGAAAAATCCCATTGAAATAATTCACTTTTTATTAGTCACTTTCTTGGCTAATAGCGTACCACAAATACCACTTAATTACAATAAAATAGGTGCTATAAAGCTTGGTTCTAATCGTTCTCAATTATTACCTTCCTGTCGACATCTTCCCTCAATTTAGTACTATAAAGCCAAAAAAGAGGCCTTAGATTTCCATCAAGATCCTCTCATATCATTATTTGTTTTCGTCTCTTACCCTTTATTTTTTTAAGCTTTTACTCTTGTTCTTTTAATTGCTTTATGGTAATATGATTTCTTGTAGGAATAAGTAAGGGGCACTAGCTCAATGGATAGAGTCGCAGACTTCGAATCTGTCGGTTGGGGGTTCGAATCCCTCGTGCCTCACCACATTAAATCTCCTGTAATTTCAACCTTTCAAGAGATTTTTTATTTCCAACAAAAAAGGAGCCTTTGGGCTCCGATTTTTTAAATCTCTATCATTTTGGCAGTAACGCCTTCAATTTTTTCCATCTCACTTAGCATATCTTTGATTTCACTTTCTTCTCCAAATAATTGAAGAATAAGAATTCCGTCCATGGAACATTGATCTTCGTTTACCTCATGAAAACCTACTCTGGTTTTGATATTGCAACCGAATTTTGTAAGGATTTCTTGAACATGTACCGCATTTGCAGTTCTACCATTGACTTTAATAGCCATCATCTTACCCATATAAACAAACCTCTCTTTCATATCATTCATGCAATAGATTATTCATTATAAGTCTATCATTTGTATGGTTTAATAGATAGCTTATTTGCCATTAGTTACAGTACAATAATAAAGATTTTCCAGATTGTACTCTTTGAATAGTTCGCAAGTTTTGCATATACATCCATGTTCTTCTTCGATACAATTACTTTTCTCATAAGCGCAGAACATGGTTTCAGCATGGATTTTATCCATGTCCCCTAGCAGCAATATTGTGTTGCCTGGCATTGCCTTTAGTTTGCAAGCAGTGCTATAACTAGGGCATTTCCTACATTGACACTTTAAAAGGTTTTTATGAGTTTTGGGAACGGTTGACATAATAACACCTCCTTAAATCATGCATGTGAATTATTTGAAATTTAATATATTAAATTAGCCGGCAGATAGGTGAACTTCTATACTACGTAATTCACAAACAACTCGACTAATTGAGGGTCAAACTGAGTACCTGAAAACCTTTTCATTTCTTCTATTGCCTCATTTGTAGAACGAGCTTTTTTATAAGAGCGGTCATGAGTCATGGCATCATATGCGTCAACAACCGAAAGTATTCTACTGGATAAAGGAATCTGATTTCCTGCTAAACCTCGTGGATATCCAGAGCCATCCCACCATTCATGATGGGATAGAATGAATTCCGCAACGTGAGATAATCCAGGGGAAGAATTGGCAATACGATAGCCCGTTTCAGGATGTTTACGAATTTCCATCCATTCTTCATCAGTCAAAGGTTCTTTCTTTGTCAGTATTTTTTGATCAATACTTATTTTACCAATGTCGTGTACTGTAGCGAACAATTCAAGGGCAACAAGGGCTTCTTTTGACATATTCATTAGTTGTCCAAGCTGTATTGATTGTTGTGCCAGCCTTTCAGCATGTTGCTCTGTTTCATAGCTTTTTTCATACATTGTGCTTTTGATGGAAATTAACAAGGAACTATGAAAACTCTTATAATCTAACATTTTTTGCTGATACATATACTCTTCTGCAAAATTTACATAATCTGAAAGAGGAAGCCCTGATTCTACTTTTGTTGCTTGGCCAAGAGAAATACTTGTAAAATGTATATCGTTATCTAAGGCTTCCGAATGGGCCTCACAGTTTTTTCTGATAGAGTTTATGACTTGATTAGCCCCAATGCTATCAGTGTTAGGTAATATTATAGAGAATTCATCCCCTCCTACCCTGCCAACAATATCGCAATCTCGTGTTGATTTCTTCAATATCTCTGCTATAGCAATGATTAGTCGATCACCTTCATCATGGCCAAAAGAGTCGTTTATTAGCTTTAATCCATTTATATCACCCTCAATTACGCTTATAGGCAAATTCTTTTCTTGATCTAGAAATTCCAAGGCCTGTTGAATATATGCTCTGTTATAAAGACCAGTTAATACATCATGATGATTTAGGTAAATTATTTCTTTTTCTCGTCGTATTCTTTCTGTAACATCTCGCCTAATACCTACTAAGCCAATGACTTCACTCTTTTCATCATAGTATGGAGTTTTTAGAGTTTCAAATACGCCCTCTGTACCATCAACCCTTATATATATTTCTTCAAAGACTTGGGGTTTAAGGGAAAGAATAACTTTTCTATCCATTTTTATATATTTATCCGCAAGATCTTTTGAGAAAAATTCATAATCATTTTTTCCTTTTAAATCTTCTGCTTTAATCCCTACATGTTCCAAAAAAGCATTGTTGCCTCCTTGATAAATAGAGTCTTTGTTTTTATAAAAAAGCAAATCGGTGATTGAGTCAAAAAGAGTTCTTAACAAGGATTCATTTTTTTGAGCCTCCTGTGCGGTTTTTTCTACTTTCCTCATTGCAAAATAAACCAAAGAAAAAATTAGAATTCCTGTAAGCGCTACATAGATCAAACCTTTTATAATGCTGAAATTTACAAACTTATCCATATCAGGCAAAATGGTATAAGCAATATAATCCGATATTATAATCCATAGGCCACCAACAATTAAATATATAACTGTTATGGAAATTGCCTTCTTACGAACTCCATGAATATTTTTTTTATCTATCTTTGTTTTGTCCCTTGCATTATCTTGGTGCATTGATTCACCTTTTCCCTTCAGTGGGTCTTTGATCCCTTGAATCATTATACCTTTTTTATGCTCAAATATTCAGAATTTTACGGAATTTATAAGCTTATAATAATAGCATTTATGAATTGCAGTAATTTATTGACAATGGTAGAATGTAATCAGTAGCTAATTAAGTCCTCTTTTTTACAATCGTTAACAGGAGAATTCTATGAATCTACAGCATATACGGTATGCATTGGAAGTAAACCGAACCGGTTCTATAACTCAAGCAGCAGAAAACCTCTATATGAACCAACCTAATTTAAGTAAAGCCATACGAGAGTTTGAAGAAGAACTGGGCTACAAGATTTTTAATCGTACCAGCAAAGGCATGACCACAACCCAAAAAGGAGAAATTTTCCTTCTTCGGGGAAAGAAAATTCTTTCAGATATCAGAGAATTAGAAGACCTCTTCCGATTGGAGGAATCACCTTCTGGTATCTCCGTGGTAGTCTCAAGGTATTTTCCTTTTTCTAACATTTTAAATGATATTTTAAATGCTCCTGAAACTAACTCCAGATCTTCTTGGCATATAATTGAGATGGACGATGACAATATAATCCAACAAATAGCAGAAGGTCTTAACAGATTAGGGATTATTCGCTATCCTAATATGTATGATCTCTATGTAAGGCAATACTTAAAGGGTAAAGGCATAGAAAGTAAGCTTTTAGCTCAGAATCCTAGAAGTGTGGTTTTCTCAAATAAAAGTTCTCTCTCTAATATTTCATCTCTTTCAAAAGAAATCATGGATAGTTATGAAGAACTCCAACTTTATATAAAGCCGTCTCGACATTTACCAGAAGATTCCAATCTAGGTGAAGCCTCAGTTAATGAGGCAAGCACTAAAAAAGCAAATTTTTTGTTCAGTGATATTGCAAGTGCCTTAGAAGTTTTAGTAATTAACCCAAATATCTATATGGTTATACCCTCCCCCCTTCCTGAAAACACTCTGAAACGATATAATCTTTCTCAAACTGTTCATTGGGACGAGTCTACAATATATAACAATCGTTTAATTTACAGTCATTCTCATAATTTTTCCGCTGAGGAAAAGTTGTTTATAGGATTACTTTTGAACAGATTGTGTGAATGGAATGAAGCCTTAGTATATGAGAATCTAGCTATAGAATAGATTTTGTCTTGTTTTCTATATTAAACCGCTTATAAAACCTTACAATGTAGCTATAATGCTATATCGATATTTATATATCGATATAGCATTATTTATATTACCAAAACATTGAAATAACAAGTATACTGAGTTTGGTTAAATAATTAACAATAACGTTATTTATGGAAAGGAGCTGGATATGAACAACAAACCATTAAATCGTCAAACTGTAGAACGCTTAGTTACATACTGCCGACTTCTTCGTTCTTTACCTGATGATGGTCCAGCCAATATTTCTGCTACTACCATTAGCGAGCATTTAGATCTAAATCAAGTTTTAGTAAGAAAGGATTTAGCAGAAATAAGCGGAAACGGAAAACCAAAAATTGGTTACTTAACCAAGGATCTTTTAGGGGAAATAGAAGAAGCCTTAGGCTACAACAATACCAATAGTGCCCTACTTGTAGGTGCAGGAAATTTAGGCCGTGCCCTTCTATCTTACGGAGGTTTTGAAGAATGCGGTGTAACTATTGAATATGCCTTTGATGCTAATCCTGAAGTCTATGGAAAAATTTTTGGTGATGTTACAGTTCTTCCCTATGAAAAACTATCCAACATGCTAGAGCGAACTAAACTTCATATTGGAATCATAACGGTAGGAGAAGAAAGCGCTCAAGAGGTTTGTGACTTGCTTACCGCTGGAGGTATAAAAGCTATTTGGAACTTTGCCCCAGTAAGACTTAATGTCCCTGAGAATGTGATGGTTCGAAATGAAAACATGGCGTTTTCTTTATCTCTATTGTCTCAACATCTTACAGCAATACTTTAATATCTATCTCAACAAATAATATGGAGGGAATCACTTATTATGAATCAACAACCAATACGAAACTTTGATGCAGTTTGTGAAGTTCTAGACCGCTACAACAAAGATGCTACTAAACTAATACCTATTTTGCAGGACATCCAAGATCAATATGGTTATTTGCCGGAAGATATTATGACTTTTGTATCTACAGCCTTGGAAATTTCCGCCTCTACAGTATACGGAGTTGCCACATTTTTCACTCATTTCACTTTAGAGCCAAAAGGTAAACATGTAATTAAGGTATGTGATGGTACTGCATGTCACGTTAGAAAGTCTGGGGTAATAATAGAAGCTCTTGAAAAAGAATTAGGGCTTAGCGACAAAAAAGTTACCACCGATGACGGATTGTTCACACTAGAAACAGTCGCTTGTTTAGGAGCCTGTGGTTTGGCCCCTGTTCTGGTAATTGATGAAAAGGTCTATGGATCGATGACATTCGAAAGTACAATAGCGTTAGTAAACTCAATCAAGGAGGCAGAAAAAAATGAGCAGAACTGATTTAGAACAACACAAAAAACAATTTAGAGAAGTAATGGAAAAATATCAAGCAAGAATAATCATTTGTGGAGGAACTGGCTGCATGGCAAATGGAGCTGGTGACATAATAGATACTTTTCATGAAGTCTTAAAAGAAAAGGGACTTTCTGCTGCAGTTGCCGTGGCAAAAGAGCCTGCAGATTATTACCAGGTAACCAGCGGTTGCCAGGGATTTTGTCAAATGGGGCCATTAGTTACCATCTTCCCTCAAGATGTTCTTTATGTAAAGGTAACCAAAGAAGATGTAGAAGAGATAATTGAAAAAACATTGGTAAAAGGTGAAATCATTGATCGCCTTCTATATAGAGATCCTGAAGATAAAGGGATAAAAGATTTCCATCAGATCCCTTTCTATAAAATGCAAGATCGAACTGTACTTGAATTATGTGGTTTTATTGACGCTGAAGACATTGACGAATACATTGCTAACGGTGGCTATATTAGCGCTGAAAAAGCTGTACTCAAAATGAGTGATGAAGAAGTTTGTCAATCGATTTTAGACTCCGGCCTTAGAGGACGTGGAGGCGGTGGCTTCCCTACTGGTCGTAAATGGGACCTAACCAGAATCCAAAAGAGCGATGAAAAATACATTATATGTAATGGAGACGAAGGAGATCCCGGAGCCTTTATGGATAGATGTATTATGGAGGGAAATCCTCACAGCGTTTTAGAGGGTATGATAATTGCTGCTAAAGCAGTAGGTGGAACCCATGGATATATATATGTTAGAACTGAATATCCGTTAGCTGTAGAAAGATTGAAAATAGCAATCAAACATGCCCGTGAAAACAATATGTTAGGGAAAAACATTTTTGGTTCGTCTATGAATTTCGATATCGAAATAATGGAAGGTGCTGGCGCATTTGTCTGTGGAGAAGAAACAGCATTAATTGCTTCCATGGAAGGTAAACGTGGAATGCCAACACCTAAACCACCTTTCCCAGCTGAAAGTGGATTGTTTGGCAAACCTACAGTTATAAATAACGTTGAAACATTAGCAGCAGTTCCTGTAATAATGAGTATGGGTGTAGAGAAATATGCAGCGATGGGTACTTCTGCATCCAGCGGGACAAAAACATTCGCCCTAACAGGTAACGTAGCTTACACGGGCCTAATCGAAGTTCCTTTTGGAGCAACCCTAAGAGAGATTATTTTAGATATCGGAGGCGGAGTTATCGATGACTCTGGCAACAACGTTGGTATCGATTATAAGGCTGTACAAATTGGAGGACCTTCAGGAGGCTGTCTAACCCAAGAACACCTAGACATGCCTTTGGATTATGAAACTCTTAGGTCTGTGGGAGCGATGGTAGGCTCTGGTGGTTTAGTAGTAATGAATCAACAAACTTGTATGGTACAGATAGCTAGATTCTTCATGCAATTTACTCAAAATGAATCATGTGGAAAATGTACAGTATGTCGTGAAGGAACCCGTCAAATGCTTAACCTACTTGACGATATTATCCAGGGTAATGCAACGGAAGAAACTCTTCCTTTGTTAGAAGAATTGGCTAATGTAGTTAAAATAGGTTCCCTATGTGGCCTTGGAAAAACTGCACCTAACCCCATTCTTTCTACACTAAAATATTTCCGGGACGAATACGAGGATCACGTTGTAAATCACAAGTGCCCAACTGGAAACTGTAAAGCTTTCCTATCGCATAGTGTGATAGCAGAGAAATGTAAGAGTTGCGGTATATGTGTTAAGAAATGCCCTGTTGATGCTATCACAGGATCTAAAGGGGTTCCATATGAGATAGATCAGGCTACTTGCATTCAGTGTGGTGCCTGTTTAGAAGCCTGTAAGTTTGACGCCATAGTGCTAGCTTAAAATAAGAGAAAGGTAAAATATATGAAAACCAACTATGTAACAATTGACAACTGTCGGGTTCCAATTGGGAGTGAAAAGAATTTATTAGATTTAATAAGAACAGCTAATATCGAACTACCTACTTTTTGCTACCACTCCGAAATCAGTGTTTATGGAGCTTGTCGAATGTGTATCGTGGACATTGAGGGAAAAGGTCTTCTCCCCTCTTGTTCAACCCCAATCACTCCAGGTATGGTAGTTCAGACCAACACTAGCGAAATTAGAAATTTACGAAAAATGATTGTAGAACTAATGCTAGCGAATCATGAAGAAAATTGCGCTACTTGTCCAAGAAGTGAAGATTGTCGACTTCGAAGTATAGCTATTCAGTTAGGTGTAGATAAAGTACGTTTCAAAAAAGTACATTCTCCTGCTACTATTGATGAATCATCGGACGGAATAGTCAGAGACCCAAGTAAATGTGTTCTTTGTGGAGACTGCGTTCGAGTCTGTAACGAAATACAATCAGTAGGTGTACTTGATTTTGCAAATAGAGGTTCAGATTCTACAGTTGTAGCCTGTTTCAACAAACAATTAGGCGAAGTAGAATGTGTTCAGTGTGGACAGTGTATCAAGGTATGTCCTACTGGTGCTTTATATCCTAAATACGAAATTAACCCAGTATGGAAAGCCCTTCATAATTCAGAAAAAACCGTAGTTGTTCAAATAGCTCCTGCTGTAAGAGTTGCTTTAGGCGAATATTTTGGTTTTGATCCAGGTACTACTAAGACAGGACAGATTGTAACTGCTCTTAGGATGATGGGGTTCGATAAGATTTATGATACCTCCTTTACTGCCGACTTGACGGTTATAGAAGAAGGAAATGAATTCCTTAAGAGATATCAAAGCAATGAGAATTTACCACAATTCACATCTTGCTGCCCTGCATGGGTGAAGTTTGCTGAACAGTATTATCCCGATTTACTTGAGAATTTATCCAGTTGTCGTTCCCCACAACAAATGTTCGGTAGCCTTTCCAAGGAACAATTGACAAAAACAATGGATATTCCAAGAGAAGATTTGGTTGTGGTATCAATTATGCCATGTACTGCTAAAAAATTCGAAGCGAAAAGACCAGAGTTTTATGTTGATGATAACCCTGATGTAGACTATGTTTTGACTACAAGAGAACTTTCCTTGATGATGAAAGAACAAGGAATTATGTTCGACAAACTCGAACCAGGATCCTTTGACCTTCCTTTTGGCTTTAAAACTGGAGCTGGAGTGATATTTGGAACATCCGGCGGCGTTTCAGAAGCAGTATTACGATATGCAGCATCTCAGCTAGGTACTTCCACTGCTACATTGGATACTACAAACCTTCGTTCTTCTGAAGGTATAAAGGAAGTTGAAATTTCTTTAGGAGATACTCGTTTAAAGTTAGCGGTTGTAAGTGGTCTTGCTAATGCCCGTAAATTGCTTGATGAAATACGAAAAGGTACTGCTCAGTATGATCTTGTTGAAGTAATGGCATGTTGTGGCGGATGTGTAAATGGCGGAGGCCAACCTATAAATCAGAATTCCAATACAACTAAAGAAAGAGCAACAGGTCTTTATGACACAGATAAGATGATGCAGTTCCACTCCGCAGAAGAAAACCCATATATCACCAAGTTATATGACGAAAGCTTGTCTGCTGAAAATATTCACGATTTACTACATACAATCTATAGTAATAGAAAGCGTATTGAACATATGGATGTTGAACTTAGTGCCCCATCAACTGATGCAAAAGCTTTAGAGGTAACTATCTGTTTTGGTACTAGTTGCTACTTACGAGGAGCTCAAGAATTATACAAACAAGTTGTTCAATACCTAAAAGATACGAATATGGAAAATAAGACTCATCTTAAAGCATCATTCTGTAACGAAAGATGTAAACGAGGACCAGTAATCACCATTAATGGAAATACTATTGAACACTGTTCCCCAGAGATGGCAATCCAAGAAATGAACAAGTATATCTCCTAACCCACACCTGCCTTTGCTTCCAGCGCTTGCCCTTTGAGCGCTGGAGTATTAAATAACTTATTACTTATCAATTAACTACTTTGCCTTTGCTTCCAGCGCTTGCCCTTTGAGCGCTGGAGTATTAAATAACTTATTGCTTATCAATTAATTGCTTTGCCTTTGCTTCCAGCGCTTGTCCTTTGAGCGCTGGAGTATTATATACTTCTAAGGGCGGGAATCTTAAATAACTTTATGCATAATTATCTCAATATTCTGTCTATCCTTGCAAGCGCTTGTTCTTTGAAGCTTTGGGTATATATTAATTAGTGCATATGTTATTATATTATCAAGAAAACAATTATTGTGAATAGGGGGATATTTATGAAAAATGTAATACAAACTATAGGTGAAAATTGCCAGGACTGTTATCGATGTGTCCGCGCTTGTCCTGTAAAAGCTATTATGATTTCAGATGCCCAGGCTCACATAATAGACGATCTTTGTATTCATTGCGGTACTTGTGTTAGAGTGTGCCCAAAAGAAGCAAAGACATCGGTTTCTGAGTTAGCCGATGTAATGGAAATGCTTAAAAATGGAGAAAATGTAGTTGCTTCTGTTGCACCTTCATTTGCTGCTCTTTTTAGCGGATGGAAATACAAACGTTTGCCAGCTGCTCTCCGCCTTCTTGGCTTCTCTCACGTTTCTGAAACTGCAGAGGGTGCAGAAGAAGTAAGCATAAAATCCATTGAAAATAAAGGAGAAGCTGCTATTTGTACAGCTTGTCCAGTAGTTGTTAATTATGTGGAAAAATATCAACCAGATTTCATTCCTCATATGATTCCTGTTACTTCCCCTATGGTATATCATGGGAGGATGTTGAAAAAACGCTATCCTGATGCCAAGGTAGTATTTATTGGACCTTGTGCTGCTAAAAAGCAAGAAGCCCTTAGGCCGGAGAACTTAGATGCCATAGATGCGGTTCTTACATTTAGAGAAATAATTGAATGGTTCGAACAAGAAAATATAAAACTTGAAGATTGTACTGAAAGTGGTTTTGAAAGCTATGGTGATTTGACTCATGCTCGTATGTTCCCTATTCAAGGAGGTATGCTTCGTACATGCGGCGTCAGCGCTGACAGCACTGAAACAGAAATTCTTCATATGAGCGGTGAGGATAATATAAAAGCTTTATTTGAAATTCCACCAGAACAGTGGGAATATAAAATTGTTGAGCCTATGTTTTGTCCTGAAGGATGCATTAATGGACCCTGTTTTTCCGCAGATAATAAGGAAAGTGTTTACCAAAGAAAACGTTACGTTTTAGATTACGCTAACGATGCTGAATCCTTACCCCAGACTCAGCCCCCTGATGTCCATTTTGAAACCGATTTCCACACTGAACCCCCTGATGATCAAATTGAAGTAACTGAAGAAGCAATACAGGAGGTTTACGAGCGAACGGGGAAATCTAATCCCGAGTTAAGACTAGACTGTGGAGCTTGCGGATATGATTCTTGTAGAGAGAAATCCATTGCTGTAATTAAAGGCTTAGCTGAAGCAGAGATGTGCATCCCTCACATGAGACGAATTGCGCAAAAGAAAACTGATAAGATTATCGAAATGAGTCCTACAGGAGTTGTGGTTCTCGATAAAGATTTAAATATAATTAATATGAATCAAGCATTCCAAAAGATGTTCCTTTGTACAAATGAGGTTTTGGGTAGAAGGATTTCCTACCTTATTGATGGGGAAGGTTTCCAAAAGATTGCAGCTGGAGAAATGGATAGACTGGAATCAATAAAAACTAAATACGGTAAGAAGTATCAAGAGGTACTTTATGAAATTCCAGATGAAAACCAATATGTTGGTATTTATACAGACATATCTCAAATTAAGTTTGATACCGGTCAAATAGACATTATCAAACGCCAAACTCTTCAACAAGCAAAAGATTTATTAGACAATCAGATTCAGTTTTCACAAGAAATGGCCCATTATCTTGGTAATAGCACCGCTAAAAATGAGGAAATGGTAAAGAAGCTAATTGATTTATATGAAGATGATGATGTCTCTGAAGGAGAAGAATAGTGAATTTTTATGCCAGTACTATTTACCAAGAATGTAAAGAAGGACAACAAATATGTGGTGATGCTGCTAACTGTATTCGAACGAGCACAAATACTATAATGATTCTTTGTGATGGTGTTGGAAGCGGTTCTTATGCCAATATTGCTGCAGTAATGTGTTTAGGTCGTCTTACAGAGCTTTGCACTTCTAGCCTATCTTTTAAAGAGGCTTGCTCTCTTGTTGCTAGTTCAATGCATAGAGCACGATCTGAAAACATTCCATTTGCAGCTTTTTCTGCTGTAAAGATTTTTCAGGATGGTCGTTTTAAAGCATATACTTACGAGTCCCCTGCCCCTGTTTTTATTCCCAATAATGAAAAAGCTATATCACTTAAAGCTGAACGTTTCATTACTGCCGGTTATGAAGTTATGGGTGAATATTATGGAAGGCTAGAAATAGGCGATCGATTTCTTATGTTTTCAGACGGAGTTTCTCAAGCAGGTTTAGGAGACAACTATCTTTTCGGGATTGATTCCAAAGGAGTAGCAGAGTATATAAATGAGATTCCTGATTCACCACCTGAAACACTTCTCAAAAAAATTGCAGAAATGACAAAGGATATTTCCGGAGGAAAGGCACAAGATGATACTACCCTAGCAATGCTTCAATGTAGAAAAGCCAATCAGTTAACTATTGCAACAGGCCCTCCCCAAGGCCGTGGGAGAGACAAAGAGTATGTTAATCGCTTTATGAGTAATCCTGGAGTACATGTGGTTTGTGGATCAACTACATCTGATATTGTTGCAAGAGAACTAGGTAAAGAGCTGGAATATTTGAAGCCTAGCACAACCTTTGGCGCACCACCAGAATACAAAATTGATGGCATCGAAATGACCACTGAAGGAGCAATGATGCTTAACCAAGTTTATAACATTTTAGACGAACCAGTTGAGTTTCTCAGTGACTCTTCCCCCGTAGAACGATTGGCAAAATATATGCACCGTGCCGATGTAATTACCTTTATACATGGTAGTGCTGTAAACAAAGCTCATGAAGACCTTATCTTCAAACAAATTGGAGTAAGGCCAAGGCAAACCACAGTTAACCTCTTGGAAAAAAAGTTAGAAGCTATGGGCAAGCTAGTAGTCATGGTTAGATACTAAACTTTATTATTAAATGCTAAAACAAAGCAGCTCCTATAAAGGAACTGCTTTTTGTTTATAGAAATATTTTTTTTGATATTACTCTTCTTCGGTTTCTTCTCCAACAGTTGGAACGTCAGCTGCGTCAAGAACTTCTGCGCCCTCTTCTTCTTCAGCGTCAAGTTCATCGGCTAGAACAGTTTTCTCAACAATAGATACTACCATTGTATCTTCTGGATTCAATATCTCAATTCTGTCTCTAATTGGAATCTCTAATTCAGAAACTAATACACTGTCTCCAATTTCCATACCCTTTAGATCCACTTCTACTCTTGTGAAGAGATCTTCTACTGTTCCTCTATAAGAAATTTCAAATAAAGTCTGTTGAACAGTCTCAATTATTGTTTCTTCATTTAGCAATACAATCTGTGCTGTAGTTGTAACTGTTTCGCCCTTAGTTAGTGCTTGGAAACTAAGGTGTTCAATAGTATTAACAGCGGGAGTGTATGTAAGCTCCTTGATCAAAGCCAAGTGCACTTCCCCATCTATTTCAACATTCACTTTATATCCTTCAGCATTTCTTCTAAGAAAATACTCTACGTCCCTTACTGGGAACTGAAGACTAATAGACTCATCTAAACTCTTTCCATATAGTACTCCAGGAATGATTCCCTTCTTTCTTTGCTGCTTAGCCTTTGTATTAGGCTCTCTAATTGTTCCTTTTAAACTTTCCATATATCCTCCTATCAATGTCAACCAATTAACGATTTGATTGGTTGCACCTAACTTATTGTAATCATTCTATCAGAATGCCAGAATCTTTTCAACAAAAGCCTGAACAAATTCAAAAAAATAAGAGAGTTGCTACTAGCCAGAACTAAATTTCCAATTATTTGAGTTAAAGAAGTTTTTTATATCCATTATGACTTCCTCAACACCATTCCAAGATCCCATATAGTTTTCACAATGGCCGTTACAATCCAAATAATAAAGTCTTTTTTTTGTTTTTTTCTGGCCACTGGCACATAAATATTTTATTATGTGAGCAATTTCTACTTCTTTGTGACTGATTTTCAGCTGAACTGCATTATATCCCAAAGCATCTTCAATCATACTTCTAAGTATTATACCTTGGCTATCTGATAAGTATCCTTTGCCAAATTTACTTAGAATATCTATTGCCTCATCAATACACAAAATAGATTCTTCAGAGTTCTCTTCGGCTCTAACCCGCACCTCTTCTTTTAAAAATCGTAGAAGGTTTTCTAGATCTTCTTGTCTATTTACAGATAAGTTATTCTCTTTGATTTCATTATCCATAACAGCTCGATTAAGTCCGTATAATGGTGTAAATTGAAAATTTAAATAAAACGAGCCAAGAAG
>CAYLIF010000015.1:0-3420 GCA_964383845.1 uncultured Oscillospiraceae bacterium
CGTTTCTCTCTGCGTCAAGCTTTTCAAGAATTTCTTTTTGAAAAGCATATGGTCTAATCTCGAATGCCCAAGCAATTTCAGGCCCAGCACCCCTGTATCTTTCTTTTTTAAGTGCACCACGAAGTCTTCCTTCTTCCTTTGGCGTATAGGTTTCGAAGTCCGAAGAATTCCAATAACTCTCAAAGGTTCCTTCCATCTTTGCCATTGTCTCAGGTAAATCTTTTTTTGTTATTTTTACGTTCCACTCCAGACCACTAGAAATAGCTGCATTTGATAAATTTGAAGAGCCAACATAAGCCGTTGTAAATCCCGTATCTCTATGGAATATATGGGCTTTTGCATGAAGCCTAGTACTTTTCGTATCATAGGTTATTTTTATTTCAGTGTTTGGCAGTTTGCTTAATTCTTCTATGGCCTTTAGATCCGTTGCCCCCATATATGGAGTGGTAACAACTCTTAATGAGCCTCCATTTTTTAGCATAGTTTTAAGTTCGTTCATAATCATTCTAAGGCCACTCCAACGAATAAATGAAACCAACATATCCACTCGATCACTGGATAGGATTTCTTTTTTTAATTCCGAGTACATACTGGGCTCACGTGGAGAGCCTGTGAAAAGAGAGCTATGCGCTATTGAAGTGTCTGGACGACTTAACTTAATTTTCGTCCCATCGTCATGGATTGTGTCTAAGACAGAAAGAAGCTGTTCACCATGCTTATCAACCTTAAACATACTAAAATCAACTTCCCTTACTTCTTTTTCCATTAAATCAATTATTCCATTTACTAGCTTTACTTGTGAATGCACATCTTCCTTATCTTCTCGAATTGAGGCTAGCGCTCTTTGCACAACATCACCTAGATATTTAGAAAGTACCTTTGTGGATTCTGCTTCATCGATTTTCTCTGTTTCGGCTTTTTTATCAACCAATGTATTCAATTCTTCTCTGAGCTGCTCGTTAATTAACTGCTCATATAGTCCTGCCTTTATCATAGTGGCTCCTATTAAATTTTTTATCTGTTCTACCTTATTTCCGCCGGCCATCTTCCGGTTTTTTTGCGTCTTTAGGTATAGCCCAAGCCCAGCCTAATCTAGTGGCTCCTAGGATTTTATTTTCCTTACACAAAATCTGAACTCTGCGTTCAGATATTTTCCATTTTTCTGCTGCCTCTTTACTTGTTATATAATCCATTTTCTTTTTAGCACCTATCTTCCTAAATAAGTTATCTTATCATTATAATCGTAGAAACGAACACTATCAATAGCTACTTGATTATTTGCTGAAAATTGTAACAACTTGCGGCTTTTGTGTATTTTTTGGTTTATAGGTTTTGGTTTAATTCTTTTAGCATCAAAAAAAGCCAGCCTATTACTCAATAACACTTAAAATGGCTGGCTTTTATTATATTTCTTATAATCTATTTGTTTCTACTTATGTCTGTCTTTTTAGAATTCTGGTTCTACTACCACTGGCTCAACAACTTCCTCTTCTTCAATTACTTCTATTACAACTTCTTCTTGAGGTAGAAGTTTACAAGCTATTACTCCAACTGCGAACATTAAAAGACCTAGGCCTCCGTATATTGCTATTGGCTCAAATATTCCAGGCAGAAGCTGTGTGGGTACCATTGCTTCCATAATCATTTCTTGTGGATATCCTTGCTCCAAATATTGCTCTATGGTTTTCATGAAAATCATTATATTATTGATTAGTGCAGCTAGGCCAAACACTCCAACCACTATTCCCCCGATTTTTAAGGCTGTGGCTATTTTAGGTCCTTTAACTTTTGTTTCTTTACTCATTCTTTTTTATTCCTCTCTTAGTTATATTATTTAAGCGCTTTTACTAGTCTATCTTAGAATTGTGTTGATTGAAAGATAATTTATTAATTTTCTGAGCTTTCGGCTTTTTCTTTGCTGAGATTTTTAATTCTTTTTGCCTTTTCTAAGTAAACCAATAAAACATTTATATCTGCTGGTGAAACACCAGAAATCCTTGAAGCTTGCCCTACAGAAATAGGTTGTATTAGAGCAAGTTTTTGTCTGGCTTCAAGTCTAAGTCCCTCTATCTCATTGTATGGTAAAGAAGGAGAAAGCTCTTTTTCTTCTAACTTTTTAAATCGCTTAATCTGAATAAGCTGCTTATCTATATAGCCTTTATATTTTATTCCAACCTCTATAGAAGCTATCATTGATGGGGTAAGGGGTTCCTTTGCCGGAAAAACTGACACCAACTTTTTGTAGGTAATCTCCGGTCTTTTTAATAAATCCGCTAAGCTTGTCTTATTATTTAGGGGGGTGCTATCCCATTTCTCCAAAATATCTTCCACTTCTTTTGGTAAGACTTCGGTATTTTGAAGACGTTTTACTTCATCTTCTACGGCTTGTCTCTTATGCAGATATTTTTTATATCTCTCTTCAGTGGCTAATCCTAGGTTATAGCCTCTTTCAGTTAGCCTTTCATCTGCATTATCTTGCCTTAGGATTAGACGATATTCAGCTCTAGATGTCATGATTCTATAGGGTTCTGGTGTTCCCTTGGTTACCAAATCGTCTATTAACACTCCTATATAGCCTTCGTCTCTATGAATAATAAATGGTTCTTTATTGTCCAGCTTTAACACCGCATTAATTCCTGCTATTAGTCCTTGGGCTGCAGCTTCTTCATAGCCAGAGCTTCCATTGAATTGGCCTGAACAAAAGAGGTTCTCGATTCCTTTGTATTCCAAAGTTAGGTTAAGGTCTGACGGGTCAATACAGTCATATTCAATGGCGTAGGCAGGCCTTGCTATCCTAAGGTTTTCCAGCCCTTTGATAGTGCTATAAAATTCAACTTGAACGTCTTCTGGTAGGCTTGTCGACATTCCTTGAATATATACTTCGTCGGTGTCTAGGCCTTCTGGCTCAACAAAAAGCTGATGGCGTTCCTTGTCTTTGAAACGATCTAGCTTGTCTTCAATAGAAGGACAATACCTAACCCCCACACCTTCAATCTGCCCGCCAAAAAGAGCAGAGCGACCAAAGTTCTTTCTAATAACTCGATGGGTTCTTTCATTAGTGTAGGATAGCCAACATGAAACCTGTTCTCGTTCCAGATAATCATTCATAAAGGAAAAAGGAACTATTATCTCGTCTCCCTTTTGCTCTACCATCTTATCAAAATCAAGACTTTGGGCTAAAACTCTAGCAGGAGTACCTGTCTTGAAACGACGAATCTTCATTCCGTGTTTTCTTAAATTATCTCCTAATTCCATTGCAGGTGATAAGCCATTAGGACCGCTATAGTAGGCGCTGCTGCCAATAAATATCTTGCCTTGCAAGAATGTTCCGGTGGCTATAATAACTGCTTTTGCAGTATATTTTGCGCCGGTTTTAAGAATGATCCCTTTTACCTGGCCATCTTCTACTATAATATCTGT
>CAYLIF010000015.1:3520-31209 GCA_964383845.1 uncultured Oscillospiraceae bacterium
GTTGACATAATTAATGTCTTTTTGCCAAGTCTTGCAGATGCCAAAGCAGCCTCACACCCAGCGTGTCCAGCACCTATTACAACTATATCGTAACTTCCCATTTCATAAGTTTCCATGACTATTTCCCCAAACAAAATCTATTAAATACTTCATTGATAACATCGTCTTTTACGGTTTCACCGATTATTTCCCCTAATGCATCGTGGGCATTTTTTATGTCCACTTCTATAAAATCCAAGGCTTCTTTTCGCTGAATCATTGCTATGGCATCTTCGCAGCTTTGAGCTGCCTTTTCCAACAGTTCTTGGTGGCGCACTTGGGTTATTAAAATATTCTCTTCTTGCTTAACCCTTCCACCATATACCATTTCTTCAATTTTATCTTCGATTTCCGTGATACCCATTTCTTCAGTAACAGAAGTTTCTATAATTGTCCCATTAGCTAAGTGGTCTTGAACTTGGTCATGATTTATGGCTTTACCTAGATCTCTTTTATTTAACAGCACCACTACCTGCTGATTTTTTACAAGTTCCATTATCATTTCATCCTCAACAGACAGCTCTTGACTACCATCTAAAACAAGAATCACTAAATCAGCCTTCATAAATGATTGTTTGGCTTTTTCTATTCCAATCTTTTCTACTAAATCTTCGGTTTCTCTTATTCCTGCTGTGTCAATTATTCGCAAAGGAATGTTTCTGATACTAAGCCATTCTTCAATAGTATCTCTAGTTGTTCCGGGGATTTCCGTAACTATAGCCCTATTTTCTTTTAAAAGCGCATTCATCAAGGAGGATTTTCCTACATTGGGTTTTCCAATAATAGCAACAGCTAAGCCTTCTTTGAGAATTCTTCCTGTGTGGGAAGTATCTAAGAGTTTTTTTATTCCCTTACTTACAGACAGGACTTCTTTTTCTATTTCACCATAGGTGATTTCTTCTATATCTTCTTCTGGATATTCAATGTTTACTGTTATTTTCACCATTATATCTAGAGTTTTTTCTCTTAGCTCTCTTATTTTCAGTGAAGTACTTCCTTCTAGTTGTTCCATGGCAACCTGGAAGCCTTTTTCTGTTTTGGCCTTAATCAAATCAATTACCGCTTCTGCTTGACTGAGATCAAGGCGACCATTTAGAAATGCTCTTTTAGTAAATTCTCCAGGTTCTGCCAAAGATGCTCCTAGCTTTTGAACGCACTTTAAGATTTTTCCCAAGGCTATCATTGAACCGTGGCATTGAATTTCCACAACATCTTCACCTGTATATGTTTTTGGTCCAGGAAAGAATACAGCTAAACACTCATCTATTATCTCACCTGGCTTTTGGGGATCCATTATATGGCCATAGGAAAGACATCGGTTTTGTGAGTTTTCGGGATTTTTGGCAACAAAAATCTCATCCAAATATTCTTTGGATTTTTCCCCGCTTATTCTAATGATTCCAATTCCGCCTTCTCCTGGTGCTGTAGATATGGCCACAATGGTAGATTCCATCTCTTCTCCTTTTGGGAAAGATGGCCCGCATACAATGCGGGCCATCCTGGTTAACCTTTTCGTTTTAGTTCGATTACTACCCTACGGTATGGCTCTTCACCTTCACTTCTTGTAACAATCTTGGGATTGTTTTGTAAAGTGGAGTGAATAACTTTTCTTTCATAAGGATTCATTGGCTCCAGTTTAACTGACCGCCTATTTTTTACTACTTTTTCCCCTAAACGATCTGCAAGCTGTTGCAAAGTCTTTTCTCTTTTTGCCCTATAGCTTTCAGAATCTATTACTACACGAGTGTAGTTTTCTCTGTTTTTATTGATAACTAGTCCAGTTAGATATTGAAGTGCATCGAGGGTTTGTCCTCTTTTTCCTATAATGGTTCCAGAGTCATCACCAGAAAGGTTAATGAAAACATATTCACTATTGGCCATTCCTGTAGCTTTTAAGTCTAGGCCCATGGCTTCTATTGTATCCTTAAGAAAAGTTAAAGCTGGATGATCTGAAACTTCTACTAAATCATCTGGCTTTTCTTGAAGCAAAGGTTTTATGTCTCTTTTTCTTTCTGGAAATTCTCTTATTTCTTCTATTTTTTCAGCGGCTTTTTCCAGAGTTTTGTCAACACGTTTTTCGACGCGTTTCTCTACTTCTGCAGCTTTTTCAACAGTTTTGTCTACAGCCTTTTCAACACGCTTCCCAACTTCTGATGCTTTTTCAACTACTTTTTCTGTTAATTTCTCGGTCTTTTTTCCTTCTTTTTTTCGTTCTACACGAACCTTAGCCAGTTTACTTCCAATACCGAAGAACCCTTTACTTGGTTCTTCTAGAACCGTAACTTCTACTTCGTCGATGGTGGCTTTAATGTCAAACAGTGCCAATTCCACTGCTTCATCTACACTGGTTCCCCATTTTTCCGAATAATCCATTTTTTGTCCCTCTCTGATCTATATCATTGAACAACCTATTTATATTTTTTTCTGCTTCTTTAATTCTGCTTCAGCTTTCAATCTTCTTCTCATTTTGTTAAGTCTAATGTTAAATAGTATTTGAACGCCTGTTCCAAAGAACCAATAAATAGTCAGGCCTGCTGGAAAGGTTCTGCCCATCCATACAATCATTACAGGGAAGAAGTATTTCATAACCTTCATCATTGGAGCCATCTGGCCCATTTGATCTGAACCCTGCTGTGCTTGAGTTTGAGAAAAAGAAATATAAGTTGTTAAACCTGCGGCAATAGGTAACACCCATTTGTCCGGTTGTGATAAATCCGATATCCAAAGAAATGCTTCATGAACAGCAAGAATCATAGCAGGATCTTTCATGTACATTAGAGGATTTCTGAGTAATGCAAAAAGCCCAAAAATGATAGGCATTTGTATTAGCATTGGAAGACATCCACCCATTGGGTTAAATTTTTCTTCCTTGTACAATTCCATCATTTTTATGTTTAAAGTTTCTTTGTCGTTAGCGTATTTAGCCTGTAGCTCTTTCATCTTAGGCTGTATAGCCGACATATTTGCCGTTGATTTTATTTGCTTGGCGTACAAAGGATAAAGAGCGAACCTTACTATTAGCGTAAATACTATAAGTGTTATTCCGTAGTTCTGAATAATCGAATATAATTGCGTTAACAGCCATCCTAGAGGATTTGCGACAACCCCCATAATTTTAAAATACATTCATTTCCTCCTTAAGGCACCGGGTCATAACCCCCGTCATTCCACGGATGGCACCTTAAAATTCGTTTGATTCCAATATAACTTCCTTTAAAAAATCCATGCTTTTTCAAAGCCTCTATAAAATAGGCTGAACAAGTTGGATAGAATCTGCAAGTTCTGGGTAAAAAGGGAGATAGTATTTTTTGGTATACCCGGATTATGAAAATCAGGATCCACTTCACTTACCATCACTCCTTTTTTCTTTGAGAAGGCCAGACTTTTTAAAAGCAGAAAGCATAGATTTCTTTACTTCCTGCATAGACTTATTTGCTATAGTATTTCTCGCTATAATTATAAGGTCTCTACCTTCTTTAACGTCTTTTTCCAGCTGCCTGAAGCTCTCTTTCATAAGCCTTCGCGCTCTATTTCGTTCCACACTATTTCCAACTTTTTTACTAGCTAAATAGGCCATTCTGTTGTATGGTAAGTTGTTTTTTTTATGGAACAAAACCACATATCTTTCCCCAACGGATTTACCCTTGTTGTAGATAGCGGCAAAGTCGCTTTTCTTTCTTAGAACTTCCTTTTTTAGCATAATCACAGAACCTTAAAACAAAAAGGCCGCTTGAGCGGTCTCTATGCTGTCAAGGATTTTCTTCCTCTCAATCTTCTTCTCTTTAAAACATTTTTACCGTTTTTTGTGCTCATTCTTTTTCTAAAGCCATGTTCTTTGTTTCTTTGTCTAACTTTTGGTTGAAAAGTTCTTCTCATTTGAATCGACACCTCCTTCTTTTATTTAGCTGATTCTATTTTCAGCCATTGTGACCGTCTTAATTCCAACGGGCACATATGCCATATAATTATATAGCCCACCTTCTTTTATGTCAACGATTTTAGATGGCTTTTTGGATGCTAGAGTTGTTAAAATGCCTGCATCTACAATATATAGTATATAGGCAATGATTTATTCACATTAGTATCCACAATTAGTGGATAACCCTACTAAAATTTCTTTTAAATATATGGGATTTTCCCCTTGCCCTGTGGATAACATCTGTATTATGATGTATACACTAGTAAAAAGCAAGAGAAGGGCGGATATGAAAGAAATAAAAGAAAAGTGGAGCGTTGTGCAAGGGTTATTGAAGGAAAATCTTCAAGAAATCAGTTATGAAACATGGTTTGCACCCTTAACTCCTTTGCGTACAGATCCCAAAACAAAAAGAATATATATTGATCCCTATGCCAGTATGAACCAGAATATATTGACTAGCCGTTATATGCCTCTCCTAGAAAACACTATCAGAGAAGTTTTTGGAAAGGATTATAAGGTTATATTTGAATATATAAAGGATCGAACTGGAGGGAATGTAAGTTATGGCGGAACAGGTGAAGAGTTTGATGGTGAGTTTTATTTTAACCCCAGATATAATTTTTCCACTTTTGTTGTGGGTAGCAATAACAAATATGCCCACGCTGCAGCCTTAGCTGTTGCTACAGTTCCTTCAGATGACTATAACCCACTGTTCTTATATGGAGGATCGGGCTTAGGAAAAACCCATTTAATGCATGCCATAGGCCATCATATTCTCCAAAATCATCCAAAACTAAAACCTCTTTATGTTTCTTCTGAAATGTTCACCAACGAGATGATAAAGGCTATTAGTGAGAAAAAGACTGGAGAATTTAGAAATAAATATCGAAAAATTGATGTATTATTAATAGACGATATACAGTTTTTGGAAGGTAAAATTGGTACCCAGGAAGAGTTTTTCTTCACTTTTGAATCCTTATATCAATCTAAAAAACAAATAATTATAAGTAGTGACAGGCCACCAAATAAATTGGTTAGCTTTGATGATCGTTTAAGGGGAAGGTTTCAGTGGAATGTAGTTGCTGATATTACTCCTCCAGACTACGAAACAAGAGTTGCTATATTAAGAAAAAAAGCTGAACTTGAAGGCTTAATAATAGATGAGTCACTACAAGATGTTATAGAACTAATATGTGAAAAAGTAAAGTTCAACATAAGAGAGTTGGAAGGTGCTTTTACAAGAATAGTGACATTTTCTAATTTGATGAATGAACCTATAAGCAGAAAATTGGCAAGAGAGGTATTAAAAGATATTTTGCTTGCAGCGGATTTTAATATTACTTCTGATTCTATTAAAAAAGTAGTGTGTAAATACTATTCTATTAAATTAGTGGATATGGACTCTTCTAAACGAACCAGGGTATTAGCTTTCCCAAGACAAATAGCCATGTACCTATGCAGAGATCTCACCGATCTTTCTTTACCAAAAATAGGGGAGGCTTTTGGGAACAGAGATCACACCACAGTGCTTTATGCTTGTGATAAAATAGCAACTCTTTTAAAGAGCGATGAGGAATTAGGTGAAACAATAAACACATTAAAAAATATTATAAACGGAAAATAAAAAGTTATTCTTTTTTATCCATGCAGTTTTATTGAGTTGTCCACAAGGTTATTATTTTTTTACCCCTTGCAATTACAATAGATAGCCATACTTATATACATATTAACAAGACCTACTACTATTACTACTACCTAATTAATTAAATAATAAGGGTTTTTCGGAGGGAAAATTATGAAATTCACATGTGATCAAACAAACTTAGTAAAAGCTTTGAATACGGTATCAAAAGCAGTTACTGCAAGAACTACTATTCCAATATTAAAGGGCATATTATTAAGCTTAGAAGGAAATACATTAACCCTTACAGCAAGTGATTTGGAAATTAGCATAGAAAAAACCATAGAAGTTAAAGGAATTGAAAATGGTTCATTAGTTGTTTCTGCAAAACTATTTTCTGACATCATAAGAAAGCTTCCTAATGAAACTATTTCTATTGAGGGTAATGAAAACGAAAAGACCATTATAAAAACTTCTTCTTCACAGTTTACTATCGTTTCCATACAAGCAGATGAATTTCCTAGAATAGGAGCAGTAGAAGAAGAACAAGAGAGATTTATATTTGATAAGGATATATTAAGAGAAATGATAAGAAAAACCACCTTTTGTGCCAGCGTTGACGAATCAAAAGGAATTATTGTTGGGGTTCTTATTGAAAGAGATGGAGAAAATCTTACTATGGTGGCCCTTGATGGGTTTAGAATGGCAGTGGTTAAGGAAAATATAGGAACAGGAAGAGAAAGTAAAATTATCATTTCTGCTAAGCTCCTTTCGGAAATTAGTAAGATAATTACAGATGAGGAACCTGAAGGAGAAATTATTATGGTATTAGATAAAAAGAAGGCACTATTAACTATAGATACAACAAAAGTTGTATTAAGATTGCTAGAAGGAGACTTTATTAAATATAAAGATATACTTCCAAAAGATAAAACTCTGAAAATATTGGTCTCAAGATCTTTATTACAAGACAGTATTGAAAGAGCGTCCTTGTTAGCTAAAGAAGGAAAAAACAATCTAGTGAAGTTTACAATAATTGATAATTTATTAACAATCACATCTAAGTCCGAAGAAGGCGCAGTTAAGGAAGAGATAATAGTAGAAAAAGCTGGGGAGGATATTGAAATAGGCTTTAATAGCAAATATGTGTTAGATGTTTTAAAGGCTGTAGATGATGAAATAATATTAATGGAATTTAATTCGCCTACTAGTCCATGTATGATAAAGCAGGCAGAGGATACTATGTACGAGTATTTGGTTTTACCTGTACGTATTAACGGTTAATGATTTGAAAGAATTAAAAGAATATCTCATAAAATTAAATTATTCAAACAGTGAAGAAATAGAAAAATCTATAAACCTATTTGAAGTATATATGGAAAATATATTGAGAATAAACGAAAAAATCAACGTTACTTCAATCAAAGATAGAAAGTCTTTTATTTCTAAACATTATATTGACTCAATAAGCATAATAGGCGAAGAAGAATTTAAACAAGCTAGGAATATTATTGATATAGGAACTGGTGGTGGTTTTCCAGGAGTTCCTTTAGCAATATTGTTTCCGGAAAAGAAATTTACACTAGTAGATTCTGTGGGTAAAAAAATAAATGTAATAAAAGAATGTATAAAAGATTTTAATAGTGGTAATATAGAACTTATAAATGGAAGAGCAGAAATACTAGGAAGAATGAGTGAGCATCGAGAAAACTACGATTTATGTGTGTCTAGAGCTGTTGCACCTCTTGTATATTTACTTGAATTTGCCTTACCTCTAGTAAAAGAAGAGGGTTCATTTATAGCATATAAGGGTCCTGAAGGAAAAAAAGAAATAGATGATTCCCAGTATATATTAAAAAAGTTAGCTGGCAGCTTGAATAGAATAGTAGAAGTTACTCCATTCTTAGAAGGCGAAGAACATATTTTAATGATATTTTCAAAAGATAACTCTACTCCAGAAGAATATCCTAGAAGAATGGATCAAATAAAGAAAAAGTCTAAATAAAGAATATGAAAAAATGTTTCACGTGAAACATTTTGGAAACACCAGGAGGAATGGTAGTGGGAAAAGCAATTGCAATATTTAACCAAAAAGGTGGTGTAGGAAAAACCACTACAAATATAAACTTAGCAGCCTGCTTGGCTTATATAGGTAAAAAAATACTTGTGCTGGATATTGATCCCCAAGGTAACACTACAAGTGGTATGGGAATATCGAAAAAGGGGTTAACCAGAACATCATATGAAATTCTTGTGGATAACGACATAAATCCTAGAGATACTATTATGAATACTGGAATAAAAAACCTTGATATAATTCCTGCTAGCGTTCAACTAGCTGGTGCAGAGGTAGAGTTGGTTCAAATGGAAAGCAGAGAAAAGAGATTAAAAAGAGCAATTGATCAAATAAAAGGTGATTATGATTATATCTTTATAGATTGTCCTCCGTCTTTAGGTCTATTGACAATTAACTCTTTAACAGCAGTAGATAGTGTATTAATTCCCATTCAATGTGAGTTCTATGCTCTTGAAGGTGTCAGTCAACTTATGAGTACCATTGAAATTGTAAAGAAAACTCTTAATACTAATCTCGAGATACAAGGAGTGCTTTTGTCTATGTTTGATGGAAGGACAAATCTATCTATGCAAGTAGTACAAGAAGTTAAAAAGTATTTCAAAAACAAAGTATATAAAACCATTATACCAAGAAATGTTAGGTTAGCTGAGGCACCAGGTTTTGGAATTCCTATAATACAATATGATCCTAGATCAATTGGTGCACAAGCATATATGGACTTTGCCAAAGAGTTTCTTGAAGAGGAGAACATTTAATGGCAGTAAAAAACACTGGATTAGGTAGAGGGCTTGAAGCTCTGTTCGGAGATGTGGAAATTCAATTCGAACCTATGACTGATGAAGAAAAAAAAGAAAGAGATATCAAAAAGAGAGAAGATAGAGAAAGTGATGAAAACTCTATTCTTTTTGTAAATATAAATAATATAAAACCAAATGATAAACAACCAAGGAAAACCTTTGACCGAGAAAAATTAGAAGAACTTGCAGACTCTATTTTAGAACATGGAGTTATACAACCTATAGTCCTTAGAAAAGAAATTAAAGGAAAAGGGTATGAATTAGTTGCTGGTGAAAGACGATGGAGAGCAGCTAGAATCGCAGGTATTAAAGAAATACCTGCGATAGTAAGGGTTTTGACAGAAGAACAAAATCTTCTTCTTTCTATAATAGAAAACATGCAAAGAGAAGACCTTAATCCCATAGAAGAAGCAGAAGCTG
Source organism: uncultured Oscillospiraceae bacterium (assembly GCA_964383845.1). Classification (GTDB taxonomy): domain Bacteria; phylum Bacillota; class Clostridia; order Peptostreptococcales; family Anaerovoracaceae; genus JAAZGD01. Next base: position 12,394 of record CAYLIF010000015.1, read on the forward strand.
TTAATAAAATGATGAATACATATCAATTTACCCAGGAAGAGGTTGCTAAGAGTTTAGGAAAAAGTAGGTCATACATAGCCAATTTACTGCGGTTACTTAAACTTCAAGATGAAGTAAGAGAACTTCTTTTAAATAATCAGCTATCTCAAGGGCATGCAAGAGCCCTTATTTCCTTGTCTGCAAAGCGTCAATTATCAATAGCCAGAAAAGCAGTAAAAGAGGGATTGTCTGTTAGAGAAGTAGAAAGACTGGCAGGAGAAGAAGCATCCACAAAGAAGAAGACTAAAATAATAATTAATAACCCGGATTTAAATAGAATAGAAAATGATCTTAAAGAAGTACTTGGAACACGTGTGAAGATTAAAGAAAAAGGAAAAAAAGGAATTCTTGAAATAGAATACTATTCAAAGGAAGAGCTAGAAAGACTCATAGAGTTAATTAAATCACTACAATAATTGTTTCACGTGAAACAATTAGAAAGTAGATTTAGATGAAAGGTTTAAAAACAATGTATGAACTAGTATCAGTCGGCAAACAAAGCTATTATATGGACTGTCCAGTAAAAATAGGCTTCTTTTTTACCTCAGAAGGAGAGGTTTTTTTAATTGATTCAGGAATAGATAAAGATACTGCCAAGAAAGCGGAAAAACATATATTATCAAAGGATGGAACTTTAGCAGCTATTCTAAATACCCACAGTCACGCGGACCATTGTGGTGGGGATAAATATCTTCAAGATAAATATAACTGCCCAGTTTACGCAAGGCCCTTAGAGGCTGCTATTATTGCTAACCCTATATTAGAGCCTTCTTTTTTATACGGTGGATATCCATACAAGGAGCTTCAAAACAAGTTTTTAATGGCAAAACCTGCAAAGGCGACAGATATAGAAGAAGCTATTCTACCAGAAGGCTTCGAAATTATAGATCTCCCAGGCCACTATTTTCAACAGATAGGCATTAAAACTCCCGATGATGTCTGGTTTATAGCAGATAGTGTTTTCGGTGAAGAGATAATGGATAAATACTCATATTCATTTATGTATGATGTTAAAAGCCAGTTGGAAACCTTAGATAAATTACTAAAATTAAAAGGAAGCTTCTTTGTTCCATCTCATGGAGGTGCAGCCAAAACCATGGATTCTCTGGTAGAGGTGAATAGAAAAAAACTAAATGAAAATCTAGAATCTCTTAGAAGACTTTGTGAGAAAGGAAGAACCTGGGAAGACCTACTTAAAGAAGTTTTTGATGAAAATTCTTTAAAACTAGACCATGGCCAATATGTTCTTATGGGTTCCACCCTTCGATCCTATCTATCATATCTTTACGATAGCGAAGAAATTAAAGCAGAGTTTGTAGAAAATAAGATGATCTGGTCTCTTCCATAGGAAGAGGCTTTTTAATTTACAGGGATAAAGTGGGAAAGGTATAAACCGCTAAAACCATTGAAAACCATGGTTTCCTATCAAAATATATGGTAAAAAACCATGGAAATAAAATGAAAATTTGTTATAATAACTTTACCGCATTAATATCCTTTTTTGAATCGAGTAAGAACAGGAGGCTCATAAAATGACCATATCTATAAACGGTTGTCATCTTACCATAGAGGAAACTATACAAGTAGCACGAGGTAAGGAGAAGGTGGTTCTTGACCCCAAAGCCCTTATAGCGGTAAAAAAGGCTAGGGATTATGTCGATAAAAAATTAGAAGAGGGAGCGGTTATATATGGTCTTACCACTGGTTTTGGAAAGTTTTCTGATACATTAATTTCCAGTGAACAGGCGGCTGATCTCCAAAAGAACTTAATTTTGAGCCATTCCTGTGGTATGGGTAATCCATTACCCAAAGAAGTAGTTAGAGCAGCAATGCTTCTTAGATGTAATGCTCTTGTAGAGGGTCACTCCGGTATTAGGCCTCACACAATAGAAACACTTTTAGATATGTTAAATAGGGGAGTCCATCCTATTATTCCAGAAAAAGGTTCTTTAGGTTCCTCTGGTGATTTGGCTCCACTTTCTCATATTGCCCTAGTTTTAATGGGGCAGGGGAAGGCCGAGTATCAAGGAACGGTTATGTCTGGAGAAGAGGCTATGAAAAAAGCAGGAATAACTCCTGTGGTATTGGCAGCAAAAGAAGGTCTCGCCTTGATTAACGGAACCCAAATCATGACTGCTATTGGAGTAAACGTTTTGTGGGATTCTATGAACCTTGTGAAAATTTCTGATTTGGCAGCAGCATTAACTGGTGAAGCCTTAAATGTGATTACAAAGGCCTTCGATCCCAAAATCCATAAATTAAGAGGCCATCAAGGGCAAATAGATTCTGCAGAAAACCTACTTAGGCTATTAAAAGAATCCAAGAATGCAGGAGAAACTCATCCTAAAAAAGTGCAAGACCCTTACTCATTAAGGTGTACTCCACAAGTTCACGGAGCTACAAGAGATGCCATCAAATATGTGTATGATGCAGTTACCAAAGAGATTAATGCTGTTACAGATAATCCCATTATTTTTCCCGATGAAGATGAGGTTATCTCTGGAGGAAATTTCCATGGACAACCCATGGCCCTAGCCTTTGATTTCTTAAAAATTGCCATATCGGAATTAGCCGATATATCAGAAAGAAGGTCTGAACGCCTTATAAACCCTCAACTTTCAGAGGGTTTGCCACCATTCCTAACCCTTCATGGAGGAGTTTGTTCCGGCTTTATGATCGCTCAATATTCAGCTGCATCTATGGTTTCAGAAAACAAAATATATGCTCATCCCGCATCTGTGGACTCAATTCCTTCATCTGGAAACCAGGAAGATCATGTCAGCATGGGAACTACCGCTGCTAGAACTGCAGCCATGATACTTGATAATTCTAGAAAGGTTTTATCTATTGAACTCTTCGCCGCATCCCAAGGAATTTGGCTGAGAGGGGAAAAAGGATTATCTCTAGCAACCCAAGCAGCATATGATCATATAAGAAAAGAAGTTGCTCCCGTAGATGAGGATATACTTATGCACGATGAAATGATTAAGTTTGAGGAAATGATCTTGTCAGGTAAGCTTTTAGAAGTTGTTGAAAAAGAAATAGGACCGTTGAAATAGGAGGAATTATAATGATAGGAAATAAAGATATTGAAAAAGCTATGACAATTTCTCTATGCAATGAACTACCTGAAATGCCGAATTTTCAAGAAGGAATTAGAAGAGCGCCAGACAGAGGATATAGGCTTAGCAAAGAGCAAACCAAGATAGCTTTGAGAAATGCTTTGAGATATATACCTCAAGAGCATCATGAGATCCTTGCTCCTGAATTTCTCAAGGAACTTACCAGTAGGGGAAGAATATATGGCTATAGATTTAGGCCAGAAGGCAGGATTTATGGAAAAGCAATTGATGAATATAAAGGAAACTGCATTGAAGGCAAAGCCTTTCAGGTTATGATAGACAATAACTTAGACTTTGAAATTGCTCTATATCCCTATGAACTTGTTACTTATGGCGAAACAGGCAAACCTTGCCAAAATTGGATGCAGTATAGACTCATTAAAAAATACCTTGAAGAACTTAGAGATGACCAGACCCTGGTAATTGAGTCAGGCCATCCTCTTGGCCTATTTCCATCAAAGGTTGATGCTCCGAGGGTAATAATTACAAATGCAATGATGGTGGGAATGTTTGACAACATAGAAGACTGGGAAGTAGCAGAAGAAATGGGAGTTGCAAACTATGGGCAAATGACAGCTGGAGGGTGGATGTACATTGGCCCTCAAGGAATTGTTCATGGAACATTTAATACCATATTAAACGCAGGTAGAAAATATTTAGGAGTTTCAGACCAAGGAGATTTGGCAGGTCACACCTTTGTTTCGTCGGGGCTTGGTGGTATGAGTGGAGCTCAACCAAAAGCTGCTACTATTGCAGGAGCTGTGGGAATCTTTGCAGAAGTTGATTTATCTCGAATTGAGACAAGACATCGTCAAGGTTGGGTAGATGTAATACTATCCGACTACAAAGAGCTTTTTGCTTTGGCGAAAGAAAAAATTGATAAAAAAGAAGGAATTTCAATTGCATACCACGGTAACATTGTGGATCTTTTAGAAGCGGCGGTCCAAGAAAATTTCCCTATTGACCTTTTGTCAGACCAAACATCTTGTCACAACGTATATGGAGGAGGCTACTGCCCTGTTGGCTTAACCTTTGAACAAAGAACAAATCTTCTTCATGATGATAGAAATAATTTTACTAGACAAGTGGATAAATCCCTAAAAAGACACTTCCGAGCAATAAAAGCACTAACAGAAAAGGGAACCTACTTCTTTGACTATGGGAACTCATTTATGAAAGCCATGTACGACTCGGGGATAAAAGAAATTTCCAAAAACGGAAAAGATGAAAAGGATGGATTTATATGGCCTTCATATGTTGAAGATATTATGGGCCCTATGCTTTTTGATTATGGTTATGGCCCATTTAGATGGGTTTGTTTGTCGGGAAAAGCTGAAGACTTAGATGCAACTGATTTGGCAGCTATGGAACAAATTGATCCTGAAAGAAGATTCCAGGATAGAGATAATTGGGTTTGGATAAGAGATGCGAAGGCCAACAAAATGGTAGTGGGAACGCAAGCAAGAATCCTCTATCAAGATGCAAAAGGCAGGATTCGTATAGCTTTAAAATTTAACGAAATGGTTAGGGAAGGTAAAATCGGTCCGGTGATGCTTGGAAGAGATCACCATGATGTATCGGGCACTGATTCCCCATTCCGCGAAACAGCAAATATAAAAGACGGTTCCAATGTAATGGCAGATATGGCCATACAATGCTTTGCAGGAAACGCAGCTCGGGGAATGAGCCTCTGCGCACTTCACAACGGCGGAGGAGTAGGTATAGGTAAAGCAATCAACGGTGGCTTTGGCCTGGTTCTTGATGGAAGTGAAAGAGTAGACCAGATAATTCGGTCGGCGATGTTATGGGATGTAATGGGTGGAGTTGCCAGAAGAAGTTGGGCCAGAAACCCTGGAGCCATAGAAGTATCACTAGAATATAATTGTTCTTCTGATGAAAATGGCCATATAACCGTACCATACTTAGTAGATGATGATATAATAGACAAAAATATTGTGTAGAAGATTTGCATATCGCAAATAAACGATTTGCAAGAAAAGAGGATTTTATATGAGTGAATTACTAGTTAAAAATATTGGAATGATTCAAACTCCACAAGGCAGTTTCCCCCATAAAGGGAAATTACAAGGAGAAAACCTAAAGATTAAAAACGCAGCCATAGTGTCAGTTGATGGTATTATCAAAGATATTTATAGTGATGGAGACCTTCCTGAGGATCCTGAAGATTTTGATATGATCATCGATGCTGAAAATAGTTTGGTAACTCCAGGACTTATTGACGGTCATACCCATTTGGTTTTTGGAGGCTACAGACAACAAGAGGTTCCCCTAAAATTAGCAGGGGCCTCATATCTTGAAATATTAAATGCAGGTGGAGGAATACTAGATACAGTGACCAAAACAAGGGAAGCTGACTATGAAGAATTAGTAGAAAAGGCAGAAGATTTTTTACAAGAAATGATGGGATTTGGAGTTACAACTTGCGAAGCAAAGTCTGGATATGGGTTAGATATAGACACAGAAGTGATGACTTTAGAAGTTCTTGATGAACTTAGCAAAAGGCATCCTATGGATATTGTCCCTACCTACATGGGAGCTCATGCAGTGCCTCCAGAATACAAAGATAAAGCAGACCGATATATTGAAGAAGTTTGTAAGAAAGCAATGGATTATATTAGCCAAGAGAAATTAGCGAAATATGTTGATGTTTTCTGTGAAGATACAGTATTTAATGTAGAGCAATCAGTGAAATATTTGAGTTATGCTCAGATGTTGGGATTTGGCCTGAAAATACATGCTGATGAAATTGAAGAAATTGGAGCTTCTGAACTGGCTGGAAGAATGAATGCAGTTTCTGCAGAACATCTAATAGCCATCGGTGAAAAAGGCATGGCAGCATTAGCCAAAGGTGGAACCATAGCAATGCTTCTTCCTGCCACATCATTTTACCTAAACAAAAATTATGCACCTGCTAAGGCCATGATAGAAAGAGAAATCCCTGTAGCTTTGGCTACTGACTTCAACCCGGGTTCCAGTCCTTCCTTGAACTTGCAATTTGTTATCAACCTTGGGTATTTGAAGCTTGGCATGACCCCAGAAGAAATACTAACTGCAGTAACAATTAACTCTGCTTGTGCCATAGGCATGGAAGAAAAAATAGGTACAATCGAAGTTGGCAAGCAGGCAGATTTCGTAATCTGGAATGCACCAGATATGGAAATGCTTTGCTATCGATATGGCTCAAATCTAGTAAATGGCGTAATTAAAAAAGGCCGACTTGTTTAAATTATTAGAGAAAGGAATATTTAATAGAATGATGAATCAAAGCCTTCGTGAATATTTAGACCAGTTAAAAAGTAATGCTCCTGCGCCAGGTGGTGGAGCAGCCAGTGCCCTTTCAGGCGCACAAGGAATGGCCCTAATAATGATGGTTGCAAATCTAACCCTTGGAAGAGAACCATACAAAGAGAATTGGGAAATATCTGAAAAAGCACTAGAAGATGGTAAGCAGATAATGGAAGAAATGATTGCCTGTATAGAAAAAGATGTAGCTGCATACAATGAAGTTATGAAGGCATATCAACTTCCAAAAGAGACGGACAGTGAAAAAGAAAGTCGTAAAATGGTAATAAGAAAAGCAACTCTAGGAGCTACCCAGGTTCCCTTTGATGTAATGGCATTGACTCTTGAAGGACTTAAAGTTGCTGAATCCCTTGTTGAGAAATCAAATCCTAATTGTTCATCAGACTTAGGCGTTGCTGCATTAAACCTCATGGCTTGTGGCCAAGGTGTTTGGTTAAATGTGCTTACTAACCTTTCGGGAATCAAGAATCCTGAAAAGGAAAAAGAATTTGATAGTCAAGGTAAGCTCTTATTCCAGAATATCAAAGACCTTGCAGAGGATATTTACAAAAGAGTTGAGGCGGGACTTTAGAAAGCCTAAGGAGGGCAAGAAATGGCTAAAATCATAGAGAGCATTCCAAATATAAGCGAGGGAAGAAATAAGGATATTATTGAAGCCTGTGTAGATCAAATAAGAACTACAGCCGGATGTACCTTAATGGACTATAGTAGCGATGCTTCACACAACAGATCGGTAATAACCTATATGGGCAGTCCAGAAGGAGTTGAAGAAGCTAGTGTAAAATTGGTAAAAAAGGCCACCCAACTAATAGACCTAACCAAACATAAGGGGGAACACCCTAGAATGGGGGCTGTTGATGTTATGCCCTTTGTTCCCATCAAGGGAGTAACTGTAGATGACTGTATAAAACTATCAAAAAGAGTTGGAAAAAGAATTCTTGAAGAAGCAGATGTTCCTGTTTTTTATTATGAGCAATCAACTGACAAAGAACATAGAAAGAACTTAGCAAAAATCAGAAAAGGACAATTTGAAGGGATGGGGGAAAAGGTTTTAGAAGCTGATTGGGAGCCAGACCTTGGAGGACGGAGAATTCATCCCACTGCAGGGGTAATTGCAGTTGGGGCAAGACCTCCATTAATTGCTTACAATATCAACTTGAACACCAATGACTTAGAGCTAGCTTCTAGTATAGCCAAAGAAATAAGAGAATCATCAGGTGGTCTTCCTTGTGTGAAAAGTATAGGCATAATGATTGAAGAACGTGATATGGCACAAGTTTCAATAAATATGACAGATTATACCAGAACACCTCTTCATGTTGTAACAGAGCTGGTTAAAGAAAAAGCAGCACAGATGGGAGTTGAAGTTATCGGTACTGAAGTTATCGGTCTTTGTCCAATGAGAGCCTTGTTGGATGTAGCAGAATACTACTTGAAAGTAGAAAAATTTAACCCAGAAGTTCAAGTAATTGAAAACCATTTACTTTAATACAAAAAACAAAGATCAATACCCACTAATATAAATTTTGTTTTGTAGGATTCCAAAAGAGAGGCTGTAAAATAAAATGGAAAAAGACACAGTAAAAGTTGTCTTACAAGGAAACGAGGCCTGCGCAAAAGGTGCTATACATGCTGGGTGTCGTTTTTTTGCGGGATATCCAATAACTCCATCAACTGAAGTTATTGAAAACTTGTCCAAAGAAATGCAAGAAGTAGGAGGATCTTTCATTCAGATGGAAGATGAAATTGCCTCAGCTTGTGCAATAATAGGTGCAAGGTGGGGAGGGAAAAAAGCCATGACAGCAACATCTGGCCCGGGATACACCTTGATGCAAGAAGCAATTGGGTATGCTGCAGTTACTGAAACCCCCGTGGTTATAGTAAATATACAGCGAGGTGGACCATCAACAGGACAGCCCACCATGTCATCACAACACGATATTTATCAAGCAAGATATGGTAGTCATGGTGATTATCAGATAATAGTACTAGCTCCATCTTCTGTACAAGAAATGTATGACTACACAAAGAAAGCCTTCCAACTATCGGAAAGGTTCAGAACCCCAGTAATATTACTTGGAGATGAAGTAGTAGGTCATATGCGAGAAAAAATAACCATCTCAGAAGCCCCACCTCAAGAAAACCCTCTTCCTCCTATCTCTGCTGGATCACCAAAACAAGATTTTTTCAAAGGAGAATGCACTTTAGTTGAAGGGCAACTCCACGATGAAGAAGGAAGAAGGATAGGCCATATAGCACAGAAAAGTGGGGACTTTCTTGAAAGGCTAGACAAAAAAATCACTAGCAGAGAAGAAGAACTTACAGATATTACAAAATATAATATGGAAGATGCAGAAGTTGCCATTGTAGCCTATGGATCTGTAGCCAGACCTGCTTTAAACGCAGTAAAGTTGGCGAGAGGAATTAAAGATGATAGGATATCTACTAAACTTAAAATGGTTAGGGATGCAGTTACAAAGGGTGTTCCCAGAACCATGCAAAAGGATTATAGTCATCTAAAGGTTGGCCTAATAAAAATTAATACGGTGTGGCCCTTCCCTGAAGAAGCCCTGAAAAGACTTACTAAAAAAGTAGACCTAGTTATTGTACCCGAAATGAATGTAGGAAAATACTATCGAGAGGTGGAGAGAGTTCTGAAACATTCAAAGGTTTTTTCAATGCCTAAAAGCGGTGGTGACCTCCATACTCCCAAGGAAATCCTTGATCGTATAATCAAAGAAATAGGTGTAAAAGCGGAGGTGGAAGCAGATGAATAGCTTATATGAAAAATATATTAAAACAGAATCACTGCCTACTTTATTTTGCCCTGGCTGCGGAAATGGAATTATTCAAATGGCTACTATTAGAGCAATAGAAGCAATGGGAATAGCTGAAGATATAGCTTGTGTCTCTGGGATTGGTTGCTCATCTTGGATTCCCTGTTACTTCAAACTAGATGTTATGCATACCATGCATGGTAGAGCCATACCCTTTGCCACCGGATTAAAGATGACACAAGCAGATAAAAAAATCTTGGTTTTTACAGGAGACGGAGACTGTCTTGCAATTGGAGGCAACCATTTTTTACATGCCTGTGCTAGAAACATTGATTTAACAATAATCATGGTTAACAATTATATATATGGAATGACAGGTGGCCAAAAATCTCCGGCTACTCCATTAAAGGCTCTAACAAAAACATCCCCTTTTGGATGTATTGATGATCCTATTGATGGATGTCTCCTAGCTCAGACTATGGGTGCAAGTTATGTTGCCAGATGGACAACAGCCCATCCTATACAACTAGAAAAAGCCATTAAAGAAGGCATAGAGAATAAGGGCCTTAGCTATATAGAAGTTTTAAGTCAATGTCCAGTTCAAGCAGGAAAAAGTGTTTATGGAGAAAAAGACCCCTCGGCTATAATGAAGATGTACAAAAAGGCTGAAAAAGAAGGAAGAGTAAATATTGGTTTATTTAAACAGGACAACTCAAGGAAAGATTACTTAACAAGAGTTAATGAATGTTTGCTGGAAAAAGGAATGGGGGTATAGGAATGGCCCTTATAACCGTTGATAAAAAATGCTGCAAAGGCTGTGATATATGCTATTCCGTTTGTCCAAAGAAAATTTTCATTGCCTCTAAAAGCAGAAACCAATATGGTACAAATATGCCGGAAATTAGCAATTCGGAAAACTGTATTTACTGTGGTCTATGCGAAAGAATGTGTCCAGATGGTGCCATTAACGTGGTCAAAGAAGAGGGGGATAAGTATGAGGATTAATGTGCGTTTTGCAGGAGCAGGAGGTCAGGGAGTTATTCTTAGTTCTGTGCTACTAGCAAAAGCCTATGGTCTTGGAGAAAATTACAATATTTCTCAAACTCAAAGCTATGGTCCTGAAGCAAGAGGGGGTGCATGTAAAGCAGAGGTGGTAATCTCCGATGAAAATATAGATTATATGAAAGTAGACCATGCGGACGTTTTCATAGCATTTAATCAGTTGGGTTATGAAAAGTACAAAAAAACCATAAAGAAAAATGCAATGATATTAGTAAACAGCACTTTAGTACAAGGTGACTGGGAGAAAAGGGGAGAAAATATTTACGAAATACCAGCAACAGAAATGGCAGAAGCTATGGAAAAGCCATTTGTTGTAAATATGGTAATGTTAGGAGCCCTAACAAAACTCCTACCCAAACTACATTATCCCAAAGTCGAGGCGGAAATAATGAGTGGTTTTTCTGCATCTATAGCAGGGCCTAATCTGGAAGCCTACGAAAAAGGTTATAAATATATGGAAGAAGAGCTGTTAAAGATAATGGAAAATTAAAGATAAAATCCAAAAAATCAACAGGCTGAACACTCAAATATATGTATAAAATTAAAGGAACACAAAGATGTAAAAAAATCAAGTGAAATCGCAAAATAGAACCGCTAAATACTCCTATTTATTTGGCGGTTCTTCACATAAACAACAAATAGTTCGGTTATAGTATTAATATCAAAGCAAGGAGGAAAAAAATGAAAAATGTAACAAAATATAAATTAGGCGTTGTATTATTAGTAATGCTTGTTCTTTTAACTATTAGCAGTTGTGAAAAGCCTGAAGTAGCCAATGCGGAGGTCTATGACAATACTGCTGAAGCCAATTGGGTCTTGTTAACTATTGACTACCCAGAGCAATCTGGGATAGAAGATGTTGTGGACTTTAAGGTGTATAGCTTGAATGGAGCAATTACTCCTATGAATATATTACAATCTTATGGAGAAACTAACTGTATACCCGTAGTAATAAGCGATAGTACCCCTGGATACGTCCAAGGTATTGGCGGCGTTTTCGAAAATGATTTCAACAATCCATCTGGATGGGTTTATACAGTAAATGATGAGCAAATAATGGAAGCTGCGTCAGACTACAAACTATCCAATGAAGATCATGTAACTTGGTCATACGTAACATATTCAGAAACAAGCTTTTAATTCTTCCCCAAAGCTCATTCAATCAACACGAAATCTTCACACTGTAGGAATAGTATGAAAGTGGTAAAGAAACTAAGGCTTTACCAAAAACTTTCCTTCTTTTATAAATACACACTTAGAAAAAACCTCTGGATTCGGGACCTGGAGGTTTTTTCTTGTTTTTGTGTGATTATTTTTGGAAGATGATGCATTTATAATTTTAAAATGATATAATTTTTCCCGTAGAGCAAGAAGAAAAAAATGTTGATATCAGTAGCTAGGAGGTCTCAAATGGCATTTGGTTTATTTAAGAAAAAGGAAGCGGCAGACCTTATATTGATTAATGGGAGAATAAAAACCCTACTTATAGATGATCCAGAAGTGGAATCACTAGCTGTTAGAGATGGAAAAATCATAGCCATGGGAGATCAAGAAGGAATTCTTGAGGACTTTGAAGATCAGCAAACGGAACTTATTGACCTAGAAGGTGGCGTAGTTCTCCCCGGATTCATATTAATGGAAGAAAACTTGGTTATGGACTGCTTTAAAGATCTATGCTATTTCATAAAAGAGTCCTTAGATCTGGAGGCCTTAAAGGAATCATTAGAAAAAGAACTGCTTACCAAAAATTATGTTTTCGGTTATGGTTATCATCCAAGAGTAGTATCAGGCTTTACTCCAGAAGAAATGAGAGATGTTTTAGATGAAATCTCTTTAGACAAGCCTATAGTTCTTCTTTCTTCTGGTGGCTTTCAAGTATGGCTAAATTCTATAGCTTTAGAGCAAGTTAAAAGCATAGCTGAAGAAGAGGGTGTTGCACAAATAACCCTTCCCTATATAGTTGGGGTTTTAGAACTTTTGGATTTTGAGAAACTTCAAGAAAATATATTTAATCAAGCAAAAGCCTATTGCCAAGAAGGGTTTACCGCTTTTTTTGATTTAGGAACTCCTGATTATTTCCAAAGTTTATATCAAGAGGCCTTGGTGGGATTTTATCAAGAGGGTTTTTTAAAGCAAAGATTTTATGGCTCTCTCCTTATTAATAGAGAGGTGGATCCTAAGGGGTTAGCTCAAAAGCTAATGCAAAACAGAACACTATGTGCTGAACTTGATGGATTTATAAACTTTAACCTTCTTCATCTTTTGGTTAAGGAAGATAGGGAACCTGGCCTAGGTCTTTCTAGAAATGGTCTACATGAAGTTGTAATAGCCGCTTCAGAAAGAGATTTCGATCTTTACCTAGAAAGTCTTGGTCCAGACTCTTTAAGACTAAGCCTAGAAGTTTTTGATGAAGTTAGAGGGTCTGGCTATCGAAAGAATATCTTAATGTTAGCAACAGATGAAACCATCACTGATGATATGAAAGAGGAATTTATTTCTTTAGAGGATATCCATGTAATAGCAAAAGATAGAGAAACCATTGAAAGTAACACAGAAATAGCTAGATATAGAGAGGCTGAATCTCTTGAAAACTATACAGACAAGATGAACATTGAAGCCGCCATTCTTCTAGGAGAAGAGGACAAATTGGGAGCCCTTGATTTAGGGCATTACGCAGATTTTGTTATCTTTAATGGGGACCCATTTAAAGAAGACGTCAAAGTGGTTATGACTATTTTAGGTGGAGAAATAGTTTATGATGTGGAAGAGGACCTAGCTAGTAATTGGTATATTGAATACCAAAAAACCCATCCAGGACAAGAGGTGCTGGGAGAATTCCAAGAAGAGGACGACTAGGAAGAGGAATAACACTAAAACTTTCCATATGACTATAGTCTAAATGAGCATGAAACTACTATGAGGATTAATAAATGATTAATGAAATAAACAGAGCTGCTTGGGTTGAAATCAACCTCACTAACTTAAAACATAATATCCAGGAAATCAAAGGACTTCTTAAAGGCAATGAGGAAGTGGTGGGGATTATAAAGGCAGATGCCTATGGTCATGGAGCTGTAAGAGTGGCCAAGACCTTGCAGGAAAATGGTGTTGATTATTTTGGGGTAGCCACGCTCAAAGAAGCTAGAGAATTAAGAGTCGCTGGTATTAAAGGAAAAATAATGATATTAGGTTTGACTCAGAGCAAGGATTGGCATGTTATTCTTGACTATGACCTCGTATCGGTATTATGCGATTTAAACAATGCACGAGTGCTTTCTGAAGTAGCAATAAAAAACAATAAGACAGCCGAAGTCTTTATAGCCGTTGATACGGGTATGGGAAGAATCGGATACTTAATAGAAGATGAAAGAGATCGAATAAAGGCTATTGATGAAATTCTCGAAATTTCTAGCCTTCCAGGAATAAAAATTCAAGGACTTTTTTCTCATATGTCAACAGCTGATGCAAGGGATAAAGATTTTTCTCAGAAGCAAGAACGATTGTTCCTAAACTTTGAAGAAGCTTGTAGGGATGCAGGGATAACATTTCCCACTAGGACTCTTGCAAACAGCGCTTCAACTATGGAGATCCCATCAGTATATTACGATTTAGTAAGACCTGGGATAATCTTGTATGGATGTTACCCCTCAGAAGAAGTAAGTAAAGAAGCTATTGACCTAAAGCCAGTAATGTCAGTAAAGGCAAATATAATTCAACTAAAAGAAGTTGGTCCGGGATTCTCTGTTGGCTATGGAAGAAGTTTTGTAAGCAAAAGAAAAAGCAAAATAGCTACATTACCAGTAGGCTATGCAGATGGCCTTCCTCGACCATATTCCCAAGTTGGTAAAGTCATAGTCCAGGGGCAAGAAGCTCCTATAGCAGGGAATATTTGTATGGACCAGTGTATGGTTGATGTTACAGATGTTCCGGGAGTAACCTTGGGAGATGAAGTTATCCTAATGGGAAGCCAGGGAGAAAGAACAATTACAGCAGAGGAAATAGGAAGGGCTACGGGAACCATAAATTACGAAATCCTATGTGCTTTTGGCCAGCGTTTAGAAAAGCTCTACATAAAATAAAGGGAATAAGGTAAATAAGGTGAATAAAGAATGATGGATGAGCAGAAAAAGAACAGGCTGGCAGGATTCGCATTTATATTAGTAGCAAGCTTATTAAATGGTGTAATCCCCTCATTTACTCAAAAGATACTGGTGTTGGGTTTGTCATTAGAAACAATACTAACTTCAAGATATTTAATGGGCACAGTTCTAATTTGGATTTATATTTTAGCAAAAAAGAAGAAATTTCGAGTAGGTAAATCCAATATTGCCTATATGCTTGCCTTGGGCTTTATGTTATTTATTTGTACCAGCAGTTTAGGAGAAAGCTATAAATATTTACCAGGCGCTGTTGCAGTAATTATAGGATTTTCATATGTGGTTATTGTTGTTGTAATAGAAATACTTGTAGGAAGAGAAAAACTAGAAAAGAAAAGAGTTTTCTGTTTGCTTTTGGCAGTGGCAGGTCTTGGAATCGTTATTTGGCCTATGGGGGATATGCCACACCTAAGAGCCCTTGGTATATTGTTTGCGCTGCTGGGTGCATTTTTTTATGCCATGCAAACCCTGGGAATTGGCAGTGTAAGAATGAAAGAAATACAAGCGGAGGTTATAACCGGTTATATGAATCTCTTTATTTTTGGAGCAAATCTTACTCGCTGTTTACTTGCAGGTAAACCAATTTTCCCAGAAACCATGGAGCAGTGGGGGTGGATTTTTGTTATTGGAGCAGGGTCGGCGTTTATAGCTCCACTGTTTTTCTGTATGGCTGTTAAGAAACTCGGAGGTAGCGATACAGCCCTTACCAATACCACTGAACCAGTTTTCGCTTATTTTGCCGGCATACTTATTATGGGTGACCAGCTTTCTTGGAACGCCACACTAGGAGGCATCTTGGTAGTAAGCTCAGTGTTCCTGTTAAACATGCCTAAAAAGAAAAAGAAAAAAGTGCGACTATTCCAGTGGTGATCAGGAGCTGAATAAAAAATAAAATCTATAACTAAGAAATCTAGGGAGATATAAGTGAAAGAATCGAAAGAAGCGGTTATAAAGATAAAAGAACGTAATTACCTAATTGACAATTTAAAGGGAATTATGATATGGGTTGTTGTTTGTACTCACTATCTTCACGCAGCTACTGGCTTTAAAACAGATAGCTTAGGGGGAGCAACGTACCTAACAATGATTTCCTGTGACATGATAATATTCATATTTGCCGCAGGCTATTTTTCAAAAAATGTGGATAAAAGCAGAAAGAAATCTTTTAGAACTTTTCTATATCCCTATATTCTTTTGTCTATTTTAATGTATGGGGTTAGGTACTTAATATATGGTAATGCCACATTTGATCTTATGCTGCCCTCTTTGGCCCTCTGGTTTATGATTGTATTGTTTTTTTATAGATTCTTGTTAAAAGATATGGTCCGTCTTGGAAAATTTCTCTTGCCGCTAAGCTTCGTGGCTTCCATTTTGGCGGGTCTGGCCTCTCAATTAGATAGCACCTTAGCCTTAGGAAGGGCTTTTGGATTCTTGCCGTTTTTTATATTAGGCTACTTATTTACAGCAGACCATATTGCAAAGATAAGAAGTATTCCTAAATGGATTGGCTGGCTTGGATTCCTAGCCTTGCTAGCATACTCATTTTTTATGGCATACAATAAGGTGTTGCCTATGTCAACATGGTACTTAAAAATGCCTTATGCCTATCTAGGCTTCGGGCCTATAGAAGGAATTCTCATTAGAACTGGAATCTTGGTAAGCGGTATTCTTTGGTTGGTGGTTTTTTTAATAATAACGCCAGATAAGAAAACTTGGTATTCTAAGGCTGGTGTCAATTCAATGTCCGTTTATGCTCTTCACTTACCCCTAAGGCATTTATTGGTAAAAATAGATACAGATTTTGGGGGTGGAGTATTTGCTACAATAATTCCTTTGCTCCTGGCGTTAATAACAACTTGGGTTCTTTCAAGTGAACCAGTTAGTCGTACATTTAACATTTTCATGGATAGCATTTATGCTGTAATAACTTACCCTATTAAGCGAATAAAGGCTTTAATGCCCCTGTCTCTGCCTAAATAAGGCAATGGTCTAAAGCTGCAAAGGTATTGTCTTTCCATTTGATGGAGTCTAAATACTCTTCTAAAGTGGTGTCTCTTTTGTAGATTATTTTTGCTGCTTCTACCCCCACATAGCGAAGATGCCAGGGCTCATAAGTATATTTTGTAATATCTGTTTTACCCTCAGGGTATCTTATTATAAAACCGTACTTCCATGAGTTTTCCTTTACCCATTTCCCTTCTGGCAATTCGCCAAACTTTCGAATAAGCTCATAATTTGCCCCTTTGCTGCTAATATCCATGGTAAGGCCTGTCTGATGCTCACTCATTCCTGGAGGCGCGCTGAAGGTCTCGGCTACCTTTCTGCCATATTGTTTAACATAGCTGTTAAATATAGAGCTTTGGCGGGCATATGATCGATAGCCAGATCGAGCATATAGAACGTGTCCACTTTTTTTAGCATCATAAAACATAGTTTCTAATGCTGTTGCTGCAACATCCCGCAGCTGATCTTTACCTTTAACGCTGGGAAGCTTCACAGCCCTTAAATCTCCTGGAACATAATAATTGGGAAGAGCGTTTAACTTATTTACCAGCACTAAAATATCTGAAGGGTTATTTACCTGAGTTACTTTATCATTATTCCCAGCAGTTAATTGAACGGCAGAGTAGGCACAAGAAAAGTTAGGTGTCAGGAAAAAAACCATGATAGAAATCAACAAAAATATGTAACGTGTCTTCATGTATATTCACCCCATTTATAATAGTAATTATTCGCTTTAAGACTATATTACACCAAGAGAAATTGTTTGCATATTAATTTTATAAAAACATTGTAAGTAGCATTTAATCTCAAAGTTGATATACTAGCATAAAAGATAAATAAATTAGTAAAATTTGAATTGGAGGGCAAAGCTATGAAAAATAATAAAAACAAGTTACCATTACAGGTTCTTGTATTACTACTAGCAATTGCTTTATTTGCGACAGGCCTGGTAGCATGTAAGGGCAACACAGATAAGCCTGAGATGACCGACGAAGAAAGAATAATGAGCTTGATGGAAAAATCTTTCTTTTTTGAGTCGGCACCCGAGACGTTGTATTTTGGTGAAGCCATCGAGGAATCCTTTACTGACCAAGATGTAACCCTTAAATACTTAGGTGCATTTAGTGATGGTGAAGGTATTTATCTATTTGTGGACATAATTGATGAAGCAGGCATTTTCTTTAGTGAAAAGGATAATCCTTATTACGCATCGATAAATGAATATGATTTTTTTGAGAAAACAGGATATACCGACAGCAAAATCTATGACGTTTTGGACTATAATAATGAAGATCGAACTGCAACTATATGTTTTGAATACATAGGCTTATTGGATGAAGATAATATTTCTTTCCATATATATTCAATGGGTGGCGATTTAGAGGGAAGCAGGGAAGCCTTAATAGGAGATTGGGAAATTAAATTTGCTATCCCAGGGTCTTTGGTAAAACCACTAGACGCCGACAAATCTCTTACTCATAATGGCTATAATTTTTTGGTGAAAAGAGCGGTTATATCACCTGTTAATTTTACTCTCTTTGCGGCAAGAAAAGATGTCCCTGAAGAAATCATGGAAATACATCCTAAGGATCTGGATATAAAACTTGTGTATAAAGATGGCGAAAGTCTAGGGGTGCCAGAAGATTCTGGATATGTTCATGTAAACCAAAAGGGCTATATGTTTAGAATAAAACATACTGCCAAAAATTATGATGACGTAATTGGATTAGAAGTTAATGGAGTGTTGTTCACAAGTGTAGAATAAAAGCTTCTTGAAGTTCTATTTCATGTATGTTAGTGTTTTATCTGGCGGTCTAATTTTAATTTCAGATGGGATTTTATTGTTTTACAGATAGATGAAAAAGTGTCATCCATAAAATTTTTAAATCCATCAGAATATTCCAGTTTTCAATATAGAAAAGATCATATTCAATCCGAAGAGGGATGGGGGTATTGCCACGAAGACCATTGACTTGAGCCCAACCAGTCATACCAGGCAGTACATGATGCTTGATCATATAACGGGGAACCTGCTCGCGAAATTGGTTAACAAAGTATGGAATTTCTGGTCGGGGTCCAACTATACTCATATCACCTTTTATAACATTGAAGAGCTGGGGAAGTTCATCAATTGAGTATTTACGTATCCACCCTCCGAACTTAGTTGGGCGATCTCCTAATGGCATCTGATATGGAATCTCCACCTCATCGTTTACGTACATGGAACGGAATTTATAAATGCAAAAATGTTTTCCGTTTTTTCCAACTCTTTCCTGCCTATAGATTATAGGTCCAGGAGAAGATAACTTAACTCCTGCAGCTGTGAAAAGC
>CAYLIF010000016.1:0-2350 GCA_964383845.1 uncultured Oscillospiraceae bacterium
TATGTTCCCCCTCAAGTCCTTTTTAGCCATGGATATTCCTTGTGCAATAGGTTCAGATGCACCAGTTGTTTCTGAGAATCCCATGAAAGGTTTATATGGAGCTATTAATAGACGAGATGGGATAAGCGGAGAAGCTGTTGGGGAGAATCAAAAAATCCACTTGCTAGAAGCTATAAAAATGTACACATACAATGGTGCTTATGCAACATTTGACGAGGACATCAAAGGAAGCATTGAAGTTGGGAAACTTGCAGACTTAGTGGTGCTCTCAAAGAATTTGCTAGATAAATCTCTTGGAGATATAAGAGATGTCCATGTTACAATGACTATTATGGACGGGGAAATCGTTTATCAAAAGCAATAAAGGTACTAAAACATGCCTAGCACCTAAATCCTTTAATTGATCTCAGAAAAATTATTTGCTTGGTATAATAAAACTATGGAATTAACAACTGCTGTTTTAATGATTATCTTCGGTTTCACCTTCGTTCCCCTTGTTTTGGCTGAGGTTGCCCGAAGTAATTCGCTTCCAACCGTTGAAGATTTTTTCCTTCAAAGTAGAAATATGCCTACTCTTATGGTTTTTTTCACTGTGTATGCCACTTGGGTTAGCTCTTTCGCTTTTCTTGGATCAGCATCTTCCTTTTTTAGTCAGGGTCCTTTGTACCTGACTTGTTTTGCATGGAATGCACTTTTCGGAATTCTATTTATGGTAATTGGAAAGCGCATCTGGTATTACGGAGGGGTTCACAAATTTATAACTCCCACAGATTTTTTCAACGAAATATTTAGATCGCCTTTTCTAAACGCTACTGTTACTGGAACCCTGATTATATTCACTATCCCCTATCTCATGATACAATTATCTGGAGGAGCCTATCTCATTGAAACAGCAACTTACGGCCTTATACCATGGCGTATAGCAGGTTTGATATTTTATTTGATAATTATCATTTATTTGTGGGCAGGGGGGCTAAGAGCGGTTGCTCTTGCTGATATATTTTATGGAAGCCTGGTTTTTATATCTATGTTAGTTTCAGGTCTTTATATCGCCAATAAGGCGGGTGGAATAAAGGTTATTTTCAGCCAACTTTCCGAAACTGACCCCAATTTTCTTGTTCTTGACCATGGAACAGGAATAGAAGCTCAGTTGATGTGGCTAGGAATGTTTATCGTAGTTCCTGTAGGGGCATTAATGGGGCCTCAAATGTGGATTCGTGCTTATGCTGTTGGTAAGGCTAAAACCTTCGCAATAATGCCTCTATTGATTATGTTAGCTACTATTATGTATCTAGGACCTTTACTAGCAGGCACTGCTGCTAAAGCTGTTTATCCTAACTTGATAAACCCTGACAACCTTATCCCTTACTTACTAACTGAACAAGCACCTTATGTTCTTACAACTATCTTGCTATGCGGTATTGCAGCTGCTGCTCTTTCAACTGCCAATTCTCAAATCCATGCCCTTGCTGCAATCTATACTATGGACGTACATCGTAGATACATTAATCCAAATGCACCGGAAAGAACACTTGTTACTATAGGAAAGTGGTCTGTGCTGGGCATCTCAGCTGTAGCCTATGTCCTTTTACTACAATCTCCAGGTTTAATAATAGAGACAGGAACTATTGGAATGAGTGGCACTGCTCAGCTTATAGTACCCACTCTTGGTGCTCTTTTCTGGAAACGCTCTAATCCAAGCGCTGCCGCTGTTGGTCTTTTAGTTGGGATTATTGTTTTATCCTTGCTTCTTATTACAACTCATTTAGCAGTTACCTTTTGTGCAATAATTGCTTTAATATCAAACGCTTTAATTTTCGTTCCTTTTAGTGCTATGATTCCTACAAATATAAAGACACGAGAACGAATCATAGGATATAATAAGATGTATCAATCCAGATAATTATAAGAAAGAGGAAAATAATGGCAAAAACGGATCCAGTTATAAGTGCTAACATTCACCGAAATTTAGTCGATTACGCTAGAGAAAATTACGAAGATTTTTACTATTTGTCTTACAGCTATGTAAAGAACCCTAAAGAGGCCATGGATATCGTGACCAACGTTATTTACTACAGCTTAATGAACGGTAGAAAACTCCAAGACCTGCCGCCTATGAAAATTTGGTATTTCCAGCTGCTTTGTCGTTATGGAATGAGAAGCATGCATAGAACAAACTATGAAAGGAAATTTACCGAAAACTCTCAGCTCTACGCATACATGGAGACCCTTGAACCTTCTGCAACTAATTCTTTTAAATTATATTATTTGGAAGACATGACAATTCCTCAAATTGAAGATGTACTACATCAAAAGAAGGATGAGATTACTGGCCGATTAGCTGTAGTTA
>CAYLIF010000016.1:2450-21378 GCA_964383845.1 uncultured Oscillospiraceae bacterium
GAAGATGTACTACATCAAAAGAAGGATGAGATTACTGGCCGATTAGCTGTAGTTAGGAGAGAATTAAAAATTGACTCCTCACTTGACGAGGAATCAATGGAGCGTTTAGATGAAATAAAAAGAATTTATTATGAACATGAAGTGCCAAAAGAGCTTTTGGCGGAAATCGATAAAATAATACTAAAAGAAGAAGCAAACAACGCCGAATACCTAGCGAAATCAAAGAAAAATCGTTTTATTAAACCCTTAGGAGTTGTTGTTCTAGCGTTTTTGATCTACTACCTAACTCTTAGAACTGCTCAAAATAATCCCGACTTTGCCAGTAGCATTTCCACAATTCCTGTGTTGGGTAGCATCTTTATGCCTTTTCTCTAGAAAGTCAACTAAAGGCTTTTTAAATACTCTAGTTCTTTGGGTGTTATACGGCGATAATGTCCTGCCATCAGGCGCCCTAATCTAAGCTCACCGATGGCTATTCGGTGTAGGTCAAGAACTGGATTACCAACTGCTTTGAACATTTTCCGCACTTGGCGATTCTTGCCTTCGTGAATTGTAATTTGAACTAAGGTGGCACTTGGTGTCTCTTTAACGATTTTAACTTGAGCTGGTTTTGTAATATATCCCTCAATATCCACTCCAGACTTTAACCATCTCACCCTTTCCCGAGACAGGCGTCCGGAAACCAGGGCTTCATAAGTCTTGGGAATACTATTCTTTGGATGGCCTATCTTTTGGCTAAAGTCGCCATCATTGGTTAAAATCAATAATCCTGAAGTATCATAGTCTAGTCTGCCAATAGGGAATACCCTGGTCTGTAGGTCGGTTAGTAAGTCCATAACTACAGGTCTATCTTGATCATCTTTTACAGATGTGATATATCCTACGGGCTTGTTCATAACATAGTAAACCAGTTTTTGCCCTTCTCCTAAAAGAACCCCATTAACTTCTACTTTATCATCTTCTTTAACGTCATATCCCATCTGTTTCATGGGTTGACCGTTAACCTTAACATTACCATTTGCAATTAGCTCATCGGCTTTTCTTCTACTTGCTATGCCCCTTTGAGCAATGTATTTATTTAATCTCATTTTTTATCACCTCGCTGTAGGATTATAACACAAGAAAGCTCCACTCACAATAAAGCCCTATTGCTATTTGGGATAATTAGGTTTATTATTTATATTATCGAACCGTTATCAACTCACTGAAGAATAGGTGAACCTTATGGAAAAATCTTATGGAATTAATCGAGTCCTTGAGCCCAGTCATGTCCTTCCCACAGTTGCTTGGAAGGTTGACAACAAAAGAGAAATTTATAAAAATGAATTGAGAATAGCAATAAAGCGAATCCATTTAGAGGGAACTAGTTTCAAACAGATTTCTATGGAGGCCAATAGAAACGAAGATGCTATTAAGAATATAATAATGGATATTGTTATAAAGAGAGGCAAACTTCACAATCCCGTAACGGATACCGGAGGGGTACTTTATGGCATAGTTGAAGAAATCGGTGAGGATTATAGCAATACCAAAGGCTTTAAAGTAGGAGACGAAGTTTTGTGTAATGCCTCCCTTAGCACTGTTCCCCTTTATTTAAGCAGGATAACTGGGATAAACAATGCTCTTGGTCAAATAGAGGCTGAAGGTTATGCCATAGCATTTAATGAAATACCAATGGTAAGGAAACCTAGTGATCTTCCTGCGGATTTACTTCTCTTTACATTCAACGAATCCGGGACACTTTTTCGAGTAAGCCAGGAAGCCTTTGGGAAGAAAAATATTCTGGTTGTTGGCAACAATCTTATGGTAAATCTTTTATACGGTTATATAGTAAGAAGGGTTGTAGGTAGCCAAGCCAATGTTATTTGCCTGCTGGATAAAAAAACTGAGCTAATGCTAAAAGGGGCAAAAGTAGATAAATTGATTTCCGAGGTTTTCAATGAGCTCCATTATGTGAATATACTAAAGCCCTTAGAATGTCTAGATAGATTGAATATAGATGCACTTTTTGATATGTCAATTAACTGTGCCGATATAGCGGGTGCTGAAACCATCAACATATTAGCAACTAAATCTGGAGGCTCAGTTTTCTTTGTAAATCTAATCAACAACTACAACATAGCTTTATATATAACTGAATCTATCTCCCGGCAACTTGATATACGCTGTGCCGATGGATACTTAGAAGCTTACGATGAATTTGATATTCAAATGACCAAGGAACTTGTTCCTTACTTAAGTAATGTTTATATGGGTAGCAATTTGTCAGATGGTGAACCACCATCCTCTAGGCTTAAAAATACGGGTTTAAAAGAATCCCTTAGCTACCAAGCAGCTGTTGCTGAAGGTTTTGTTTGTGATTCTCGTTTAATGACTCAAACCATAGATGAAGTCTTACGCGTTGCCAAATACGATTGTCACGTACTTATAACTGGGGACACTGGAGTTGGTAAAGAAAAAATAGCTAATATGATCCAAAAGAATAGCAATAGAAAGCTTCAGCCTTATCTCAAAGTAAACTGCGCTTCTATATCCTTAAACCTAATGGAATCAGAATTCTTTGGTTATGAAAAAGGTGCATTTACAGGAGCAAAGCAGTCTGGCAAAAAAGGATACTTTGAAATTGCTGATAATGGCATTCTCTTTTTAGACGAAATAGGAGAAATTCCTTCGGATCTCCAAGCTAAACTTTTACGGGTACTTCAAGACGGAGAGTTTTATCGAGTTGGCGGAACTCACCCCATAAGGACAAATGTAAGGATTCTTTCTGCAACTAATAGAGATCTGGAAACCTTAGTTGACAAGGGAGTTTTCCGACGAGACCTATATTATCGTTTAAACGTGTTCCCCATTCGGGTTCCAAAATTGGAAGAGAGGAGAGATGATATCCCAGCTCTTATTAAATACTTCCTAGACTTATATGGTGATAAGTTCGGAATAATTAGAGAGATGCAAGAAGACGCCATAACTTATCTAAGCAATATGGAATGGCCTGGTAATATACGAGAACTGGAAAACCTAATACAAAGACTTATGATTACTAGTAGTGAGGAAAGTATTACTCTTATGGATTTAATGAGAGAAATACACAAGGATATATTTCAAGGTGGAATACAACCCTTGGGAGCTTCTACTTTACAATTAAATGACGCAATTGAACATCTAGAAAAAACTCTTATCGAAAATGCCAAGTCAACTTATGGGTCTACTCGAAAAGCAGCCGCTGCATTGGGTATTAGCCAAACTCAATTCGTAAGAAAGGCAAAGAAATATGAACTACAAGATAAGAATTAAGGGTTAGAAAAGATCTCCAACAAAAAATCCCAAGGATAAAAGCCCCAAGATAATGGGTTGGTGAATCAAGTAAAATATTAAGGCATGTCTTCCGGCAAAAAGAAATGGGCGAGTGAGTCGTGGTTCCTCTTTCAGAGGAAATCGGCTCTTTTTTTGGCCATAAAGCACAGGTCCAAAATATGCTCCAATTAATAAAAAACCGGCTCCTGGAAGAATAGCAAAATAATCCGCAGAATACAATCCATCTCTTAATGGAACTAGTATAGATAATGCTTCTAAACCTTGTGGGGCGTAATAGACTGTGACATAAAAATATACACCTATGCCCGCAAATAAAATGCCCAAGAACAATAAGATTTTTCCCCTAATAAATTTTTCTAAAATAGCATAGATCAAAATCGCTGCAGCCAACATATGAAGAACGCCGAAGACAATAAAGAATCGGTCTCCTTCTCCTTGAATAACATCCATTATTTTAGTTGCAGCTGAAAGTAATATTGCAACACCAGCAAGCTTGATTCCACGCAGATAATTTGATTTGCTAAATGAACAGCTTATTCCAGAAATCAAAACAAATGCTAATACAACTCCAATACGAATAACTGTACGAATCTCCCAGCTAAAATACCAATGAAGAAGAGAAAATGGCAGGTAAAATACATAAGTCAAATCATATATAACATGGTCAAAAATCATTGCTGCAACACATACTCCACGGAAAAAATCCAATTCCCAAATTCTTTTTCCCATATATTGCTCTTTTATATTTGCTCCCATATTTGCCGCCCTTTTCATGCCTTCTTATTTATTTGTGGAAAGGATTTTACACTAGCTTTCAATCTTTTTCCTTAGGTAGACTGCTCTCATCCCTTGCAGGAATATGATAAAGATATGCTTTTGGCTGTTTCTCTAAACCTAGACTCTCCTTTAGTACCATTTTGTATAGCAAAATTTGGCCTTGGTAGTGTTGCTGAAGATCTTGAGAGGAAAAATTAGTCTTGTAGTCAAGGATTATATATTCTCCATCTTTTTTATACAATAAGTCTATAATTCCATTTAGATATCCCTCTTTGTCTTCTTGAATATCCAAATATTGGACCAAAGACCTCATTAGTTCTTGGTCTTTGTTTGCAGAAATTGAAAAAGTTAGTTCCGTATATATCTCTTCAGCTCCTGCTAATTCTTGGAGCAGGTTTTGAGGGCATCGCAGATCTTCATCGGCCCAGTCTTGGGGATACCCACCCATCATCATTTGGTTAAATACCCGCCACAATGTTTGGGTGAAAAAGTCTTTGTCGGTATCTGCTATATTATAGAGCTTTACTAAGTTTTCTATTATTGCAGTGCCTTCTTCCTGAGACACCAACTCAGGAAGTCTAAGTACAAGACCTTCCATCAAAGCGTGTACCAAGGTTCCAACTACAGAACCCTCCCTTTGCCATTTTGCTATGGATTTCGTCCATTCATTGTCTCCATCTGAAAAGGGTTCGTCATCTAACTCAACTACATCAATTTGAGATTCTTCCACTACTTCTTCTTCCATAATTCCTCTCATTTGAACTCTACTGGGATTAATCGTCTCATAAGATTCCTGGCGATCTAATATTGGTGGTAGAAAGTCTTCTAGCAAGAGGTCCTCCCTGACAAGCTTACAATCAGCTTTATCAACATCTTTTCCAGTTGATGCCTCGGGGAAGTCCATTTTTTTATTTAAGATGTTTTTTAGGTCATCAGTTAACAAGCAATCCCATCTTCCTTCCGCCATTTCTCCTGCCACTGGTAATAATGGGATTTGGCTGCTATCACCTATATTTTTATATAGAGTAGGAATTATTAAAATGTTTTCAGCTCTTGTTGCAGCCACATATCTTAGCCTTCTAGCTTCTTCTTCAAGTTTTATTTCTTCCTCTTTCATCTCATCTAAAAATTTATCTGTTTTAATAATATCCCCCAGAGGATTCCCTTCTGCATCTTTTTTCGGAATTCTAAATATTTTAATACTCTGGTCTTCATAATTATACTGCTTCTCGGCTTTGCTTTTATTACGGGGTTTACCAGCATCAGCGAGTATCACAACTCTGCCTTCTAAGCCCTTGGCTTTATGAAGGTTCATCAATCTAACACCCTTCGACTTAGCTGATAAAGATAATTCATATTCGTGACTTCCTCCAAGTAAATCTCCCTGTATGAATTCTCCTAAACTCTCTAGATCAAAAATTTTCCCTTCTCTCTCAGCCTCTCTTACCAGTTCCAAGCCGTAGTAAAGAGTATCTGAAGCTTCTTCAATACTATAAACGCTGGCCATGTGAACTAGCTTCATTTTGTTCATAATATGAATATATATGGCGGAAGGAGTTTTACATTCCAACTCATCAAATAGCTTGTTTAAAAATTTTTTTGATTGTTGAACAAGGGGTGATGGCTTAGCTAATATATATTCATATAGTTCTTTTTCCGAAATCGAGAATGGTTCTCCCAATAGGCATACACCTTCTTTATATGAATCTTGAGGGTGAGCCAGATAATCAATAACTCGTCCCATCATAGCAAGGGATTTGCTGGACTGAAGATTGGAACTTCCCACCACTGAATATGGTATTCCTTTTTCTTTGAAAATCCACATATATTCATTAAGTTTTTTCTTTCCATAAGTGAGAAGGAGAATATCTCTATACTCTAGATTATGAGTCCCCATTGTATTTGTCATATAGTCATAATCACTGATAGGTTTACCCAAGATTTTCTCTATTATTTTAACTACTTGAACGTGCTCGTCTGTTGGGATTTCTGGGCCTTTAGAAGTTTTTTGCTTTTTTTGGATTACTGGAAAAGTATAGACTCCGTCTATAACGTGGTTTTTATGTCCTTCATAAAGATGTTGTTTTTCTGCTATTTCAATTAGGGGAAAGTCACCACCAAAAAATCCTTCTTCTCCGAACTTAGCATTAAACCATTGGCGTAAGGGTTCTGAGGATCTAAAATTGCATGTTAGCTGAAGTACTCTATCCCCTTCTTCGTTGAGCATCATTGATTCTTCAATTCGCTTAAAGTTATCTATATCTCCACCCCTAAACCTATAAATAGCCTGTTTCTCATCTCCCACAATAAACAAAGCACCCCTTTGATCTCCTGCTAATAAGTCGAAAAGTTGGGATTGCAATTGGTTGGTATCTTGCAATTCATCAATAAAATAATACTTGTATTTTTTTTGAAGATAGGCAAGTAGGTGGGCGCCTGTGTCTTTATCTCTTTGAAGCATATCAACAAGGAGCTTAAGGCTTCGGTTATAGCTTATTAAGCCTTGTTGTTCCCCTAAAGCAAGTAGGGAATCTCTCATTTCTCTTGCCCAGGCCAAAGCCTTATAATAACGAATCTCTTGGTATTCTGTTTTTATTTGATCAAAAAACATATTCTCTAGAAGATCACTTGCTCTTTCTAGTAGAAGTTCTGGTTTTTCTGCTTTTCCTTTTCTCTCTTGATATTTAAAAGCCTCTATAATATTCTCAAGAAAGAGTACTCTATTAACCGGGTGTTCTTTATCAGCAAAACCCAGGGCTTTTTCATATGCCCCTACACTTTTATTGGTTGATAAAGCCACTGATTGTTCAAATGTATTTCCCGAAATAATCCTTCTTTCATACTCATCTTTTAAAAGACTTCCCATCTCTTGAACATCTTCTAGGTAAGCAAGAATCTGAGGGGTTTTCTGTTCTTGAGGTTCTTCCCCTAATTCCAAGCGGAATATATCTTCCTCTAAGACATATAAAAGAATTTGCTCAAATTCTTTGCCGTAAAATTCCAGCTCTCCTAGTTCTAGGTAATGCTCATAAGCAGAGCTAGGTGATTTTGTAGTTAAAAGGTTCTTTAGTCCTTTATCCACAATAGCTTTTTTATCACTAGGGTTTTCTAAAGGATTAAGTTGAGAAGTAATTCCAGCTTCTGCGGGATGTTCTAGAAGTAATTTACGACAAAAACTATCGATGGTACCAAAAAAAGCACTATCAATTTCATCAAAAGCTCTTTGGTATACGAGTTTTTTTTCAGAGTCTATTGTGGTGTTGATAAGGGATTTTAATTCACCAGTCATTCGACCATAAAACATTTTGGCGGCTTCTCGTGTAAAGGTTATAGCAACAATCGAAGATACAGGCACACCACTTCCTATCAAAGCCATTACACGGTTTACCAAACTACTGGTTTTCCCTGAGCCTGCTCCTGCAGAAAGAAAAATATTCTTATCTAGCAGTTCTTTTCCCACAATTTTTAATCTGCTTTCTCCATCTGTTAAATTCTTTAGGTTCATTAAATAACACCTTCTTCTACAAGGTTTTGGAATAACCTTCTTTTGTCTTCTTGCTTACATATGGCTTCAAAGGAGCAGAATTTACAAATTTTTTTATCATCCACCTTCCATCCATCTCCTGTTTCAATGGATTTTAAAGCCTGGTCAAGTAAATCTATAGCCTGTTCTTTGACAAGAGGATTATAATCACAAGACACTATCCTCTGGGTCCTAGGATAAAGATAATACCCTCCTTTTATTGGTAGGAACTTCGATTCCTCCTCTAAAAGGCAGCAATATAAAATAGCTTGGATACAGCTTTTAATATCTTGATCTCTTTGTGCTACACTTCTACCTGTCTTTACATCTATAACTGTCAGCTTTCCTGAGCTTTCTTCTATTAGATCTGCTTTACCATAAACAGCAAGCTTATCCGGAATGAGTTGGGCGGCATCAAAAAGCCGTTCCACTGAAACACAATTGTTTTTTCCATACTCATTTTTAAGTTTAACGTAATTCTCAGTTAGGTTTTTTATTTCCTTGATTTCTCTATCAACATCAACTACAGGTGGTTTAGCCTTAAGCCAAGCCTCTAGTACCTGCTCAAATAATTTAGCCATAAGAACCTTATCTTCATCTATAGTGGCTTTAATATTTGATTGCTGATGATACATGGCAAAAATTTCGTGGCACAAAGAACCCGTCTGCATTGGATCAAGCCAACGGGTAATGTCTATAATTTCATCCCTAACAGCCATATTTAGAAGGTTTTCTAAAGTAAATTTATAGGGGCATTGACACAGTGCTTCAGCTTTAGTTGCAGATATGCTAAGCTTTTCTAGATTACCAAGACCTTCTACGGGCTGGCTAGCTATTTGCCGGCTGCCCTCTACTTTTCCGCTATAATAGATCCAAGCATTTGCTTCATCTTCGGTTAAAGGAATTCTTTGGGTGGAAAAATATCCTGCATCTTCGCCAGGGATGAATAATGATTCAAAAGGAGAAATGGCAGAGGGCTTGGCTTGAACCTTCAGTTGAGCTGTGTCGTAATATGAATAGCTAATGGTAATATTACGATTTTGCTTAATCATTAAATCAACTGTCCATTGAAAATCAGCTATAGTTTGTTGAGTTTTTTCCAAGGAAGTCCTTAAATCGCTATTTGGCAATCTTTCCCTAAGGCTAATAATATCTCCGTCTAACAAAATTGAATTTTCCATCTGGCTTCCGGTATAGGCTTCTACTCCCATTATGTATACATTTTTTCTGTATACTAGAGGCAGAGAATTAACTTGGGTTAGGTGTATTTTCCCACTCTGACTATTTGCCATGTCTACCCTATTCTTTTCCAGAGAATCATTTATAGCTCCTTGTAATCCTGGTATGTCTGCCTCAAGAAACCCTGCCTGCAAAACCTGTTTTTCTCTCTTTTTTAGTGCTTTTTCTCGTTCACTACACTGGATTTCAATACCCCTTCCTAAAGTATATGGAACAAAATTTTGTTCCTTCATAAAGTGAGCAATTTTTTGTTCCTGGGGGGATCCAATTAAAAATTCATCGTAGGGCTGACCACTTTGAATAATTCTATCTAAAACTTCACGCCATTCATTAAATGAACCATACGCCTTGAAAATTTCTTTTTTGCCTGGGATGTCCAAAGGTCTATGAGAAAATATAGAGTCCCGCGAAAGCTTCTCTATATTGTTTTCAGGATAAATCGCTTTTACAAAGGCCTCTTCCAAAGGGCTAAGGGGGTCCTCTTCAATTAGGATAGCCTTACCTCTTCTCATCTTACTTCCCTTATTAGATGGGCCAATATTTCCAACTTGTTGGATGAAATGATTATATAAGGCTGGAAGATCCCACAAGCCCAGCTCTTTTAAGGCAGCTAAATATGGTAGCAATAATTCCTGTATTATAGCTTGGTTTTTTTGCTGAAGGATGCCAGGTAGAAGTAAACTTGAGATCTCTTCTGCTTCTTGGATTACAGGCCCAACATATTGATTTCGTAGTGTTTGTACAGCTTGATAGGCAATTTCTGCATCCCTATAGGAAGCACTAGAAAAGTAGCCTCCTTTATTCTCTTTCAAAATTCTAAGCATAATAAAAATGCCCACGGGTGACTCAAATGGCAATGCGGGCATTTCTATACCCCATGTTAGCAGGCTCTCTGTATAAAGACCCCAAGGGCTTATTACTTGCTTATTGATTTGTGGGATGCCACTTTGAGCAAATGATTTGACCCACTCATTTCCTTCATAGCTCTTGCTTACCACTGTAATTTTTTCCATTATCTCACTGGTGCCTCCCATGGATCTATGACCTTTCTATAATAATCCATATCTAATATTAAGCTAGCGAAATGAAATTTGTTGTAAACTAATTCATTAGTGTATTCTATATAACCTGAAGATAATTCTTCACTACTGCTTGTTATCTTACCATTTTTATCAAAGGCTTGAGAAGCACTAGTTCTGGTACTATAGCGGCCTTCCTCGGTAATCCAGCTCTTATTTGAAAACATTACTAATGGTGATGCATCAGAAAATATATCTCTACCTGAAAGCAATCTTGAATCATATTCCAATCCAAACATGTTGCTTATTGTTGGTATAATATCCATGGTACTGGCATATTTATCTACAGTTTCTGGCTCCATATTTGGAGTCCAAAGGATAAAGGTACTTTTATATAACTCGAAATCTTCTTCCACTTTATGCCCCAAGAATTCGCTTATCTCTTCTAGGGTAAGTCCGTATGGGTAGTGATCTCCAGAAATGGCAATGACAGTATTATCTAGCTCTCCAGCTTCTTCAAGCCTTTTAATCAAAAGCTCCATTGCCAAATCTAATTCAATATTACATGCAACATAGGCTTTACAGTTTTCACTCATATCAAGGTCTGCAACGTCTTGCTGATGGCGTCTACACATCATATTGCCTGCCCAGGTATAATTTTTGTGTCCGCTGACAGTCATATAGTATGTATGCCAAGGTTCTTTACCTATAAATTCAGAAGTTGTAAGCTGGAGCATCTCTAGATCAGATTCTGGCCATTGTTCCTTTACCTTAAGACCTGTTCCTAAACCTTTATAAATATATCCTAGGTTGGGATGGCTCTCTGTTCGACCATAGTACTCTGCATAATGATTGTGGTAGGCTCTGGTTTGGTAGCCTAGCTTGCTAAATTGGTTTCCCATAGTAAAGGGCAACCAGTTTAGGGATGAGCTTTGTAGGCTCCATATTCCAGCTTTTGGAATTAAGCCCAAACATTGAACATACTCTCCGTCAGATGTGGAAACTCCCCATATTGGGTTATAAAAGTTGGTAAAGTTATATCCTTCTGTAGCCATTTTGTAAAGAGTGGGAGTATATTTCTCATTTACTGCAAAGGTAGAGAAACTCTCTCCACAAACAAATACTAAGTTTTTGCCTTTATAAATTCCAGTTTTTTCATTTTGTCTGCTAGGAATCTTGGACCCAAAGTACTGGTGCATTAGTTTTATAGTACTGTCGGCTTCTTGTTCAGCCAAAGCAGCAAAATCGATATTCATCTTGTTGTAAGGGTACTTGGTTTCGTCTTTATCTTCATCATTATCTCCTGAGGGATCTGGGACAACTATCGCAATATTTGGGTCAAAACCAAATATTAGCCTAGCTCCATCTAAAACCATTCCTGTTCCAACCCCTAAATTAGGTATAGAAAGGTTAATAGCATTGGTTTTAAAAAGAGCATCTTTTGGGGTATTAGGTCCTCCACCATAAATCATTATCACTGCAAATATAAGAAGGAATCCCAAAAGACTTCCTCCGAATATATTTTTCTTTATGTTTTCCCCACTAGGATTCTTCTTAAATCTGTCTCTCATTAGTATAAAAAGAACTGGCACTATTGCGCATAGAAGTATGGGAATTGTTGACCTGGCGATTTCTAAAAGTATGTCTTTCCAAAAGTGAGCAACGTCTCCTGCCTTGGTTGCGGAGAAGATAGTTAGATAAGTCTTAAAATAGCTGTAATAAACTAGCTGGGTAGCCGCGGCAGCAGCGGTGAGGAAAATTACTAGTCCCACAAACATAGTCCTCTTTTTTTCTGGCACAACAAGGCTTAGCCCGAAAAAAAATAGAGCCCAGGCAAAAGAAAACATAACCATTACTAGTAAGCCTATTGCCCAAAAAGGTCGTACTGTCCACAGCCTTACAACTAACTCGGATATAAAAAATGATAATAAAAAAGGCCAAAACAAACTGATTTTATTTTTATCCATTTAAGTACCTTTCTTGATAACCTTATTCATCTTCTCCCGCATTTTCCCCAGCAAGATTAATTTGAATCTGTCTTGGATCAACATGGTGTCCATCTTCTTCTATCTGAATAGCACCTTCGATATCATCTATCTCTGGAAGTTCTTTTATGCTTGTAAATCCAAAATATTTCAAGAAGTTTTCAGTGGTTCCATAAAGTATTGGCCGTCCAATACCACTAGCTCTTCCTACTTCCTTTACTAACTCTCTATTTACGAGACCTTCCATTACCCTATCGGACTTGATACCTCGAATGCTATCAATTTCGCCCTTGGTAACTGGCTGCTTATAGGCAACAATTGCTAACACTTCTAGGGCTGATTGAGAAAGTCTTCTTTTTTTAATGGGTGTACATAACCTTTCTATGTAATCAGCATAATCAGGATGGCTAACAAATTGAAAGGCTTTGTCAACCTGGCGAATCCGAATACCCTTGTTATCGTTATCATAGCTATCTTGTAATTCTTCAAAGCAAGCATATACTAATTCCCAATCTTCATTTAAAACCTCTGCTGCAATTTTTGCTGCAAGAGGTTCGCCCCAAATGAACATCATTGCTTCTAATGCTGCTTTAATGTGTTTTTTTGTCATTTCACCTTCTCCTGCTTTAAGATTTTAACTCTTATTTCTCCAAAGGGAACATCTTGATAGGTATCAACTTCATTGCCTTTTACCATTTCTAAAAGACTAACAAAGGTTATTGTCGCATCGTATCTTTCTGCCTTATCTAAAAGTTGAGAAAAAAGTAAAAATGGGGTTCCTGAGGATTCGAACATTTCTTTTATATATTGTATCCTTTGATTTATAGTTACCCGATCTTTTTCAACTCTTTGGTAATCCTTTTTTATCTCTTCCATTTTCTGTTTTTTTAATAAGAACAAATTAAAAGCCCTTATAAAATGGTCTATATCCATTGTTAAATACTCATCTGGTTGATCTGTATATTGAGATATATCTTCTTGAGGTTTTTCAAAATATCTAGAATATTCTTCTTCTGCCTTTCCTAACAGCTGAGATATTTTTTTGAATTTTTTATATTCTAATAATTTAGAAACCAAAGATATTCTGGGATCCTCGCCTACTACAAACTCTCCATCTTCATCGATTCTAGGAAGCAGCATTTTTGATTTTATTTCAATTAAAGTAGCTGCAAGGACCATGAATTCTGTAGCCATAGTCACATCCAGCTCTTCTATTTCCCCTATATAATCAAAGTACTGCTTCGTTATCTCTGAAACCTCAATATCATAAATATTCATTTCAGCGGTTTCAATAAGATACACCAATAAATCGAAGGGTCCTTCGAACATTTTCATACGTACCTTATAGCTCATTATTTTCCCCTTATCACGTTTCTTAATTATATTACAAATACTTTGCCATGACAACAGTTGCCTCTAGAAGACAAATAAAAATAGAACCCCTAATAGAGGCTCTATATCTTTATACACACAATTAGAATTCTAAGATTATCGCTTATTTCGTATTCCGCCACTAGAAACATTCATACGAGTGATTGCCTTTGAGATAGCATGTTTTGCAAGCTGAATTTCTTTTTCATCTTCATGGCTCTGGCGAAGCCAATCTTCTGCTTCAGCTTTCAGAGCTTTTGCTCGTTCAACGTCTATTTCATCTGCCCACTCTGCAGCATCAGTATAAATAATGATACTTTCTTTAACATCAATATAACCTCCAGAAATAGCTGCAGTTTTAAAATCATTGGAGCCGCATTCCTGAATGCATAATTCACCAACATCCAAAAGCTTGCACGCCCAAGTATGGTCTGCCATAAAGCCCTCATACCCGTCAAAGGTTTTACACATTACCAAGGTAACTTCTCCCTTATAGAAGAGTTTTGATGGTGTTATAACTTCTAGTTTTACTGGTTTAGCCATCGCTCTTTTCGTACCTTTCTACCACTTCGTCTATTCCACCTGCAAATAGGAACATCGCTTCTGGAATGTGGTCATGTTTACCTTCAAGAATCTCTTTGAAGCTGCGGATTGTTTCTTGTAAAGAGAGATATTTTCCAGGAGTCCCTGTAAATGCTTCTGCTACGCTAAAGGGTTGACTAAGAAAACGTTGAATCTTTCGGGCTCGATTAACAACTTGTTTGTCTTGATCCGATAGTTCATCCATACCAAGTATGGCAATAATGTCTTGAAGCTCTTTGTATCTTTGGAGAACCTCTTGAACATTACGAGCAGTGTTGTAGTGATCTTCTCCAATTATTATTGGATCCATAATTCTTGAACCTGAATCCAAAGGGTCAACAGCAGGATATATTCCCAGTTCTGTTATTGCACGGCTTAATACAGTTGTGGCATCTAAATGGGCAAATGTTGTAGCAGGAGCTGGGTCTGTTAAGTCGTCTGCAGGCACATAAATTGCCTGGACAGATGTTATGGATCCCTTTTTAGTAGAAGTAATCCTTTCCTGTAAAGCGCCCATTTCTGTAGCCAGGGTTGGTTGGTATCCTACAGCAGATGGAACACGTCCCAATAGGGCCGATACCTCAGATCCTGCCTGAGTAAAGCGGAAAATATTATCTATGAATAGCAATACGTCTTGCCCTTCTACATCCCTAAAGTACTCTGCCATAGTGAGTGCCGTAAGGGCAACTCTCATTCTTGCTCCGGGGGGTTCGTTCATTTGGCCAAATACCATTGCAGTCTTATCTATTACACCAGATTCTATCATTTCATAATAAAGGTCATTACCTTCTCTTGTTCTTTCACCAACTCCAGCAAATACAGAAATCCCACCATGCTCCTTAGCAATATTTGCTATTAATTCTTGAATTAGAACGGTTTTACCAACTCCAGCTCCACCGAATAATCCAACTTTTCCACCTCTAGTATATGGAGCAATTAAATCTATGACTTTGATACCAGTTTCAAATATTTGAGAAGTGGTATCTTGATCTTCAAAGCTTGGTGCAGGCTTATGTATATAATCCCTTTTCTCTGTTACAACAGGGCCTTTGTCATCTATGGTATCTCCAATTACATTGAAAAGCCTTCCTAAAACTTCTTTTCCAACAGGAACAGAAATGGGATTTCCAGTATCCTCTCCCTCCATACCTCTTCTTAGGCCATCTGTAGAGGAAAGCGCTACACAACGGACTACATCATCTCCTATATGTTGAGCAACCTCAGCTACTACAATTGTATCGCCAAAAGGAATATTTATTGCGTTTAGCAGCTCTGGCATTTCTTCTGGATTAAACTTTAAATCGAGAACCGGCCCGATTATTTGATGTATTTTTCCTTTATTCAACCTTTGTCACCTCCTATTTTTGTGCTTCCGACCCTGAAACCACTTCAATAATTTCATTGGTTATGGCAGCCTGTCTAGCTCGATTATAATACAAAGACAAATCTCCAAGCATCTCTCTTGCGTTTTCTGTGGCACTTTCCATTGCCACACGTCTAGCAGCATGTTCGCTAGTCGCTGACTCAATAATTGCTCCAAAGACAACGATTTCTACATATTTGGGAACCAAGTAGTTGAATACAGCTTCTATAGATGGCTCATATTCTACTTCATTCTCTATTTTGAGCACTTCTGGATCTTTCTCAATCTCGAAAGGTAATAGTTTTACCGTTTTCACTTTCTGTTCCAAATTGTTAACAAATGAAGTGTAAATCAACACAACTTCATCTATTTCCCCATTGTCATAGAGTTCGATAATTGGTTCACTAATTGCTCTTGTCTGTAAAAAAGAAATACTTTCCGGAGGTGCTATATATTCACTTAAGATTTCTACTCCTCTTTTTCGGAAATAGTCTCGACCTCTTGTACCAACGGCTACCAACAATGGCTCCGAATTACTGTCGTTAACAGCTTTTGCCGCAGCCTTAATTACATTAGAGTTAAAGCTACCACAAAGTCCTTTACTACTTGAGACAACTATATAACAGGTTTTCTTTATTTCCCGATTTCCAGCCAGATACTTGGTGGGAACTTCAGTGGTAGTATTGAATATTTCTGCTATGGAGTCAGTAATAAAATGAAAGTACTCTGTTGTCCTTTCAAAGGTGGCTTTGGCCCGTCGAAGTTTTGCTGCCGACACCAGCTTCATAGCATTTGTAATATGCTCAATACTGGTAATAGATTTCATTCGTGTTTTTATGTCTTTCATGTTACTTGCAGCCATTCAATTAGCCTCCTTTCATTCGCCAGTCTATTCCTTATAAAGCTTTTTCGCGAACTTTCTTGAATTCAAGAATAGCTGCTTTCAACTTTTCTTCAGTTTCTTCTTCAATTTTTCCGCTAGCTTTAATTGCTTTACCAATGTCAGGATGCTGTGTGTCCATGAATTCATAAAATTCTTTTTCAAAATCCTTGATATCTTCTACTAAAACATCCTTTAAATATCTATTAATTGCAGCATAAATAATCATAACCTGATGCTCTACGGAAATAGGTTTGTACTGAGGTTGTTTTAGAATCTCCATCAACACTAACCCGTGGTCTAGTCTGGTCTTTGTTTCCTTGTCTACGTCACTTCCAAACTGTGAAAATGATGCCAACTCTCTGTATTGAGCCAATTCAAGTTTTATTTTACTTGATACTTGCTTCATAGCTTTTATCTGGGCATTACCACCTACTCTAGATACCGAAATTCCAGCGTTTACAGCAGGTCTTTGCCCTGAGAAAAAGAGCTCTGTTTCCAGGAATATCTGACCGTCGGTTATGGATATAACATTTGTAGGTATATATGCTGATACGTCTCCTGCCTGCGTTTCGATAATAGGCAGAGCGGTAAGTGATCCGCCACCTAGCTCATCTGACAACTTTGCAGCTCTTTCAAGTAATCTTGAGTGTAAGTAGAAAACGTCTCCAGGGTATGCTTCTCGACCTGGTGGTCTTCTAAGTAAGAGTGACATGGCTCTATAGGCTACAGCATGTTTTGAAAGGTCATCATAAATAATCAAAACATCTTTTCCCTTGTACATAAAATATTCACCCATGGCACAACCTGCATAAGGAGCAATGTATTGTAGTGGTGCAACCATTGATGCAGTAGCAGATACTACAATTGTGTATTCCATAGCCCCCTTTTGCTCAAGGGTTTGAACTAATTGTGCAACTGTAGATCTCTTTTGACCTATGGCAACGTATATGCAAATAACATCCTCTTCCTTTTGGTTGATGATGGTATCGATTGCTATAGCGGTTTTGCCTGTTTGCCGGTCTCCAATGATTAATTCTCGCTGTCCTCTACCAATTGGGATCATTGAGTCTATAGCCTTTAATCCCGTTTGAAGGGGTTGGTTAACAGACTTTCTCTGGAGTACTCCAGGAGCAGCTGACTCTACTGGTCTTCTTTCCGAAGTGTTGATTGGTCCTTTTCCATCTAAAGGCTGTCCCAGAGCATCGACTACTCTCCCAATCATTTCTTCACCAACAGGAACTTCAACTACTCTTCCTGTAGGTTTCACGATATCGCCTTCACGGATTTCTTTATCAGAACCCATTATTACTACGCCCACATTATCTTCTTCAAGATTTAAGGCCATTCCATATATTTCGCCGGGGAATTCTAAAAGTTCTCCCGACATACAATTCTCCAAGCCGTAGACTCTGGCTATACCGTCGCCTACTTGGAGGACTGTACCAAAATCGGATACTTCAAGTTGGTTTTTGTATCCTTTGATTTGTTCTTTTATCACGGCACTGATTTCTTCAGGTCGTAAATTCATACCCTTGCCTCCCTTCTATATGATCTTACTCGTTAAGCTGTCAAGACGGCTTCTTAGGGAAGCATCAATAACTTTACCATTAATGAAAATTTTGATTCCTCCTAGCAGTCGTGGATCGACTACATTTTCCAGCTTTACTTTTTCCTGCAATAACTTTGCAGTTTCTTCTTCGAATTTTTCGGTTTGCGCGCCTGTAAGAGGAACAACTGAAAGAATTTTACCTACCGCATAGCCTTCAACATCATTAATCTTGGCTTCATAGGATGAGAATATCTTTTTTATATGTCTGGTTCTTCCCTTATCCACTAAAACAAAAAGCAGATTTATAAGCTCATCAGAAACCTTGTCGCGGAAAACCTTGTCTATTACAGCTTTTTTCTCTTTTGCCGGGATTACCGGGGTGTTTATGAATTCAACAAAATCAGGCTCAGCTTCTAATATAGCTTGAACCTCTTTTGCTTCTTCACGAATCAGTTGAATCTTATCAACTTCCTTGGCAGCTAAATACAAAGCATAGCCATATATGGAATCAACTGTTAATTCTGCCATCCGGACTCACCTGCCTGTTCAATAATCGTCTCAATTAATTGAGCATGAGTTTCTGGAGAAATTTCTCTTTCCAGAATCTTCTCCGCTGCCAACAAAGCAATACTTGCCACTTGATTTTTTAGTTCTGTCATAGCCCTTGCTTGTTCTCGCTCAATATTCTTCTCTGCTTGCACAATCATATTGGCAGCTTTTTCACTTGCCTCATCAACAATATCCTTGGCTTGACTGTCAGCCCGTTGCTTGGCACTCTTGATAATTTCCCGACCTTCATCTTCCACATTGGCGATCCGTTTGTTGTATGCTTCTAACTTTTCATCCGCTCTTCTATTGGTTGCTTCTGCATTATCAAAAGCTCCCTTAATAGAAAGATTTCTCTGTTCTAACATAGAAAGAAAAGGTTTGTACAAAAACTTTGCTAAAACGCCTACGAGGATTAGGAAGTTCACAATTGCAAATATTATTTCTAAAACACTGATGCCTAATGCCTCAACCATAAAATAAATCCTCCTTATCTTTGAGGAATATCCTCAAAAATAGTCAATGCTACATCTTTCCTAATAAAAGAATGGAAATTAGTAGCCCGTAAATGGTCATGGCTTCCATAAATGCTAAAGCCAAAATCATGCTAGTTCTTAGCTCGCTAGCCATTTCAGGTTGTCTGGACATTCCCTCAAGAGCCTTTGCCGAGGCGATTCCTTGTCCGATTCCAGGGCCTATTGTGGAAAGGCCGATGGCTAAAGCTGCCGCTATTGCGATTAAAGTCATTTTTTTGTTCTCCTCTCGTTTTGTTGATT
>CAYLIF010000016.1:21478-30198 GCA_964383845.1 uncultured Oscillospiraceae bacterium
GCTGCCGCTATTGCGATTAAAGTCATTTTTTTGTTCTCCTCTCGTTTTGTTGATTTGTTTATATAGAAACCTTCATCCAAATGGACTCAGACTTTCTTTTAAATAATTTGTTGGACAGGTATTTCGCATGTCTCTTGGTGATGCAAATTACCATCTACAGGGTGGGCTGCCTCGCTGATATATATTCCAGCAAGTAAGGAAAATACCAGGGCTTGAATTAATCCCATTAGAACGCTCAAAGCTTGCATTATTATAGGAACTCCTAAGGGTATTAAATTAAAGAATTCAGCTATAACTGCTTCCTCACCAAATATATTGCCGTAAAGTCGAAGGGTTAATGAAACAGGATGAACAAGCTGTTCTAAAAGCATAATAGGGAAAAGAAATGCTACTGGCCTAAAGAAAGACTTGAAGTATCTAGGTCCTCGGTTTTCAACAAGTCCAACAACTATAGTGAATACAAAAACTATCAATGCCATTCCTAAGGGGAAATTGATGGAGCTAGTTGGTGCTGCCAATCCAGGTAAGTGGCCTGAAAAAGGTAGCAGACCCGAGTAGTTACAAATAAGTATATAAATAAAAAGTGAAGCAACAATGGGGAAATATTTCCGCCCTGCATACTCACCCATAACGCTGATATAAAAGTTTTGTAGTTTTTCAACAACGATCTCCATAATGTTTTGGAGTCCCGAAGGGATCATTTGCATATGTCTACCTGCAACAATAACAATAGCACTTATAATAAGTGTTATTCCTGTACTTGTCATCATCTGATTTGTTATTCCCAGTTCATATAAAGCGTCCATCATATTGAATCATCTCCTAATTTATATTGGTCTTTTGGTATACCTTTTGCAAAGAAAAAATCTTTCCCGCCAAACTTAGAGCCAAGGCGGTGGCAATTGCAAAGGCAACAAAATCGAAAGGGATAATATTTCTAACAACATAAGTAAGTAAAAGGGTAATAATGTTAACTGCATAGCTAATGAACATGCGCAAATACATACTCTTCATTGTAATAGTAGCATCATCTTTTGCTGAAAGGACCCCCCTCCAAAGAAAAAAGTACTTGCATACTCCCACTAAACCACCATATAGAATTCCTGCAAAAGCACCGACTACATATTCCAATAGTTAAACCTTTCTACGGCTATAACTCCTCAATTCACAACACTATTTTGTTGCATGATTAGTATTATAACCTTATATAAAAAAATGTAAAGGGAATGATGCAAAAAAATACAATCCTTCTTAGGACCTTTCTAAATCAATGAGAATTTGCCGCTTTACCTCATATCCAACCCTAATGTTACCATCTATAAAGGCAATTATTCTTACCAAATTTGCTATCAAAGAGTATTTTTTGGTACTAATTTGCTATACGATTCTTTGAGAGCCTGGACTATTCTTTTGGATGCCTGGCCATCACCATATGGATTAACGGCTTTTGCCATTTCATCATAAAGATGTTTATCATCTAAAAGTTCTTTCGTCATCCTATACAAATCTTCTTCTTCTACTCCTACCAATTTTACTGTTCCTGCTTCAATAGCTTCAGGCCTTTCCGTTTCTTTACGTACCACCAACACTGGTTTGCCCAAAGAAGGAGCTTCTTCCTGAAGCCCGCCGGAGTCTGTAATAATTAGATAGGAGTTAACCATCAATTTTACAAAAGGTTGATACTCTAAAGGTGAAATAAGGTGAACTCTACCAAGGTCTCCTAAAATTTTCTTGGCAACTTCTTGAACCTTTGGGTTTAGGTGGACAGGGTATACTATTTCCACATCTATATATTCCTCAGCCAACCTTCTTATTGCACGGAAGATCTTTCCCATATTCTCTCCCAGGTTCTCTCTCCTATGACATGTAACGCAGATTACTCTTTTGTTTTCAAAGTCCATGCTTCTTAAAGGTTCTTCTTTAAATTCATATGGTTTATCTGCCACTTCTAATAGGGCGTCAATAACTGTATTCCCCGTAATATGTATCTTGTGGGCTGCTATATTCTCTCGTAGTAAATTTTCTTTGTTTTTTAGGGTTGGAGAAAAGTGGATCTCAGATATATGCCCCGTTAGGACTCTGTTCATTTCTTCAGGAAATGGTGAATATTGATCATATGTACGTAAACCAGCTTCAACATGGCCCACAGGTATTTGCTTGTAAAAAGCCGCTAAAGAGGCCGCGAAAGTTGTGGTGGTGTCCCCATGAACTAAGACTATATCTGGTTTTTCTTTTTCTAGAACACCTTCTATTCCCATCAGCACATTTGATGTAATCATACTAATAGTTTGATTGGGCTTCATTATATCTAAGTCATAATCCGGCTTTAGCTCAAAAAGCTCTAATACCTGATCAAGCATTTGACGATGTTGGGCAGTTACACAAAGTACGGATTCAATGTCAGCTTCATTTTGTAAGGCCTTAACTAGGGGTGCCATTTTTATAGCTTCAGGCCTAGTTCCAAATACAGTCATTACTTTCATGATTAATCCTTACCCTCCTTCTTCTTTTCTTTTTTTTCTATCCTTCTTATATTAATTGCTTTTAATCCAGGCAATAATTTCGATGCGTCTGTTAAGAAAATATAAACCAAGGTAGCTGCTATTAAGAATAAGCCAATGGTTTCAATAAACAAGTCCCGGCTAAATAGAACTGCTGCTATTCCCATAACTCCTGATATACCATACAGCGTTAAAACCGAACGCTGCTGTCCCATTCCGGCATCCATAATGCGATGGTGAAGGTGTCCTCGATCCGCTTCCATAATTGGTCTTCTATTCCAACTTCGTCTTAATATTGCAAAGGCCGTGTCAAAAATAGGAAGGCCTAAAACCAGCATAGGAACTAGAACTGCCAATAATGTTGCCCCCTTGGCAGGCTGCACTACAGACATAGACGCCAAAAGATACCCTAATAGTAGAGAACCCCCGTCCCCCATGAAAATCTTGGCAGGATGAAAGTTAAATGGCAAAAACCCTAAAGCACCACCAGCTATAGCAAGCATACCCATGGTTCCTAAATAGTAGCCATGAATATATGCAGTATAAGCAATACTAAGTGATGCAATAGCTGCGATACCCGCTGCAAGACCGTCTAACCCATCTATCAAATTAATTGTATTGGTAATACCTACAATCCAAATCACCGTTATTATCCAAGAAACTGCTCCAGCTAGGAAAAGGTGTTCGTCTCCAAATTGAGCGGTAAAGTGATTGGTTATAAACATAATTCGAACATCAAATGCGCAGACCACAAGAGCAGCAACAATTTGTCCAAGGAGCTTCCCCTTTGGTGAAATACCTCTCAAATCATCGTAAATCCCTATAAGATAAATTATCAAGCCACCCAACATAATTCCTAGGATTCTTGTGTCGTGGCCAAGAAAAACTCCCAGGCTCAAATTTACCCCTACAAAAATAGCAAGCCCGCCAAACCGAGGCATCGGTTTTTCGTGCATGCGTCTCTCATCTTTGGGAATGTCTAGTGCGCCAATCTTAGGCGCAATTTTAATTGCTATGGGTGCAAAGGCTAAAGCCCCAAAGGCGGCCAGCAAAAAAACTCCCCATAAAGTCAAAGCTCCAGGATAGTCCATATCTACTCATGCTCTCCTAACGGTACTATTTTTAAACCTGCTTCTGCTAAAATATCAACAGCAAGCTGATCTGGGTATCCTGCTTTTACAACTATTCG
The DNA here is from genome assembly GCA_964383845.1 of uncultured Oscillospiraceae bacterium. Lineage (GTDB taxonomy): Bacteria > Bacillota > Clostridia > Peptostreptococcales > Anaerovoracaceae > JAAZGD01. Next base: position 25,169 of record CAYLIF010000016.1, read on the forward strand.
CCGAATCCCTGCATTAATAATCATTTTTGCGCAAATCACACATGGCTGATGAGTCACATAAATAGTAGCCCCCTCTATAGATTGCCCCATAGTAGCTGCTTGAATAATAGCATTTTGCTCGGCATGAAGGCCCATACATAGTTCATGGCGCTCTCCTGAAGGAACATTAAGCTTTTCTCTAAGACAGCCTCCTCTTTCTTCACAGTGCATTATTCCACGTGGCACTCCATTGTAGCCTGTTGCAATTACATGCTTATGTTTAATTATAGCTGCTCCCACTTGTCTTCTTAGGCAAGTAGATCGGCTAGATGCTAATTCCGCCATCTGCATAAAGTATTCGTCCCAATTTGGTCTATCCATAGTTCCCCCTTTTCCTTAATGTGCTTATTAATTATATCATATCAAAATTAACCTCTGCAAGGTATAGCCCCTGGGCAGGAGCTGTAGGGCCAGCCAATTGTCTATCTTTTGCCGCTATAATATCTGCTATTTGAGAAGGCGGCATATTGCCTTTACCTGTCTCTACTAAGGTACCCACAATTATTCTAACCATATTATATAAAAAGCCATCTCCTGTAACTGCAATAGTTAGAAAATCCTCTTCGCTCTCTATCTTTATACTGCTAATAGTTCTTACCGTGGTTTCTTTTTCTTCTCCTCCGGAAGCTTGGAAGCTTTTAAAATCATGACGACCTTCCAAAAGCCTTGATCCTTCTATCATAAGTTTCAAGTCTAGAGGCACAGTAACTTGTTGGCAGTAATTCCTTTGAAATATATCAAAGCTGGGATGGTTTCGAATTTTATAAACATAGGTTTTCTCCCTAGCACTAAATCTTGCGTGAAAGTCTTCAGGAACCAAGCTAACATCTTTTATGAAAATGTCTCTAGGAACAATTGCTCGTCTTCCCGTTCCCAAAAGGTTATTTAGCGCGTCTTTTATCCTCTCTACAGGGATGCCAAACTCTCCCTTGAAATTCGCACATTGTCCCCAAGCATGAACCCCCGCATCTGTTCGTCCTGTACCATTAATGGCGATTTTGCTATGACAAAGAGTTGTTAGCGCCTTTTCAATTTCGCCCTGAACAGTGCGCCTTTTAGGTTGCTTTTGCCATCCAGAAAAATTGGTTCCATCGTAGGATATGGTCAAAAGAACATTCTTCATTCCTAAAACCCCCTGAAAATAAAATCCGTGATACCATCAAACAACATAACCAAGTAACTGGCCCCTACTATATAAGGGCCAAGGGCTGCTGAATCTCCCCTTTTAAGAGTTCCCATTAAAAGTCCTGCTGAAAAGCCTATTGCAGAAGAGATAGCAGTAACCACAAGAATAGCAATGGTTCCTTTAAGGCCCATTATAAGGCCTATTGCAAGAAAGATCTTTACATCCCCCATTCCCAATGAAGGTTTTTTAGTAATAGCCCTACTTACAAGACTTAGGATAAGCATAGTTCCTCCACCTATAAGAGCTCCATACAGTGGATCTAAAAAGCTTTCTTTATAAGGGGCAAAGCCTATTGCAGTAAGAGCCAGGACGAAAACCAGTTGGTCAGGTATAATTCCATATTTCCCATCAGCTAAGGCTATTAAAAGGAGCAGCCACATAGCAATGATATAACTTATTAAAAGAGCTATCATGGACCAGTAACACATGGATGAATGCCATAGTTTCTCGGCAATCCAGATACCACATGCTATGAAAAACATAGAATAAACCAATTTCCAAGGGGTGCTTTCTATTCTTTGTCTCGTTGGATGCAGCACTTCTTCCAATGGGATCTCGTCGTAATCTGTAAGCCATTTCCCCGGCAATTTGTTGAATAAAAAAACTGAACCATTTCCTGCTAACCAGCCCAATAAAATGGCAAGTCCCAGAAGTATGTATCGAAATAATTCTTCTTGTAGCATATAATCTTACCTTTATATCGATTTCTCAAGTTGCGAGTTTATTTCCAGGAGCTTTTCAATCCTACAATGGAATTGAATACCTTGTCTGCGCCCTTTGTCAATTTGCTATCGGCGATATAGTAGCCATGTCTAAAGAATTGGAATCTTTCTTCAGCTTTCGCTGTTGCTAAGGCAGGTTCGCCATAAGCCTTAACTATGTTTACTGAGTCGGGGTTTATTTCCATCTCACCATCTTCCCCTTCTCTCATTAAATAACTGTATTCACGAATTGTAATTGGAAGAGCAGTTTTTGCTTCTACCCAATGAATTGTTCCCTTAACTTTTCGACCTTCAAAACCGCTTCCACTTTTAGTTTCTGGATCATAGGTGCACTGGAGTTCTTTGATTGTTCCATCTTCATTTTTAACAACTTCATTAACCCTAACGAAGTAGGCTCCTTTAAGCCTTACTTCATTGCCAGGAAATAGTCTAAAGTATTTTTTTTCAGGGATTTCTTGGAAATCCGCCCCATCTACCCAAATTTCTCTTGAAAAAGGAATATGTCTTGTTCCCATTTCTGGGTTTTCTTTGCTGTTTTCAACTTCCACTTCTTCTGTTTTATCTTCAGGATAGTTGCTAATCACCACCTTGATGGGATCAAAAACCACATTACGGCTTTCAACCTTTTCCTTTAGATCTTCCCTTACACAGTGCTCAAGTAACTCAACGTCTACTGTGCTATTAGCTTTTGCTACTCCAATTCGGTCACAAAAGTCTCTTATAGCTTCTGGAGTGTAACCTCTTCTTCTAAGTCCTGCTATTGTAGGCATTCTTGGGTCGTCCCAACTCTCTACAGAACCGTCATCTACCAAAGCCTTTAAATATCTTTTACTCATAACTGTTTTGGTTATATTTAGTCTTGCAAATTCAATTTGTTGAGGTGGATTTGGCCACCATCCAATCTCACGAAGAACCCACTCATAAAGGGGCCTATGGTCTTCAAACTCTAAAGTACAAAGGCTGTGAGTAATACCCTCAATTGCATCTTCAATTGGGTGAGCATAATCATACATTGGATATACACACCAATCATCTCCAGTATTGTGGTGGGTGGCATGAGCGATTCGATAAATAATAGGGTCTCTCATGTTTATGTTTGGAGAGCCCATATCAATCTTTGCTCGAAGAACCAATTCTCCGTCCTTATATTCTCCCGCTTTCATCTTTTCAAAAAGATCAAGGTTTTCTTCCATTGGCCGGTCTCTAAAGGGGCTTTCTTTTCCCGCCTCAGTTAAAGTTCCTCTATGAGTTCTCATTTCATCTGGGCTGAGTTCACAAACATAAGCTTTTCCTTTTTTAATAAGCTCTACTGCGCCATTATACATAGTTCCAAAATAGTCCGAAGCCCATAGGCGTTCATCCCATGTGAATCCAAGCCACCGCACATCTTCTTCAATGGATTTTATATATTCAACATCTTCCTTAACTGGATTGGTATCATCATACCTAAGATTACACTTACCATCATATTTAATTGCAGTCCCAAAATTGAGACAAATGGATTTTGCGTGGCCAATATGAAGGTATCCATTGGGTTCTGGTGGAAATCTTGTGTACACTTTGCCCCCATATTTTCCGCTTGCATTGTCTTTTTCAATAATACTATGTATAAAATTCTCCGCCATTATATCTCCTCCAAAGCTCTAAAAACTGTTTTCTTTTATCTTAAATCAATTAAAGACAGTATATCACATAAGACTTAAAGTCGAAATTGTTTTCCCCGAATGATTCTCTAAATTCGGAATTCCTTTAAATACACGAATTGTATTGCCCTCCCAATGGCCAGGGTGTATAATTAACTGAATATTGTGATTGTATTGAAAACGAGGAGGAAGAAAATGAAATCGAGAAAAATCTTAGCCGTGATTCTTAGTATTTTGATGGTGTTTGCCTTTACCGCTTGTACTTCTGCCCCAACGGATGTTGACACTGATACTGATCTAGCAGTAACCCCATTTGAAAAGCACTTTTTGCCATATCCCGATGGCCTAGACTTAACTGCTTCAGGTGCTACAAGTTATGATAGCATCGGTGACCACTTTGATTCTCCATATTGGAAACCTCTAGATGTTTTCAACATGAAACCTTCTGACCGTTTATCAGTGATACCGAATTTCCATACAGCTCTCCAATCAACAGAGTATTCTTGTGGAGCAGTTTCTTCACTACTTGTACTCAATTATTACGGAGTCACTGATTATGATGAGATGACTCTTTGCAAAATGGGTAGTGTAAGCGAAGATACGGGAGTTGGAGTCACAGGAGTTTCTAAAATCTTTAAGGATCTTGGTTGGAATGTTGAAACAAACCGAGATGGTAATTATGAGTTGGATCCTTATGCAGAAGCAGATGATCCCAATAACTTTACTAATTGGGTAAGAACTCATTTAGACGCTGGTACTCCTATTATGATTGACTGGCTAGATTGGTCTGGACATTGGCAGGTAATAATTGGTTACGATACTATGGGTACTGACGACCATTTTGGAGACGATGTAATTATTGTTGCTGACCCATATGATACCACTGACCACTATCAAGATGGATATTTTACTATCCCTGCTGAACGCTTCTTCTATATGTGGCGTGAAGGAATTTACACAGGAGAAGGCCCAGAATACACACCTTGGGTTATCGCTACTCCAGCTGAGTAAGATAAAAAATCCCCGTCTATTAAATACAAGTAGCCATAAAGACAACTTGTGAACCGAGGGTCAGGGTAAACTGAATACGGAAAAAAGAATGATATAAAAGACGAACAGACAGTAGGTAAAACTGCCTGTTCGTCTTAACTATTATGCCACATTTTAGAATTCTTCTGTATTATTCAAAGATGTCTCATAGTCTATTGCCGCACTTTCCGCAAAAACGTGCGGCTGGAACGACGGGAGCGCCGCATTTGGAGCAGAATCTTATCTGCGGGGCAGCTTGGTATGTGAGCGGCAAATCCTCATTCGGTGCATTATTGGACAGAAACAGCCAGTCGATGTCCTCGCCGTCCTCACATAAGCCGATGGCACCGGCGGGGGAAACCACATAAAAGCTGTCCTCATCGATGGGGTTTTCACTGTCGCTTGTCTCGG
>CAYLIF010000017.1:0-16310 GCA_964383845.1 uncultured Oscillospiraceae bacterium
CTTTTTCTTTTATTGTAATATCGCGAGATGTATTTGTAAAATATTATGTTATAATATATATCATAGCTTAAAGGCTATACGACGGCTCTAAAAGAGTATGCAAGTTAGAAGGAGGCTTTTTATGACCTTAAGGCTTTTAAAGATATTTATAGCTGTAGCAGATTTGGGCAGCATGACGGCTGCTTCAAAGGCTCTGTTTGTTTCCCAACCTACCGTTAGTCAAGCAATTGCTGAATTAGAAAATTATTATAATGTAAAGCTCTTTGATCGTCTTTCAAAGCGTCTATACCTAACGGAAAATGGCAATGAACTTTTAAGCTATGCTCGGCATATTGTTGATTTATTAAGTGAGATGGAATATTCCATGAAAAGTGATGAGAAGAGTGGAATTATAAAAATAGGTGCTAGCGTAACTGTGGGAACCTATCTATTACCTGGTCTAGTTAATAGTTTTGTCGAAAAATATCCTTCTGTTCATATTAATGCCTTCGTAAAAAACACTAAGAATATAGAGGGCATGATTATTCACAACGAAATCGATTTCGCAATAATCGAAGGAGCAATCCATTCCGCAAAAATAGTAGCCATTCCTTTTCTGGATGATGAGCTTGTATTGGTATGCGGCAAAAATCACCCTTTATATAGGTCCGATGCGCTATCTGCATCTGAACTTCGTAATCACAACTTTATAGTTCGTGAAGAAGGAAGCGGAACCAGAGAATTGTTTGAAAGCATTATGGCGTCTAAGGAGATTGTATGGAATTTAGGCTGGGAAAGCAATGGGTCAGATGGCCTAAGAAGTGCAGCTTTAAATGGAATCGGAATTGCAGTTCTATCAGAGAAGCTTGTAAGAGAACAAGTTAACTCCGGTGAGTTATCTATAATAAAAGTTCACGATTTAAACTTTCCTCGAACCTTTAGTGTGGCATATCACAAAAATAAATTTATAACGAATACAATGGATGCATTTATTAAGTTGTGCTACAACTACCAACCAATTAATAGTCTTTAAACTTTATTTGTCTTGAGAATAGCTTGCCCACAAACGATACATAAGTTTCTACAGCCTGTTATTCTTCTTCAACCAATTAACCGTATCCCTTAATGTCGCAACCATAGGTCTTGTGGTATAACCAAGCTCCCGCGTTGCCTTTTCATGAGAGAACATGGAATTAGAGTTGATTGTATAAATTGAATAAGGTGTAAAAAGCGGAGGTTGTCTAAGAATCTTATAGTATAACTCTGCAATTGGTGCCACGATGTTTATAAACCACAAAGGGAGTATTATTTTAACTTCTTTTTTTCCAGTTATTTCGTGAAGCAAGAACAAAAGCTCCTTGATGGTAAAATACTTGTTCGAGAGTATGTAGGATTCTCCTTTTCTCCCCTTTTCACAGCATGAAATAATCCCTTCTGCAACATCTCTTACATCAACAAAATCATAACCTCCGTTAATAGCGGCAGTAAGCCTCCCTTTGCAATAGTCTATAACCAGTGTGGTAAGATAGCCTTTCCCGTTATCAAAGGGTCCTGACATTCCCGATGGATGAACGACACTTGCATTGAGACCTCCCATAGCTGCTTCTAATACTATTTTTGTAGCTTCAGCTTTCGTTTTAGCATATAAGCCAACAACATCATCAGGATTGAATGTCTCGCTCTCAAATATTATTTCACCCTTTGGCCTTTCTTTAATTGCGTGTACTGAACTCGTATATACCAATTTTTTTACATTAGCTTTTTCGCAGAGGTTAACAACATTCTTTGTCCCCGTAACATTTACATCATAAACGTTTTGCTGGAACTTAGACGCTATGGAGACGATGCCAGCAGTGTGTATTACAATTAAGTTTCGCTCTTGAGGATTGTGGAAAAACTCCACCATGCTTTCTGGTTTACGAACATCTCCATAGCAAATCTCTAAAGTGCCTTCTGGTATATTCTCTTCATCTGGTAGAATTAATATTCTCACACTTTTTCCCAATTCAAGCAATCGTCTTACTAAGGTATTACCTAAATACCCAGCAGCACCTGTCACCAAATATAAATCACTCATATTGATCACACTCCCTCAACTATATAGACGTTTTTTTAAACCACTTGAAATATTTATACTATGGCAAAAGTAGCTAGGGCAGTGTTGGTAAGTAGGCCATTACTAGCTAAATGGCACTCTCCTGTAAGTGTAAGAAGCCTTCTCCCTAAAGATGTCGCCTTTACTGTTATTTCAGTGGTATCTCCCATTGGGATTGGCTTTATACAGTTTAAGGATATGTTTATTGAAACGTTATCGCTTCCCTGACCTAAGTATGAAGCCATGACGCCGAAGGCTTCGTCAAACGCTGCCGCTATAAATCCTGCGTGCATGGTGTCATGCTCATTAAGTTGGGCGTCTTGTACCTGGAAACCTAATGTAACCTCCTGATCAGTTCTCTGACAACCTACCAAGAAAGGATTCATCATCTTACTGACCCTGCTTTTAGCCTTAGCATTTTCTATTATATCTTCAATGTCTTTCTCAAGACTATCTTGACTTAATAAATCACGTAGTCTACTCATGTTCAAATCCTCCTTATAGCCAGATTCGGTTATTATTTATCTCATTATAGCATTTAAAATAACCATTCCCAAACTTTAACTCAAACTAAAAGAGCTGAAGACCTTTTCCTAAAGGTTTCAGCCCCAAATTTTTATATCTTTTACATTCTATTTTTCAATCCTTCTTCAATGAGTTTTTTGAATAATTCCAAATGGACCATATCTCCATCATCTACATGCCATTCGGGATGAAATTGTACTCCTAAAACGAAGGCTGTACCATCTCCCTCAACGGCTTCGACTATTCCGTCTGCTGCTGTGGCTATAACATATAAACCTTCGCCCAGATCCTTAATGGCTTGATGGTGCCATGAATTTACGGCAACTGTACCAGGTCCCATAATTTCAGCTAATTCGCTTCCTTTTACAATACCTATATTGTGATATTCAAAATCTAATTGGTCTGGTGATCTATGGAACACTTCTGTTTCATACTGAGTTGGTATGTCTTGATATAATGTTCCTCCACAAACCACGTTAAGCATTTGGTGCCCACGACATATAGCTAAAACTGGCATATCCCTTTCTAAAGCAGCAGTTAATAATAAGTAGTCCGATTTGTCCCTAGGAGAATTAACTTCTTCGAGATTCGCATTAGGTTCTTCACCATAATAACTTGGATCGATATCTTCCCCTCCAGTCATAATAAGGGCATCTATACTATCTAATGCCTCCTCTGCTTTTCCTTCTTCTGTTAACAAAGGCAGCAACAAAGATACACCTCCGGCCTTATCTATAGCATCAATATAAGCCTGAAGATCCTCGGAGTATTCCTCCACATCTGTTTCTTCACACCACGATATTCCAATGATAGCTCTATTATCAGTAGATGTTGGCGTAACCTCTTCCTCTGCACATCCAAAAATAAAGAATGTCATAAAAACCATGGCCAATAATATCAATAGCCTTTTATAAATATCTTTCCTCATATATTTAATCTCCTCACTTTTTAAAGTAATGACTACTAAAAGCTATAATTTTTTATTCTTCACATAATAAATGTAACATTTTCCCAACGCCTAATCAATACATCATTGTCTGTATTCTCCCACATATTTTTTAAATTTTATTACATTTTGTAAAGTTCCCACCTACATTCGTCTATTCTGTATTTAAGTTCATACACTTTTATTTCTCCACCTATTTGACTTTGGCATCTGTAAATAAAAGCCTTTATTCCCGCAATCTTGGTTTCTTCTTCTTGTATAATTTTATCTATCTTTATCTCATGGATCATTCCATCATTATCACAATATTTGAATTTAAAGGGTTTGGGTCTATTTTTCCCTTTAAATATAACGATGGCATCTATTGGTTCTGCTAATATTCTCACTGCTGATAACCTCCCATCATTATGAAGTCGCCATCATTTGTTCCACCTTGAATGGGCGATACATCGCCGTTGGCAAAAGTCCCCATTATAATTGATTTTTCACCATATTTAAGTCTAATATCATCTAAAGTTTTCTCTAATGCCTTTAGACGTTGAGAGTCGTCATGTTCAAAAAAAGAAATTTGTGGGTTTTCAAACTCATCTAGCTCTGAAAGAGAGACTCCTATATGCCTTAGGGGTTCTCCCTTCCAACACTCATCTAAAAGACGACAAGCACACTCATAAATTTCTTGTGTACAATTGATAGCAAGAGGTAATTTAACTTGATGGCTATATCTTACAAAGCTATCAGTTTTTATTCCAATGGAAATTACATTTGCAAACCTTTTCATTCTCCTAAGTCTCATACCAACCCTCTCTGTAAGGGCTAAAATCACCTTATAGGCCTCTTTTTCCGTTGTTATGTCATAAGCTATGGTTGTGCTGTTTCCAAGACCTTTTTGAGCTATATCAGAATTCAATATAACTGGAGACTCATCAATGCCATTTGCATAGTTCCAAATCAATAAGCCGTGAGATTTTAATAAAGCTTTGAGATAGATAGGGTTTTCTTTTGCCAGATCTCCAATGGTCCTTATGTTAATTTTGCCAAGTTTTTCCCTTGTAGCTCTTCCAACCATAAAAAGATTCCCTACTGGGAGAGGCCATAGTTTATCTGCTATTTCATCGGGAAACAGTGTATGAACCTTGTCAGGTTTCTCTAACTCTGATGCCATTTTGGCAAGAAGCTTGTTTGAAGATATCCCGATATTAACAGTAAAGCCTAATTCCTCTTTGATTCTCTCTTTAATCTCATATGCCACCCTGGTTGGTTCTCCAAATTTATCTCTAGAATATGTATAGTCTATAAAACATTCATCTATGCTATACCTTTGTATTGAGGAAGAGTACTCCGATAAGATATTATACATTGCATCACTACATCTTAAGTATAGATCGTAATCAGGAGGATATACTTTTAGGTCTGGACATTTTTGTCTTGCTTGAAATAAACTTTCTCCTGTTGTTACTTTATATTTTTGGGTTGGGATGGATTTAGCCAATATAATCCCGTGACGGTTTTTTGGGTTTCCAGATATAACAGCGGTGATTTTCCTTATATCTATTGGATATCCCTGATCAAGCAAATATGTAGCAGTCCAGCTTAAATAAGCTGAGTTAGCATCTATATGCATTATAAAAGTCATTTGAATCCTCACCCCTCTTTCGCATATCCATTATATAGAACGTTTGTTCTTTATTCAATAGACAATAAAATAACTCCCTAGTTTATTTTCTAGGGAGTTATTCAAATCTTTAGTATTTATTTAATAAAATCTGTCTGCTCAGATATAAGTGGCTAGTATCTAAAGATAGCGGCTACACCTGTTGTGCTAGGCATTCGCCCTTTTGGAAGAATTACTATCTCACCATTATTTTTATACATCATCATAGCCAAATCATCTAATATGTTTCCAAACTGAGAATTATTTGAATCTGTCATTTCCAATTTTCCAGTTTCCTTGTCAAGTTTTCCAGGAACTACTCTATCCGCCTCCATTAAGAGAGTACCAATCCTATTCTCGAATGCAGCTTTTGCTACTTCAGTTAAATCATCAGATGCAAGAGATTTGGGTCGCTCAAAATTATATCTATCTGTTAAAATTTTAGTTTGTTCCAAATATTTAGGTTCTATTAGCTCCCAAGCATCTTCTCTTATGTCGCTTGTAGATAATGTTCTGTAATCTTTTCTTATCCCTTTTTCTAGCAAGTAAGAATTATTTGTTAGGCTTCTAAATAGCCCTTGATGTTCATCTAAGGCAACAAGAATTAGCGGCACTTTTGTTGGGTTGGAATAATGATCTAAAACAACCTTATCAACATATCTAAAAAATCTTTCAGCATCTATATCCACTTCTTCTTTTCTTCCTCCATGGCCATGGAACATAGGATTATTCTCTGCTCCTCCATAAGCACCTGGAGAGAGGTATGGCTCCGTTCTTTCATCCCCTAATACATCCTCTGCCTTTGTATCAATACTAGGGTCTATTTCTATCTGCTCAAAACTGTATCTGTTTCCTTCAAAAAGGGTGAATTCTTTTCTATCTAAACCAAGTAAGTGGTATTTGTCATCAGATTGGAAGTTTCTAATCAAAGGCCCTATGTGGAAAGTATTACCGACTACCGCGGCTTCTTCTACTGGACGTTTTAATTTATAGACTATACACTTATTTTCATTAGCTAATATAGCTAGCCCATCTGTAGTGTTGTTCCAAAATATATTGTCTTCTGCAATATCATTAAAAGGTTTCATTAAAGTTTTTAAATCTTTATCTCGATACTTTTCCTTTAATGAATTTTCAATTGTCCGAACCAGGTTTTTAAACCTTATAACATCCTGCTTATTTTCAGGCCTAAATCTGTGGGTTGGTTGATAAAGTGATATAAAAGGACCCTCTTTTTCATAAATAATATCATTAGGGAAGTCCTTTACAATTTCGTATAGCATATTGCCCCTCCATTTCTTTGTTCGAAAAATATTAGTACATTATCTTTAGTTATACCCAAAATCATTGAATTTAAAAGGTAAAGACTAAAAAGCACCTCCTTGGCTTGATTAACTCAAAACCTTAGAGGTGCAAATGTCTTTTAACAAATATCTTAATAATCTTTTAATACTGAGTATAGGGTTGAATCTTTTTTAATTTGAGTTGTTCTTTTCCCTTGTATATGTATTGCATCAATAGTGGTATCAACTGTTATCCATTGTTCATCTAAATATACTTGGTTCCAAGCATGGTATTCTTTGAGGCCAGTTTTGTACCCCATAATAAGCTTAGTTGGAACCCCTATACTTCTAAGCATAGCAGCTGTCATAACAGCGTAATCATAACATATTCCTTTTCCGTCTTTATTAACTTCTTCTATTGCAGGAATATAATTACTGCTTAGTTTACTGAATTTCTGATAATCATATTTTATGTTCTTGGTTACATAATCATATACAGCCTTAAGTTTTTCTTGATCGTCTTTTGCATTTAGGGTTAATTCTTTGATTTTTTTAATTATCTCCATTTCTTCATTCCAGCTTATAAGCTGCATAGATTGAAGATATACGAAATTCTCATCTGTCAAGTTTGCCGTGACTTTCTCTCTGTTTACTATTCTATATTTGTTTCCTTTTATGTTCTCCAAAATAGAAATTTCATAATCACCATTTCCCATTTGTAAAGGAATTATGCTGCCCTCATTTAAGTCATAGAAATAGTTAATCGTTCCTTTGTTAACCATTACCTTGAAAGAAACATCTTTTACAGTATTATAATTAACACTTACTATTCCGCTTTCCAGCTGGCTTTTGTCTACAACTACTGCTGCTTGAACGATTGTGGTTGGCACTAACAACAAGATGACTAACAGCAAGCAAACGATTCTTTTATTTAACATAAAAAACTCCCCTTTCGGAAACTGGCTGCCAACTTATTTCTAAGTAAGGCCCTATAGTTTTGCGTCACCGTCTTTCGACGGTTTTGCCTTTATCGTGGAAAGTCCACAACAAAAATTATTATTTAATTAAATAGATTATATCATGTAGAGTTTGATTCGTCTATATGTTTTTGTGGATTTTTGTTTTATCGAATTTGAACTCATTAGCGTTTTATTGAATCACTAATTCTTCATAATCCGTTCTTACATGCCAAGATCGCAATCCTGTTAGCTTTTCGCCAACTCTATTATTTGTATCAATCTCATAAGACTCTAGAACACTCTTACCATCAATAGAAACCTGAAGTTCTTTTTTGCCTGGCTTAGAAGAAGCAGAGACCTTAAGAGTTATAGAATGTGGGTTAGTCCACCAAGGGTCTTCCTTCAAGGGAATTATATCAGAATTCTTTTGTTTATTATTCGGTTTTTTGAAATTTCCTATTTCCAGAAGAGTTGTTTCAGATGATTTGTCTCGAGAATTAATTAAAATTCCACCTTTACCCCTATCAAATTCCAGCACATAACCTGTGTCTTTTTTCTTATCATTCAATGTTGTTTCGAAGAAAATACCATAGCCTCCATTATTACTACCTCCATCACTTAAGGTAGCAACACTTGTAATGCTGTAGTAATCTTTAGGATTTTTAACAAAAAGAACTCCATATGAAGAATAAAATCCATCTTCTGTTTGCCCCCAAATGAAATCTTTAATTGGATAATCATTCAAATCTTTGTTCCTGAAAATATGAGAAATAGAATTACTTGCTGTATCAATTTCTTTCAGATAAATCCACTGGCTATCTTCAAATGTGTCTTGCAAGCTCCATTCGAATTTAGCCTTTGGTAGCTTTGGAATCAAGGGCTCAGAAAGAAATTGTTTGGTTACTAGCTCACCCATTAACTTCAAAGAATTGTTTTCAGTATCTAAAAATGGATCTGACATTGAATTTTCAAGTCTAAATGCTTTAGTTACTCGATTCAGAATTCCCAACTGCTCCAAGTCAGCCTTTTCTCTGGCAAAATCGATGTAACGAGTTAAACCGGGAATAATTATTGCAGCCAAAATCCCGATTATAACGATGACTACAATTATTTCCACAAATGTAAAACCGCTGATATTTTTTCTATTTTGTTTAAGCTTTAAATCTGTATTAATGTCCATATAGTTAAGCCCCCTACTTTTTTGTTTCATTTACGACTCAGATGAAATCTCTTCGCAGCTTCTTATAGCGTACTCTCTTCCCTCATCTGTTAATTTAACTATACCTTCATCTATATATATCTTCTTATCCTGCCTTAGGGTTTTCATTATTCCGTTCAAGAAGCTCTTCTCCCAATTCATGTGATTATGTATTGTATCTAATCCAAGTTCACTAAATTCTTCTTCTGTTCCTTCGTGGTTGCATATATGAAAAACCAGAGATTTACCGGCGAACTCGAACTTCTGGCTGTTTCTCATTCGGACAATCGTAAGTAGTCCTTTTTTGGGAGCAAATATGAACACAAGAAAAAATACAAGACCAGTCATAACTGCCATGCTCCCAGCGATTGAAACGTCAAAAAGTGCAGCAAGCTGGTATCCTAATACTCCGTTAATAGATCCCACTATGGCGCTAAATATAATCATAGTTTTCAAATCATTTGTTAGTAGGTATGCTGTTATTGGAGGTCCGATCATAAAGGCAATAACAAGGATAGATCCCACTGATTCAAATGCTCCTACTGCAGTTATAGAAACAAGGGTCATTAGGCTATAGTGAATTAATGAAGGAGCAAATCCCATTATTGTTGCAAGGGCTGGATCAAAGGTTACAACCTTTAATTCTTTAAAGAAAACTATTATATATATCAAATTTAAAATCAAAATAATCCCCATTGAATATAAAGCCTTAGGTCCCAAATCCATGTCAAACAAAATAAGCCTATTAAATGGAGCATATGCTAGTTCCCCTAGCAAAACCGAATCTGTATCTAAATGAACAGAACCTGCAAATTTTGATATTATAATTATGGCGATACTAAACAAAAGAGGAAAAACCACACCTATAGCAGAATCCTCAGAAACCAGCCTAGTGCTGTTTAAAAGCTCTATAAGAAAAACCGTTATAACTCCCATAATTGCAGCACCGATTATTAAAAGTGGTGAAGTTAGGCTTTGTGTCAAGAAAAACGCTATAACAATTCCCAATAAAATAGTATGGGTTATTGCATCAGTCATCATCGACATCTTCCTAAGAACTAAAAAAACTCCTGGAAGAGAACAAGCCACTGCCACAATAACTGCTATTAATTGTATTTCTAATCCTGCAGTCATCTTATCCCTCCTTCTTCTTGGAATAATTTTCTATATAATCTATCCCAGCATCAGTTATAAACCACTGATCAAAATAATCTTCACTTGTGAAACCTCTTGCTCTAAGGTTTTCCAGTTGTTTTCTGATTGTTTCTTTACCCTTATCTTTTAAGGATACGTTAGGGCTTATAGTCATTAAATCGTGGCTATGTTTATTGTCTTCATGGTTCATAGCAAGGTGATACAAATTAACTAAAACTTGATCTTCACTTATTACCCTTTGGTTTTTTCTATTACTTAAGTGTCGCCATACTAAGCCCCTGTTAGGAGCTATTGCCAAACTTATAATAACGATGAAACTTATTATAATAACGATCATAGGGCCCGTTGGTAATTTCGATACAACAGAACTTATAATGGTTCCCGTAACACCTGCTATAGCGGCAAATATAGCTGACAGTACAACCATTACATGAAGCTTATCAGTCCACTGCCTTGCGGCTACTGCAGGAGCAATAAGCATAGCACTCATAAGAATAACCCCCACGGTTTGAAGTCCCATTATAATTGAAGTTACAATAAGTACAAAAAGAAGAGTGGTTATCTTTTTAGTATCAAACCCTAGGCTTTCGGCAAAATCTTTATCAAAAGAAACTAGCTTAAACTCTTTCCAGAAAAGGGCTACAATAATCAGCAAAACAATACCAACTATGGCTATAACTTTTACATCTCTTAATAACACAGTAGAAGCCTGTCCAAATATAAATTTTTCAAGACCTGCCTGATTTGCATTAGGGATTTTCTGTATATATGTAAGAAGTACTAGCCCACCTCCAAAAAATACGGACAATATAAATGCAAGGGCACTATCAAACTTGATTTTAGAGTATTTCCTGATTCCATTAATTAAGAATGTAGATAATAGCCCTGAAATAAGAGCGCCTAAAAGAAGTATTTCTGTGTTTTTAGTTCCAGTTATTAAAAATGCTAGGGCTATTCCAGGTAGGGCTGAGTGAGACACTGCATCACCTATCAAGCTCTCTTTTCGTATAACAGCAAAACTCCCTAGCACCCCACTTATTATTCCAATAAGTGCAGATCCAAGAGATACTACTTGAAATGTATAGTCTGTCAGTACCAAGTTCAGCATATTCAGAGCTATCACCTACCTTTGCAAAAACTCACCAGTGCTTCTATATGTGCGATTTAAATTTTCTTCAGTAAAAACATCTTCTATAGGTCCCACTTCTATGATTTGCCTGTTTAAAAGCACCACCCAGTCAAAATATTCTTCTACTGTCTGAAGATCGTGATGAACTACAACCAGTGTTTTCCCATTGTTTTTCATCTCTTTCAAAAGGCCTATTATGGCAACCTCTGTTTTGGCATCTACTCCTTTAAATGGTTCATCCATAAAGTAAATATCTGCATCTTGAACAAGGGCTCTAGCTAAAAATATTCTTTGTTGTTGCCCTCCAGATAACTGTGATATCTGCCTGTTAGCAAAGTCTTGCATTCCCACTTTTTCCAAAGCTTCTAAAGACAGGGCTACATCTTTTTTACCAGGTCTTTTAAACCATCCTAGCTCTCCATAACGACCCATTAAAACAACGTCTAGAACATTTGCAGGGAAATCCCAGTCCACGCTACCACTTTGAGGCACGTAACCTATATACTTTCGTTGTGATTTATAGCTTTCTCCATTAAAAAGAACACTTCCAGATACGGGTTTTACAAGATCTAACATTGCTTTAATTAATGTGGATTTTCCGGCTCCATTTGGGCCAACTATTGCCATCAAAATAGATTTTGGAATCTCTAAATCCACATCCCAAAGAACGGGCTTTGCTCCATAGGCCACCGTCATATCTTCAACTTTTATAATATAATCAAGGTTCTTCATTTATAGTCCTCCCTACATGAACTTGCTATTTCAAAGCATCTACAATGGTATCGATATTTGATTTAACAGTTCCGATAAAGCTTTCCGCTGCTGTTCCCACACCGCCTGTGGAATCGGAATAAAGCTCGCCTCCAATTTCAACTTGAAAGCCTTTCGCCATAACCGCCTCTTGCAATGCTTCAATATTTTTTCTTGGTACTGAAGACTCGACAAAAATAGATTTTATCTCTTTTTCCACTATAAAATCAGCTAAGTTTCTGATATCGGATGTTCCTGCTTCCGCATCAGTACTTATTCCTTGAAGACCTCTAACATCAAAACCATATTGGATCCCAAAGTAACGGAATGCATCATGAGCAGTTATAAGTATCCTTTTGTCTTTATCTAATTCTTCGGTTCTATCACGAACATATTGGTCAAGGTCTTCTAACTCTTTTAAATATCTGGCTAGATTTTTATCATATTCTTCAGCGTTCTCGGGATCTAATTCTTTTAAACCTTCTGCCATTCTTCGTGTTGCATCTTCCCATATGATTATATCAAACCACACATGAGGATCAAAATATCCTGCATATGTATCAGAATCTAAAAGCCTACTTTCATCAATGTTATCATTTACAGCAAAAATAATTTTGTTTTGTATTTTCTCAAAAACTTCACCCATTCTTCCTTCTAAATGAAGACCGTTATAGACCACCATATCAGCTTTTACCATTCTGTCTACGTCTCCCGCACTAGCTTTATATAAATGAGGGTCTACGCCAGGCCCCATTAGAGCTTCCACCTCTACAAGATCTCCAGACAACTCTCTAAGAACGTCAGCAATTATGGTTGTAGTAGCAACAACTTTTAGCTTACCGCTGTCCTGCTCACCTGAGCTTGCCCCGCAAGCTGCTAGGAGTGTAACAGCAAGGGATAGAGAAACAATAAATACTATCGTTTTTTTCATTTTAGGTTTCCTCGCATTCAATATATGTTTTATCAAATAGTGCTTTATATAATAATAACTTTATATACCTTCTCAGTACTTCTTAAACTTCCAAAAAAGATTTTCAAATATTAGTACTTGGCTTTATCTAACAATATCATACTTTATCACTGTGTATACATGTGCTTTTTTCAGCCCTATGAATAATTTTAAAATATGCGGGTATACTCTGATTATAACAGAATAAAGATAATACAAAATATAAAAAGTAGGGAGGCACAAAATATGAGTAAAAACTATTTAAAATTTATCGGCATGATTATCACCTCTGCTATACTTATGTTTATGATTATGTATCTAAATACCTACGAGTTTAGTCATGTTTTTTTCAGTGAAACAAGACTATATATGACACTACTTTCCGTCTCTGTGATGGGAATTGTAATGCTTACCTTTATGGGTCATATGCTTACTAATAAAAAAGCTAATATAGGAATTGTACTAGTATGCGTATTGATTTTTTCGTCATCATTATTCCTAGTTAGAAATCAAACCACAATAGATGATGTGGATTATATGGAAGGCATGATCCCTCATCATTCCATTGCTATACTAACAAGTGAGAGAGCAAATATATCTGACCCCCGTGTTAGAGAATTGGCTGATCAGATTATTGAAGCCCAAGAAAAAGAAATCAAAGAAATGAAAAATTTAATTCAAGATCTTAGTAATAAAAAATAAAATGGAGTAAAGGTGGTAATAAAAATGCTGAAACTAGAGAACTTAAGTCTTGATTTTATGGAGGATAACCGTAATGTGGAGGTTTTAAAAGGTATTGATTTAGAATTAGACAAGAAAAAAATTTACGTTATGACCGGTCCTAATGGCGGTGGCAAATCTTCAATTGCCAAAGCAATCATGGGTATTTATACTCCAACTTCCGGAAAAATCTTTTTAGATTCTCAAGATATTACAGAAAAGAATATCACTGAGAGGGCTCGGCTAGGTATTGGATATGCTTTCCAACATCCCGCAAGATTTAAAGGAATGAAGGTACGGGATATGTTAACCTTAGCATCTGGCTCCACACTCAAACCAGATCTTTGCGATTTGTTATTTGATGTAGGCTTGTGCGCTCAGGATTACTTGGATCGTGAAATCAATGCCAGCTTTTCAGGTGGAGAGTTAAAACGTTTAGAAATCGCTAGTATACTAGCCCGTAATTTGAAAGTAGCATTGTTTGATGAACCAGAAGCAGGAATTGACTTATGGAGTTTCCAAAGACTTACAGAAACCTTTGAAACTTTAAATGAAAAATATGACACAACAATTGTCATTATTTCCCATCAAGAAAGAATACTTAACTTAGCTGACCAAGTAATACTAGTTGCCGGGGGTAAGATTAGTGAAATAACTGATCGAGAAAAGATTTTAGGTGAAATTAGAGAACTTGATACTGGGTGTCGTTGCAGAAATGCATGTGAAATAGGAGGAAAAGCAATTGGAGCTGAATGTAATAGATAAGAAAATTTTAGAAGAAGTCGCTGATTTACAAGGGGTTCCTAAGGGAGCATACAATATTCGAAAAAATGGTGAAGGAGCAGGAAGAAATACAACTGCTAATATAGATATTCAAACTAAAAAAGATAAGCCTGGAATAGATATTATCATAAAGCCCGGAACGATAAATGAAAGCGTTCATATTCCTGTTATCCTCTCTGAAGGTTTAGATGATATGGTTTACAACACCTTTGAGATTGGAGCAGGTTCAGATGTTACTATAGTGGCGGGTTGCGGAATCCACAATACTGGGAACAAAAAAGCACAACATGATGGAATTCATACCTTCTTTATTCGTAAAGGAGCTAAGATGAAATACATCGAAAAGCACTATGGGGAAGGCGATGGAACGGGAGAACGTGTCTTAAACCCAATAACCATTATAGAAATTGAAGAAGGCGGAAGTGCGGAACTTGAAATGATTCAAATTAAGGGAGTAGATAGGACAAAAAGAGATACGGAAGTTATTCTGCATAAAGATGCACGTTTAATTGTCAGTGAAAGGCTACTCACTGCTAATAATCAAACTGCTGAATCAAACATTCTAGTTGAAATGAAAGGAGAAAATTCAACAGCCCAAATACTTTCACGATCTGTGGCTCAAGATGATTCAAAACAAGTCTTTCATTTAAATATGCGGGGATATGCAGAATGTCGAGGTCATATACAGTGTGACTCCATCATTATGGATAGCGGACAAGTTTCTTCAATTCCCGAAATCACTGCTTTTAGCGCTGATGCTCAATTGGTTCATGAAGCTGCCATTGGAAAAATTGCTTCTGAGCAGCTGGTAAAGCTTATGACTTTGGGCTTAAGCGAAAAAGAAGCAGAAGATACCATTCTCCAAGGTTTTTTAAAGTAAATACAAAAAATTTGCTTTTAATATTCAAGGGTGTGTATCAATAAGATGCCGCTAATCATTAGCTATCATTAATTTTATTAAGAAAGAGAGGTTCATAACATGGGTATATTAGATAAATTAGACAAAAAGGTAGACCATATTAAGGATCAAGCTTCAGAAAAAACCGATAAATTTAAAGACAAATTTGAGGATTTCAGTGAGGATACCAAAGAAAAAGCTGCTGAATTAAAAGAAGATGCTAAAGAAAAAAGCCATGAGCTTAAAGTTAAAGCCAGTGAATTGAAAGACGAAGCAAAAGAGAGAACAGATGAGCTTAGAGATGACGCTAAAGAGAAATCCCACGAATTGAGAGAAAAAGCCAAAGAATTTGGTGATGAGACAAAAGCTAAAGCCAGTAAATTAAAAACTGATGCTAAAAATAAAGCTGATGATATAAAAGAAGATTTATAAAAAATAACTGTTGAAATGATGAACAAAAAGTTTTCATAAAAACTAAAAACTCCTGTTAATAGGTATATTCTCATTAACAGGAGGTTTTCTTTTATCCCAACTCTTTAGAATGCTGTCCAACCACTATCTGCTACGATACACTGTCCATTAACAAAACTTGAATCCTCCGAGGCTAAGAATAAAGCTATAGTTGCGATTTCCATACCGCTTCCGCTTCTTGGATTCCCTGCGGTGTTAGGCATAATTATATTCATGCCAGTTTCATTTATATTGCCCATGAATTCACCAACTCCAACTTCTGTATCAACTCCACCAGGGCAAATCGCATTGCATCTGATATTATTTTTGGCATACATAAAGCCAGTATTCTTAGTTAGTCCTACTAATGCATGCTTAGAAGCAGTATATGTAGCTCCGGCTCTTGCACCAAATAATCCACCTATAGATGAAACGTTAATTATGTTCCCTGATTCCTGCTTTAGGAATATTTCGATAGCTTTTCTACTTGTATAAAATGGAGCATAAACGTTAAGAGCAAATACTTTCTCTAACATTTCGTCCTTAACCTCTCCTACAGGACTAAAATCATCCATTATGCCAGCATTATTCACTAGAATATCTAGCCTACCCTGATTTTTAAAAGCAACATCTATCATGTTTTCTGCATCTTCTTTTTTCATCAAGTCAGCTCCAAATGGAATTATCTTTCCAGCCAGTTCTTTAGAACTATTTGCTAACTCTTCAAGACGATCTACTCTGCGAGCAACAGCATACACGGTTGCACCTTCTTTTGCGAACAAATAAGCTATATCTCTTCCCATTCCAGAGCTTGCTCCAGTGACAATAGCAACTTTATCT